>DASXRU010000091.1:0-36659 GCA_036506395.1 Pyrinomonadaceae bacterium | reverse complement strand
GATCGCCCCGGGGGTCGCCCGCCTGAACCACAAAGTTGGGCACCACGCGCGGAATCGTCTGCCCGTTGAAAAAGCCTTTGCGCGCAAGCTGGACAAAATTATCAACTGTCAAAGGCGCGTCTTCAGGCAGGAATTCGATTGTGAACGATCCCTTGCTGGTGACAACGGTCGCCGTCACATGCTTGCCGATGCGTGCAATTGCCCGTCGATAATCAGCGTTGGTGTTGCGTGTCTTCACGGTTCCGATGCGTGACGAGAAATCGCCAACTCCATTCGCTTTCAAAAGCGCGACTGCCTTCCGGCGCAGCAAATGATCGGGAGAATCGAGTGCAGTCTTGATTGCCTCATTAGCGGTGGCAGTCTTCTGCTTTCCGAGGGCATCCAGGATAGCCAGCGCCGCGTCGTTCAAATCCTTGTCCGCCATCGCCGCGGGCAATGCTGCGGTCAATGCGCGGACGTTGGTTTCATCAGGTGGAAGCTCGCCTAGCAGCTCGGCTGCTGTAGCACGAGTGATCACATCTGATTCCTTAAGATGGTTCAATAGCACGTCTCTTAGGTCGGTTGACTTGAATGCCGCAAACGCGCGAAGGACGTCGGGAATAGCGTATTCAGAATGCCCGGCTATCAGCCTGTTTGTTCTGATTCCGGAATTACGATAGTCGAGCATCGCCCGCAGCTTGGCTTTAGCCATCATCCCAAAGAGGTTGTTGTCTTTGGTAGCATTAGGAAAAGCGGCAATCTCACCGAGCCCTTGAGCTCGACTCGAACCAGCTTTCCAATTCAATACAATTGATTCCTCAAATTTTCTTTCGGTTAATGAATCTGAGCTAAAAGCGGCGACAGACGCTAACGGGGATACACGCGCGATCGCGATTTCTAATTCTGGTGCGGTATGATCAAAGGTCTCGCGAGTTACTTTCAACCAGGAGAGCAGCTCCACGTTTCGTGTTCCCTGCGCGATCCTGCCCAGTGCCGTCGCCAATTCCAAAACTTCATTCGCCTCGGTGGGCCGCCCTCGAGGATTTCGGACCGATAAACGAGATGCGCGCTGGAGGAGCGGCTCCGTCGCGCGGGCATCTTTCAAACTACCCAACGCCCGGATCGCGCTGACGCGGACGCGCAAATCAGTATCCTTCAGCGCGCGATCGAGCAGTGCCTCGAACGCAGCTTTGTCTTCAGTTGCACCGAGCACCCGTGCGGCGTTGGCGCGCACAATGGGATCAGGATCGGCGATCAGCAACTTGCGCGCTTGCTCGTTGCCTTCTTTGAATTTCAACCGGCTGAGTGTGTTCAAAGCGTCCGCGCGAATCCGCGGATCAGGGAAGGAAAGAAATTGAGCGATTAATGGCCCGGCCCCCTCAGGTCTGGCGCGCAAGGCTGCGGTTAAGCCGAGAAGAATCGTCAGCCTATCGGGCGCCGAACGGCGTTCGACTTCAAATCTCAGGGCGTCGAAAATTGCTGCTCTGAAAATGTCCAGGCGATCGTCTTCCGTTTTAGTTGTAGCGCTCTGACCGGCCGGCGCCGGCACGCTGTTCGCCATCGCAGCAGTGATTTTCCCCAGCGCCTCGACCGCACGCGCGCGTCCCGGAGCGCTCGTATTCTTCAAAACAGAAGTCAGCGCATAACCGCCCCCGGGTGATTCAATTTCACCCAGCGCAAACGCTGCCATTTGCCGCACGTCCACGTCCCTGTCCGTTAGCACCATGTCAGCCAGGGAGGGAACAGCGCGGTCGTCGCCGATGCGCCCTGCTGCCAGGGCCGCGCGCCGGCGCACCTGTGCATTCTGGTCTGTTAGTAGCGCGCTCAGGTCATCACTCCAGCGACGCTCATCTTCCGCCTTGATGATTCGCAACAGCACGCCGGTTGGAATCGCACCGGCTGAAGTCCGCCCAGGTGAATTCCTCCGCTGTGCCAACCCGGTAACCGAGATGGCGACTAGCAAAAGGCCCGCGGATAGAATTTGAAGACGTCTCATGGTGTTGAGCTACAGCTTAATGCGCGCGGGCGCAAAAAGAAAAGCGGCAATGCCAGAATTCGACCTGGAGTACTTGCGATCAGGAAAAGAGTAGTTCCTGATTTCTCTTTCCCCCTCCTTGTGGGAGGGGGTCAGGGAGAGGGCCTGCGGGGAATCAATAAAACGTTTTATTAACGCGCGGCCTCGATGGCCGCGCGCTGTCCTCGAATACCTGAACCCGGTACACCAAATCCTCTGACCTAAATGGATATCGGCGCGGTAATTCTAGTCCCGGTGAAGAGTGACATCATTGAAAATACGCGCGGCCATCGAGGCCACGCGTATTTCTTGGGACGGAGTTGACCCGCCAAGCCCTCCCCAACCCTCCCAGAGGGAGGGAGCAGGGGAGCAAATACAAATTTAGAGCACTACCGTAAAAGGAAAAGGGCGGACAAGTCCGCCCTTTGAATGGGGAGTTAACTGTTCAAGCAACGCGTCCGATAGCTGTGCAGCAGTGGTGACAGACTGGAAAGTCTGTCCTACTAGCTTGCGACCTCGGAAACGCTGGATATGTCGCTCGTGTCCGAGGTGGTATCGACGCTGATCGTCTGCATGGCGCCGGCGCCGGCTGCCACCGCGTTAGCTTCTTCGCGCGCGCGATAATCGCGCTTCCGGCCCTTCTCCAGGGCGGCGCTCGGTTGAATCATCTTGCAGCTGCCTTCGAAGATAGCGCCCTGCTCGATCATCAGTGACGGCGTCTGCACGTTGCCGTTCACTTTCGCGGCGCGTCCCAGTTCCAGGCGCTGCGTAGCGATAATGTCACCATTTACCGTTCCATGGATCGTGGCGATGGCCACTTCGATATTGGCATCGACCTGGCCGTGGCTGCCCACAATCAGAGTTCCGGTTTCGGAGTTAACGCGGCCGGAGAGCTGACCATCAACGCGCAGCATCGCCTTGAAATTCGCTTCGCCGGTGAGCACAGTGCCGCTGCCGACAAAGCCACTGAGCGTGCCGTCTTTGATCTCGCGCGCCAACGATTCGCTTTCCGTCTGGGCCTTAGGGCTGACGGCCGGCTCGGTTCCGGGTCGCGGGTTCGTCTCGCCACCCTGATAAGTAGAGTATGTGCGCGGCGCTCCGTAAGGTGTATTTTCCTGAGGGCTCGTTGAGCTCTCTTCCTCGTTCTCTTTCGGGTTTTTTCCCATTCTAAGCATGAATAACCTCCATCGTAATAGTCGCGAGACTTTGAGTCACAAATGCCTTACGGCCGTTTGAAGCAACAAAACAACACGCGATCCCTTGGGCGAATTGGTTGAGGGCCAGGCTCGATAGCCGGCCTTTGGTGGTCGTCCCGTCTAAACGGGAAACAAATATAAACAAACCATGCAACGCTGTCCAGCATTGCAATGAAATTAGCATCTTAAGTCGACGATCGGCGCTCGGCTGCCTTTCGAGCTGCCTTTGATTCTTTACCGTTTGGCTTATGCCGTGCTCGCGGATATTTGGCGCGCGCCGATTCATCGAGCCTCTGGCGAGACGCGCTCTTGTGACGTCGCCCGTTCCCATTCCCTAATACTTCCTGGAAATAACACTTCCCTTCAAAGATCGCGCCCGGCTCAACCGTAAGGGCAGGGGTGTACAGATCGCCGATCACCCGAGCCGCGCTGCCAAGTTCGATTCGCTGCCGCGCTTTGATGTTTCCCACCACGGTCCCATGGATTACTGCGACGCCCACCTCTATGTCGTTATTGATCTCGCCGTTCGGTTCCAGAACCACGGTTCCTGTATCCGTGCGAAGGTTGCCGGTGAAATATCCGTCAATGTGCAGAGTTCCCTTGAAGCTCATTTCGCAGGGGGCCGCGAACTCGGAGTGCGTCTCTGATGGCGCGGGCGTTTGAACGAACTGCTGAATCCCTGCCGCAGAAACGAACTCGGGGTCGGGCGAGTAAGGGTCTGCTTTAACGCTGTCGAGCCAGCGTTCAAATGGCTCACGCATGTCGCCAGGCGGCATCGCTTCTGAAGAAACGGCCGGCGCCCTTCTGACTTCCTGATAGTCGCTTGTCCTGATTTCCAGCTCGTACATCTCGTGATCCGAATCTATTGCTCGGCAGACTACTCCACTGCTTCTTCGTTCTTAAGCATCCGGCAAACTCCTTCAAAAATTGCGCCCGGCTGAATAGCGATCGATTGTGTCCAGATGTTGCCGTTAATCCTGGCCTCGGGTCCCAGCTCAACTCGCTGGTGCGCCACGATGTCGCCATTCACCACGCCGCCGATTACCGCTACGGCAACGTCGACATTGGCATCCACGCGGGCCGTCGAATCAACTATCAGAGTTCCCTGGAGGGACTGAACATAACCGGCAATATGTCCGTTGACCCGCAATATATCTTTGAAGATCAACTCTCCATTCAACTCCGGACCGGATCCGAATTGGGTGCTCCTGGTTCGCTGCCGGACATCTATAGCCCCGCCGTTAGCCCCAAGCTGTCCGCAGAGCCCGCCCTCGACCGCCATCATCCCAGTGTAGGCAGCTTCCCCGATGATGACCGGACGCCTGGGCTGGAACTTTGCGATAACTTTTGCTTTACGAGTGGCCGGGAACTGCACCGGAACACTCCGCCGCGAAGTTGAAAGATTGTCATTTTCTTCCACAGTTTGGCCCGCCAAATCCCCGTTTAGAGATGGTTTTGCCTGGGGCATCGTCTCTTCTCCGCCGAAACGTGTAGCCGCTTCTCTATGGTTGAGCAGCTGATTTTTGGATTGGAAAACTCCGACTGATCACGGGATCAGCCGAGTTGAAGAGCAAGTATCCGCCTTGAGTGCGGCGCACCCTATCACAAGGGGCAGCCAGTCACAAGGGTTTTTTGAGGCTCCGGGGCCGGAGGTCCCCCCAGTGACGGCAGGAAACCCAGGGTTTGATCGGGGGGAAGAACTATAAGCGCGAGTAAGTCAGTCCCGTCTGGCCCTGATACTTCCCGCCGCGGTCTTCGTAGGATACGTCGCAGTCTTCATCCGATTCGAGAAAGACGACCTGGCCGATGCCCTCGTTGACGTAGATGCGAAGTGGCAAGTCGGCAAGATTCGCCAGCTCGACAACCAGGCGGCCGGTCCATCCGGCTTCGAGCGGCGTGGTATTAACGAGCAGGCCGGCGCGCGCGTAAGTGGACTTACCCATGGCTATGCCCGTGACGTTGCGCGGCATGCGGAAGGTTTCCATAGTCACTCCGAGCGCATAGGAATGCGGCGGCAACAAATAGTATTTCGACCCATCTTCGGCGGTGCGCAAGGGCGGCTCGACGAGTGACGACTCATCGAACTGTTTGGGATCGATCTCGCGTCCGTGAATTGGCGAGAAGACGCGAAAGCCGTCGTCGGCCAGCCTCATGTCGTACCCATAACTTGACGCGCCCGCGGAGATGACGCGGCGGCCCTCGATTTCGCGCACCAGCTTTGCTTCGAACGGCTGGATCAATTGCGCTTCCTCTGACATGCGCCGGATCCAACGATCTGATTTAACTGTCATTCTTTGTTTTTAGATTCCAATCTCGAAATCATAAGCTGGAAGACATTGAAAGCGCGACAGCATAAGCCAGAAGTCAGGAGGCCACAAGGCGAAAAGTCTAGCGTTCAATGTTTCGCTTGTGTTTTGACAGGCCGGGCGCTGCGGCTCGACTTCACGGACGCTCAACACTTATCTGCTTTATGCGCAGCGTCCCATCACCCAGCGTGAACCTGAGCATTGCGCCGCCGGCACCAGCGCGCGCTCGCATCGAGCGCGTCGTGATGCTTCCCCGCTCCCGCGGCTGAAGATCCGGATAATCGTTTTGGATCGTTCCCAGTCGCAGAACGTCGGCATCGATATCCGCGCTAAAGCCCGGGGGAAGCCCGATGGTTAATTCTCCCGTGGCGAGCCGCACCTCGGCGCCCTGGCCGCGCCAACTGCGAGCAGGAATGTCGAGTTTGATTGAGCCGCGCAGCACGGTAACGGACACCAGACCGCCTGTAAGCGTGACCGTCGCATCGCTTTCAATTGCATTAATCCGAATTGCGCCTTCGACCCCCGAAAGCTGGAGCGGCCCATTGCCGGCGTTTATTTCCAGGTCCGTGGAGATCGGGACCTTGATGCGGTAATTAATTTTCCACGGCAGGCCTATGAGTTTTTTCGGAAACCCCTTCGCAAAGCGCTTCATGAACGCTTTGTCATGCGTGCCCGAAGTCAGGATGCGCAAGTGATCGGCATCTTCGTCAATCACAAAATTCTCGATGGCCGCCAGGCGTGTCAGATCCTGTTCAGTGTTCGCACGCCATTCTATGTCTGCGAAGATTTCTACTTCATTTCGCTGCCATCCCTCAATCGCAATCGAGCCGGTTGGAGGGCCGACGATTGTTACCATGCCTCCGTAGCCAAAGCGGCGCGTTTCATGGCGCGTAGTCGTGCGCGTCAACAGCGGGGCAGCCGCCGGAGACGGTGTTGCTCGCGCGGATTGGGCGACGATTTCAGATCTAATACTGCATGGCGCAAGCATCAGCCCGCAAGCAATGATTGCCCCAGCCTGACAGGCCATGATGAAGATACGACTGCGAACTCGTTCACCAATATTTCCAAACATATCTTGGATGAGTATCGCATACATCCACCGCAAGATCATCGTGCTAATATTGCTGGAACAATTGATCCGCGGTTGTTTCTTCGTTCTTCTATGCAACTCAAATTGGCGCCGGGCCTGGCGATTCAGAGATCGGCGATCAACGGCAAAGGCTGTTTCGCTAGGTATCGCTTTTCCCGTGGGAAAAAGATTGCCGAATACACTGGCGAGCTAATTCCTGACGCCGAGGCTACGCGGCGAGGACAGAATCGCCGGGTGTTGCGGATCTGCGCCATCGATCATCGCTGGAGCCTGGACGGCAGCCGCGGCGGCAATGGCACGCACTACATCAATCACTCTTGCGACCCGAATGCCTATATGAAGATCCTGTACGGCCACATACTCTTCTTCGCGCTACGCGATATCCAGGCAGGCGAAGAAATTACGATCGACTACGAAGAGACACTGCACTCAGATAGGAAGCGATGCTATTGCGGAGCGAAGAATTGCAGAGGAACCATCAATCGGCTTGATTAGCCCTTGCCGACATCTTCGTTTAATTTATTCATTCGTTTGATTCCAATAACGGTCAGGCTCGCGGCAACGCTATAAACGAGAACCCCTAACGGTACACCGTAAAAAAGCGGTTCGATCATGTTAGCGCAGCCCACGAAGTTTCCGGTGTGCTCAACAAGCAGAATTGTCGGCAAATAAGCGTAAAGAATTGCGACTGCCGGGGATTCACTGTGCAGCGCCCAGGAAAGCACAATTGCCAAACAAATCAGGGCGGCCTGAATAGCAATTGCTGAAACCGAATAAACGAAGATTCTTTTCATTAGTTGGGAGCGCAGTGAGTGGAGAGACACTCACAATCTCGGCAAGGTAAAGCTGAACTTCGAGCCGCGCCCGACCTCGGACTCCACCGCCACCGCGCCGCCGTGCTGCTCTACCACTTCGCGCACGAAGGAGAGACCGAGCCCGGTTGAATCTTCATCTTTCTCATGACCGTCCCGCGCAATGCGATAGAACTTTTCCCAGATGCGGTCGATTGATTCGGGCGGAATGCCATAGCCGCGATCCTCGACTGAGACACGCACAGCATCGGCTTCAAGCGCGGTCGAAACTGTCACCGTGGTGCGCTCCGGGCTGTACTTAATGGCGTTCTCGACCAGATTCGTCACCACCTGCGTAATCAAACTTTTGTCTGCCGCAACCGGCGGTATCCGTGCCGGCGGCTGTTCGACCAGGCGAATGCGCTTTTTCTTGGCGACAGGCTGAAGATTGGCTACCGTCTCCCGCACTACATCGTCCAGCTTGAGCGGAATCTTCAAGACCTCCTGTTTGTCGCCGGCTTCAAGTTGGGCAACGGAGAGGAACGTATTGATCATTCGCGAAAGCCGTTGCGACTCGCTGGAAATAATTGTCAGAAACTCGCGCGAGTCCGCCGGGATGTTTTCGTCCGCGGCCAGCAGTTCAGCGAAGCCATTGATGCTGGTGATCGGCGTGCGCAGCTCGTGGGACATTAGCGAAATCATGTCGCTTTTCAGCTTCTCAAATTCTTTCATGCGCGTGACATCGCGAGCGGTGATCGCCAGGCATAGCGGCTGGGCCCCATTTCCGTTAGGGCCGTTTCCCTGCGGACCGTTGCCGCTATGTCCGTTTTCGCTAACCAGGGCAATGCGGAGTTTTAGAGTCTGATTCCGATCGTTGAAGTCCAGTTCCCTTTCGTAAGCGTCGCCCGACTGGAGGACGCGGCGCACGGCGATGGAAGGCTCATCGAAAACTCCGGATCGAAAATTCTCGAGCAGCCCGAATAGATCGAGAGCACGGGCTTGTGCCTTGGTTATTCGCGCCGCCTGGAGCATTGGCTGGTTGAGATAGGCAAGCGTGCCGTCGAGATAGGCAACGGCGTATCCATCTGAAGCCTCGGTCAAGACGTGCGAGCCGAACCTTTGTTCAGTCAATAAACCGCTGACGACATCGAAGGCCTCCAGGCGGCGGCCGGCAGCACGTGCCGAAACAAAGTTGAGTTTATCGCCCACAACTCTTTTCTTGCGTACTTCGTCCCGCTGCAGGTTGCGAGCCAGTTGCGCCCCCACGGCAAATAGAAGCTTGCGATCACTTTGTTCGAAGTCCTCGCGCAAACGTAACAGCAAGGCTCCGACCATTCGCCCCTCGTGTTGCAAAGGCAGCGCAACTGTCTCGAATGAATCGATGGTTCCTGCCTTTACCAGCACGATTTCGCCGCTGGCAACCGCGCTATCGCAAAGGCCGACAACCTTTCGCCACATGGAGTTTCGTCCTGTCTTCAGCGAATCGCTGGGGCCAGACCGCAAACGCGCTGACGCAATCAGCATCCCGTCTTCGTTCGGTTGAAACACGATCGCCTCTTCCAATGGCAGCACCGTTTCCAGAAGTTTTAATCCGCTCATCAACCGCACGCCATCCGCGCCACTGCTCGCGGCTTCAGTTTGCGAAGAGACTTTCCGCACATGGCTGGCGAGAGTCGCATCAATGCTCCAGAGGCGACGCACCTGGACCAGTACTATTGCGCCGGCGGCTGCCAGCGCCATGGGAGCGAAGACTATGTCAATTTGCAGAAAGCGCGAGGCCGCCACACTGAGCAGGCATAGCAACACGAAGCCCGCGCCCAGATACGGAAACGATCGGCGCGCTCCTACTCTTTCCACAAAGAATCCCGCGCAGGTGCTGATCGTTACGATCAAAAGTGTTCCCACCCAAAATCGCGGCGCGACGATGTCGGTGTCGCTTACGCCCGGGAGAGACAAGAAGAATCTTTGAGCTGAATTGAGCCAGCCGGCTTGCCAGAGCACGCAGGTGATCAGGCCCGACGACGCAGCCAGACCTAACGAGTAAAGCAATGATTTCAGAGCCAGTGACTTCTTCAAGTTTTTTATGGGGAATGAGAGGAGCGATGTTGAATTCAAAAGGATGGGCGCCTTAGGATTGCGCCCTGCTTATGAGCCAGCGCCGAATGACATGGGATTATACACTGAAAAGCAGTGTTTAAGACAAGGAAATATTGGCTTTGGATGTTATTCGACGCCTTCAAGTGCCCGAAGTAACTCCGCTTCTTCATCCTCAGCGACTGTGCGCAGGTCAAACAGGACTTTTCCTTCGGCAGTCCGAGCAATTATGGGCGGGTTTGAATGTCGCAAAGCTTCTTCGATTGCTTCAGCTGACAGGCGCGAATGTGAAAGCGCAATAAGTTTCGTTTTCGGATGAGTGGTCGGGGCCGAGCCGCCGCCGATTGCTGACTCGCCTTCGATCAACTCGATGGACAAGCCGTCAGTTTTTTCGCCCAGTCGCGAGAGAAAAGACTCAGCACGCTGCTTAATTTCATCGTAGGAAAGCGCAATCATGCGAAGGGCCGGCAGTTCATTAAACGAAGCCCCGCGCCGATATACCGCCAGCGTTGCCTCCAGAGCGGTGAGCGCCAGCTTGTCGGCGCGTAACGCTCGATAGAGCGGATGCTTTCGCAGAGATTCGATCACGCTCGCTCGGCCCACCACCAGCCCGGCCTGCGGTCCCCCCAGTAGCTTGTCCCCGCTAAAGGAAACTACATCCGCACCGGCGGCAATCGACTCGCTGATCAAAGGTTCGCCGGTTAAGCCATAAGCTGCGAAATCCACCAGCGCTCCTGACCCGGCGTCTTCATAGAGATAGAGACCGGCGTTGTGCGCAAGTTCAGCCAGCGCGGCGAGGGTCGGCGTGTTCGTGAATCCGATAATGCGATAGTTCGAGGTATGCACGCGCATGATGAGGCGCGTCCGTTCGCCAATCGCTTTGCTATAGTCCGACAGTCTCGTACGGTTCGTGGTGCCGACTTCGATCATCCGCGTGCCTGAAGCTGCCATCACATCGGGCACGCGAAAGTCACCGCCAATCTCGACTAATTCGCCCCGCGAAACAATCGTTTCGCTATCTCGCGCCAATACGCTTAAGACCAGCAGCGCCGCGGCGGCGCAGTTGTTCACCACCAGCGCGGCTTCGGCGCCGGTCAGTTCCGCGAGCAGTTGTTCGACTCGCGCTCCACGCTTCCCGCGCGTGCCGTTTTCAAGGTCGTATTCCAGGGTGCAGTAGCGAGCCGCTTCATCTGCAAGTGCTCGCCGCGCTTGTTCTGAAAGCGAAGCCCGACCAAGATTGGTATGCAGGATCACGCCGGTGGCATTAATAACGCGACGTATGCCTGGAGCTGCTTCGCGTTGGCAGGCCAACTCTAATCGGCGCGCGGCTTCAGCGAGCAAGGCTTCACGCGAGTAGGCGCCGTCCAGGTTCTCCTGGGTTCTGGAATCTGCGACCAGCGATTTTGAATTTGTGGCTGGCGCGTTTGATCTTGTGGCCGGCGCATTTGATGTCGTGGCTGCCGCGTTTGATTTTGTAGCTGCCGCCCGCACTTCCGCTCGCAGCTCTTCGGTGACATCGCGTGCGACAGTCGCCAGTCGCCGGGCGCCAACGATTGATTTCAGGCCCTGGGCGGCTTCGGTGCGCAAAAGCGCATCAACGGAAGGCAGCGAACGCAGCGCCGATATTTTCGAAACAGCAGGCCTGGCCATAGGAGTTAACGCCTCAGAGTTAGAGAATATTATGTCTGGCTCATTGAATCAATTCGCGCCTTCGAGGCAACGCTGTCCAGATTGCATCGCAAACTAACAGTTTCCGCTGCGGCCCAACAACATCGTTGACACTTCGGTTTCAAAGCGCCTAGACTCGGAAAGATAGTCGGGCCGCCGCCGCCCCCAGTCGTCAGGAGAACACATCTTGCCAATCCGAGATAACAAATTTGCTCGCCGCGCCCGCGAAAGACAGGAAAGAAACAAGAAAAAGCAGGGCGTGACGGAGATTACAGTTACGATTGAGGAACAGCTCAAGCGGCTGGAAGAAGACATCCGGCGTTTGAAGATTGAGTTCGATGTTTATTTCAACGGCGGCACGAAGCGGGCGCCATACGATACCAAGATGCGCGTCGAGGCGCACATCAAGCGCCTGGGCGACGATCGCTCATTGACCTTCGCGCAACGTTTTCAATACAACTCGCTGGGAGCGCGCTATGCCGCCTTTCGCGACATGTGGCGCCGAACCATGCAGGGCCGGGAAGAAGGCCGCGACGCGGGCGCTGCCGCCAGAGCGTCAGCGCGGGCCAATGCCGTCAGCTCGCTTGAGCGCACGAGCTTCATCTGCGCGGATGGCCACAAGGACCTAAAGACGGTAAAGGATTTGTACGAGGCGCTGGTCGAGGCCAAGCGCAAGTGCGGCGAAGCCACCGAGGATCTTTCTTTTCCCCGTTTCCATCGCTTGATTGCCGCCAAGACAGACAACTTGAAAGAGCACCTCGGCTGCGACCGAGTTTTGTTTTCAGTTGACGTTGACGGCGGCCACGTCAGCTTCAAGGCGAAGGCTGACAGAGAGTAAAAGCCAGGCGCTTCGAAGATAGATTTTGTGAAGAGTTGAGACGGCTCTTCCAGAGAACGCACTTACCCTATCAGGTTAAAGCAAAACAGGCGGCCTCTTGAATCAAGAGGCCGCCTGTCTTGTATTGTAATTAGCGCCTTCCGGGCTCACGACCGGAAGCGGTCAGTGGCTTTGCTTCAAGAGCAAGCCGGGGAGACCTACGCCTTGGTCACTTTTTCAGCCTGTGGTCCTTTCGGCCCTTGCGTCACTTCGAACTCGACTTCCTGACCCTCTTCGAGGGTTTTGAAGCCGTCGCCCTGAATGGCGCTATAGTGAACAAAGATGTCGGAAGAGCCAGGCTGCTCAATGAAGCCGTAGCCCTTCGAGTTGTTAAACCACTTGACCTTACCGGTTATTCTAGACATACCAACGAATCCTCCTGAGGTAAAACGCGGACGAAAGGTGACACCGACTTCACTCTGTGACTTTGACGCACAGACTGAAGGCTGTGCCAGGCTCACGCCGACTTGGTTAATGCTTGTGAGCCGAACGCGCTTCTTGGAATGGGGCGCTGCACGGAAACACAATCAGCAAAAAAGCGCATGGTCATAACGCACAATGCGCGATATCACCATACGCAGATTAACGGGGAAAAAACTGTAAAACTCATTACGGTAACGCGTGCAAATCGGAATGCGGGAGCGAGCTATTTGGAAAGTCCCGGCATTAGAAGCGACGGCGCATACTAAGCGATGCACTTTTGGCCTGTCAAGACAAAAGTCTGTCGGGCCTGAACCAACTCAGGTCGGGGAGATCGGCCCGATTCCGCTCTATTAGGCTGTTTTCTTAATGCTGCTGATGAATTTAGCCCCCTCGTTGGCATGCTTCTCCCAAACGCCCGGCGCCGCGAAGGTAAGGATAATAACCACCTTCTTCGCCGCCAGAACGTCGACGCTCCACTCAATCGTGGTACCGTCAACTTCACCGGTTCCGCTCTGACCATAATGCGGCATGCCATTATGCGTGTCCTTGGTCGCCTTGCCCGTAGACTTGATGTTTTTGATCATCTTACCTAGTTCGTTATCGAGGTCCTTGACGGCTGCCTCAAACGTCTCCTCATCGGGCACCCAAAAAACCATTTGCAAGCTGTCGTCTGGGGTAGAGACAGTAATCACTGCGCCTTCGGGCTTTGCCTTCCATCCTTTCGGCAGTTCGAACTGAACCCCGGCTTCGCTGTGACGAAACGTCTCAGTATCCTGAGCAGGTACCGGACCGCGTGTAGCAATGGGTTTCGCGGATGCGCCCAGACCGGGCGCCAGGATGGTCAGCGCCAGGCAGATGATAATAGTCAGGCCTTTCAAAGTTCTTTCTCTCCTTATAGATTGGTTAAAGAACAGCGAATGCGCTTACTACGCAGCGCGACGCAACGCAGCCGGCGCATTCTTGATATCCAACTCCTTCAAAATGTAGCCGGCCCCGCCAAATTTGTCCGTCAGGAAAAGTACATAGCGTATGTCAACTGAGATAGTTCGCCCCTTCTCCTCATTGTAGAAGAAGTCGTTGCCGAGCCCTTCGTAGTTGCCGTCAAAGACGATTCCAACTTGTTCGCCGCGCCCGTTCATGATCGGTGATCCGGAATTGCCGCCAATGATGTCTGTAGTGGAAAGGAAATCAACCGGAACGTTTGCGCCATCAGCCGTAGCGTATGGGCCAAAGTCGTGCGCCCGGTAAAGCTGCTTGAGTTTCTCAGGAACATCGAAAGGTTCGCGGCCCGTGTCTTTTTCCACTACCCCGCCCAGCGTTGTAAAGGACAGATAAATAGCCGCGTCGTGAGGCACATATCCTTTAACTTCGCCATAGGTGAAGCGCAACGTTCGATTGGCATCCGGGTAAGGTTTTGTGCCGCGCATTTCAATCATGCCCCTAAGCATGAGCGGCCGCCAGCGGGCAACGGTTGCGTTGAAAGCCTGTGTGCGAATTCGCTGCTGGCTGAGTAATGGAAGCAGCTCGGCCGCGAAATCAACGAAAGGCTCGTGCAACTCGCGAAGCTGCGCGCTCGAGAGATCAAATAGCCGGCCCACCGATTCCGCAGTTGCAGACTTGCTATCGACGATCGCTCGGGCGAAATCTTCTTCAGCCCTGCGGCGTGCGTCTCCTTGCAAGCCGGCAAATCGCTTCTCGATGGGTTCGATCTTTTGTCCGGCAGGGAGATCTGCGGCTTTGTGCAGAAGGTAAGTCAGAACTTCGCGCTCGATCGAGGGATTACGTTCAGCCAGGGCACCTGTTGCGCGGTCGCGCGCGCGAGCAATTGCCGCGGCGATAGCCGGGTCGGAATCTGCTCCCGGCTTCTCTTTGGCGACGGCGATATCCTGGGCACTGAAGGCGATGCTCAATAGATCACTGGCCTGCAATAGCTGCGGCACCAACAAGTCGCGTGCAGCGGTGGCGTTGAGTTCCTGATAAGCCTTGGCAAGACTTGGCAGAATTTCACTGTATTTAGCTTTGCGTGCCGGATCCGCTTCCAGCCAACGTGTGAACTCGGCTTCCTGCCTCCGCTTCTGGCCAACGATATCTGCGCGACGCATCGCCAGCACTGAACCTTCGTAGTCCTTCAGCGTGTTGGCAATGTCGAAAATGGTGCTCTGAAGCTTCATGCGCAGGGCGGGATCGTTCTTACCAGCGTTCTCCAATGCTTCGATCTCTTTTCTAAAAATATCTATTGAAAATGGCAACGCAACATCCTGGTTGTAAGCGACCGAATAGCTTTCGCGGTAACGGCGGGTTGAACCAGGATATCCCATCACCATCATGAAATCGCCCTCTTTGACACCGCCCATAGACAGAGACAGAAACTTCTTAGGCTTGAACGGCACATTGCTCTGGGAGTAGACAGCAGGTTTGCCATCCTGGCCCACATAGGCGCGCATGAACGTGAAGTCACCGCAATGCCGCGGCCATTCGAAATTGTCCGGATCGCCGCCAAAGAAGCCTATCGATTTGGGCGGAGCGTAGACGATACGCACGTCACGTAAGACCAGATACGTGAACATGTAATAAGACAGACCTTCGTTCAGGGGCAGGATTTGAGCGGTTATACCGTCCGGAGGGCGGGCCGCGGCAGTTTGCGTCGCCCTAAGCTTGTTTTGAATAGCGGCAGTTCGTTCCGCCGCGGGTGTAGTGTCACTGATGCCGCTAAGCACTTCGCTGGTGACATCTCTTATTTCCTGCGTTATGGAAACGGTGTAGTTCTTTGCCGGCAGCTCTTCGCCGCGGTTTCGCGCCAGGTAGCCATTGGTCGCATAGTCTTTGGTTTGATCAGAAGCATTGACCAGCGCTTCGAAGGCAACGTGATGATTCGTCAGCAGCAATCCCTCTGGCGATAGGAATTCGCCCGTGCCACCATCCACTATCACCACTGCGTCCTTCATGCTTATGCCGTTTGGATTGTAAATATCGGTTATGGGAATCTTCAGGCCGCGCTGGGTCAACTTCTTCAGAGGAATTTGGCTAAGCGTATCCGGCAAAAACATGCCTTCGTCACCGAAGGCGGGCAGTTGAGCGAAACTTACGAAAATGAGGGTGGTGAGAACGAGAGCCGCAGCGCGCGTAAGTCTGTCAGGCATGATCAACGATTTCCTTTGCTGATTTGTAATGGTGAAGGCAGAGGGATATCACTCGACGCCCGGGCAAAACAAGAAAAATGGGAAGCAGACGCGCGACGTGGATCTGTCGCCACTTAATTCGAGTGCGTTAGTTTAGTTCACCGGTCAGGTAGGGCAATGGATCGACCGGATTATCATTAATGCGAACTTCGTAGTGCAAATGGGGCCCAGTTGAACGGCCGGTTGATCCCACCCGACCCAGAGCCTCGCCGCGTGAAATAAGTTGCCCGACTTTCACGCCTATCTGCGAAAGATGCCCGTAGCGCGTAGT
This sequence comes from Pyrinomonadaceae bacterium, assembly GCA_036506395.1. Lineage (GTDB taxonomy): Bacteria > Acidobacteriota > Blastocatellia > Pyrinomonadales > Pyrinomonadaceae > DASXRU01. The sequence continues at coordinate 20,771 of DASXRU010000091.1, read as the reverse complement.
TAATCCACTACCGTGATCGATGTAGACAACCTGCCCGTAGCCATGCTGCCAGCCGGCAATGATCACTTTTCCGCCGGCAGCTGCCACTACCGGAGTGCCCCAGGCAGCCACAATGTCCTGACCCGTGTGAAACTCAAATGAGTTGCCACCGAAAGGATTGCGTCTACCCCCAAAGCCGCTCTCCAGCCGGCCGTCAATGGGCCATAGTGAAGGAGTCATCATGCCGCGCTCGTGCAAGGCCGCTTCATATTTGCGCATCTCCTGTTCAAGGTGCGCGGTTTTGTATTCGAGCGCCGCCAGACCGGCGCTGCTAAGCGGAATCGCTGGTCCACCCTGTCCGTGCAGCCCTGCCTGTTGGCTATGCGTAAGACCGGATATCTCAGCCAGGCGCCGGGAAGTATCTTCGACCGCGTCGACGCGATTGTCGAGATTCCGCAATTCCTGTCGCTGTTTTTCATTCTCTGCACGCAAACGCTGGTTCTCTTGTTCGATGCGAAGATGCTGTGCCTGTTGCGTCAAACCGTAGAAGCCATAGAGGAGGCCACAAAGCACCGCCACTAGAAGCACTGGAAAAACCTTAAGCCAGCGTTTGTGCAGACAGATGCGACGGATGTGTGAACGGGAATGGGAAGTTCGGGCAACGATAAATGCGTAGAAGCGGTCATCTCTGGTCATCGTGTCAATTCCTCTGTGTCGCAGCCGCGCATAGAACCGGTGGGCAAGGGTTGCGCGGTCGACCAAGAAAGGCATAGTTGCCGGACGAGGGCCCCTATGCGGAGTGAAACTCTACGAGGTCTTAGGTATTGATCCTGCTTGGACTTTTGCAGCGGATGACCCGAATACGCCAGGTACCGCCGGCTTGTGGCCATCAGCCTGAACGCTAGAAGAAGGCGCACCCTATCACACCAAAGTGGACTATTGCAACCAGCAGCGCTTCAAGAAAAACGGGCGCCAAATGACGCCTGGAGGTGCGACTAGGTTGTCAGGAATTTAGGGACGGCGGTGGAATCCCGGCTTAGAAGTCTTCGCTTTCGGTGCGTGCGCGCGATCGCGCCCGTAACATCGCGACAACGATGAGTACCATCAGCCCTATAAAGGCGATGACGATGGCGAGTTTTACCAGCACCAGCAGAAAACCGACCAGCCCAATGAGATAGCGGAGCAGGGCAACCACGAGCAGCACCAGAGCCAAAAGACTACCAAACATCTTCAAAAGAAGTGCCATAACCAAATCCTTCTGATCCTCGCGCGAGGTTCTCTATCACGGTCGATGCTGGAAAGGCGCGGGCCCGATTCCACGCTGCGATATTTGCGTCACGATGTCTCCAGTCCCATATCTGGACTGATCAAGCGGCCCGGTGGCCACAACTGACGGGGGCGGTCGGCGGGAATCAAATGACCGAATCATTTGATCGCGACTGCGGCGCCGGCGCAGGTAGTCGAACAACATATACCCTCCCATCGCAACCAGAGCAAGCGGTAGCAACTGCCGCACCGGCAGGTGTACTCCGAGCAGCGTATGCAAGAGGAAGACGATGCCCAGCACCATCAGCGTAAGGCCCCAGGCAAATGGATTTCCGTAGAGGCGACGGGCAATAACATCCTCTTCCTCCCCTGGCGCCAGCCCCGAGCGCATTAGTTGTGCTGTACGGCAGGCATCTACTGCGGCAAACAGCCAGGTGCCGATAACTCCCAGAATGAAAAACTGCACGCCGTCAGTGACGACTGCCATCTGAAAGAAGCTCGCAAAGATCGCGAAGTGAACGATGGCCTTCGACGTCTGGCCGTTATAAGCCGCGCCCAGACCGGGAACGAACGACAGCAGGGTAGCGATGAACGGCGACGTTCTGCGGCGAACAAAGGGACGCGGCTGGGCGCTCGACTGTTGACGTAACAGCTCGACACCGCTAACGATGCAGTCCTGACAGAAAGGGAAGCCACGAATGCGGTGATCGCAGGCCGGACAAAGAGGCCGCGCGCAGTTACTGCATTGCAGGGAGGCAGGATTCTTAGTGTGATAAGCGCAATACATCAATCAATTAATTGTAGGACAGGCATTCTTGCCTGTCACAGTTGCCGCAAATTATCAACGACAGACAGGAATGTCTGTCCTACTACTTCTTTTGCTGCGAATTCTCATTCGTAGAATTCTGTTTATCAGCGCCGCTATTATTGTTTTTCTGACTGCCTTTGCTGACTAGCTCAGTCACGCTTCCGGCAATTTGCTTGAGATCGTCGGAAAGCTCAGCCCCCTTTACCGCTGTGGTGGCCCCACCAACATAAGTCTGTCGCGCCAATCTTAAGCTGGCGCTGTACATGCCCCTAATGGATCCATCAGCAGAAACGGTGCTGGTAAGCACGAAGACCGCAACTAGTAACATCGTCGCTACCGTAGCCAGCTGCGGCGACACGATCGGATCCAACCACAGGCGGAGCCCAGCCGCGAGACGCGTGGTAAACGGTTCACGCAGTGGTTCAAGCTCTCCAGTTCCCAGTGTTGCTTGAAGAATGCGCGTCTCCAGTCCAGCCGGCACCGGTTTTTCCTCACCGATGTACGTGTAGCAAGCTCCGATAGCACGCACAACTTCGCCAGGTAAATCAGTGCACTGTTTGCAAAGGGCCGCGTGTCGCTCCCAACGATGATAAAGAGCCGCCGGCAAGAAGCCGTCCAAATAATCGGTGAGATACTCCTCAAATTCATTGCAGGCCATAACCGTCGCCGGCATGGTTCTCAAGAGAATCCGCGCCTCCAGCTCCGCGCTGGGCTCAGGAACCGCGGTGACAGCGCACGCTTGCAAAGTGTTCTTGACCTCGCTCAGGAGATCGTGACAGATCGGGCAACGCATGGCGTGTTCAACGAACGCCTGATGCGTTTCGGCATTCAACGTGCCGTCGAAATAATCACTTAAGCTATTCTCAAAATCAGCGCAAAACATTAGTCACTCGTTTCTTCCCTACTAAATTCCATTCGTTCTCCACGATGCCGGGGAGAGTGTAATCTATGCGTTCATCTGCACCACACGCATGCGTCGAAGTATCTTTGCCAGTTCGATCCGGCCGCGATTGATACGCGATTTCACTGTTCCCTCCGGTATCTTCAACAGATCTACAATCTCCTGATAGCTTAGCTCCTCGATGTCGCGCAGAATCACGCAGGTGCGAAGATCCGGCGAGAGTTTGTCGATGCCATCTTGTACCTGCTTCCCCAACTCGCGCCTTTCCATCTCGGTGTGGACTGAACCACTCTTCGACTTCAAATGGTAAGTATGATCTTCTAAATCATCTGCATGAGCATTCTGGGGGGCTCGTTGTCGGCGGCGATAGTCATCGATAATTAAGTTCCGCGCCAGTCGCATTAGCCAGTTCTGCAAGTCCCCTTGTTTAGAATCATATTGATCGAGGGAGCGATAGACGCGAATGAACACTTCCTGAGTAAGGTCCTCGGCGGCATCCGCGCGCGAGGTAAACCGATAAGCAAGATTGTAAATGCGGCGTGAATAGCTCTGAACAATTTCTTCCCAGGCCGCCCCGTCACCCTTGCGGCATCTTCTGACCAATTCTGCTCCAGCGCTGACCGCCAAGCTTTTCGCAGCCCCCACGGTTAGTCTCCCTAGTCGTCCGATTCGCGCGCCCCGCAAGGAAAATTACTGTTCCCGAGGCGACTTACGACGCGCCCAGACGCAAAGTTCCGCGATTCACTATCACAGCGGCAGCAAGGAGACCGCCGCCTGAGACGGAACTTATCACGCTCCATCGGGCCTCGCTTGCGCCTTCACAGGTTACTATTGTAGCCTTGCTGAGCCACCCAATATCTTGTGGTTACCGTTCGGCGGGTGTCAAGTTATGCGTTTGAGCTTGCGCCATCAAACCTGGTATGACTACTGAGACTTAACTTGCGTAAGTACCTGGAATTCGCAGCGCTACTCCTGCTGGCCGGACTCATGTTCTGGTGGTTCGGGCGCGGACTTGACTGGGCACAGGTGAAAATCGCGGTTCGTCAATCCGACGGACGATTGGTTGCCGCTGCGGCGTTCATCGTTTGCGGAGCATATCTGATCCGTGCCTTGAGGTGGCGGGCGCTTCTGGCGCCGCTAACTCCTGCCAGTATCCGAGAGCTGTTTGTAGCTACAACTGTCGGCTTCACGGCTGTGTTTTTAATCGGCCGGGTGGGCGAAGTGGTTCGACCGGTTGTTCTGCCAATGCGCGATCGGAGAGTTCGTCCCGGCGCTGCGTTCGTAACCATCGTCGTCGAACGAATCTATGACTCGATGACGGTGCTGTTGCTCTTCGCACTGAACCTTTTATGGTTTCGGCTTCCTGCCAACAGTGTGGCTGGACTCTCCCGTGTGCGCGCGACGGGTATCGCCCTGCTGCTGGCTGCAACACTGGGCCTGGGTGTTTTGGTTTGGTTCAAGCGCAGATCCGAAAATATTCTACCGTGGCTGGATGCCAGACTTTCACGCTGGCGAATGATTCCGGCTCGCGTGAAGCGCGGGGTTATGTCGCTTTTGGAACAACTCGCTGTTGCCCTTAGCGTGCTCGCAAATCGTCGCGATCTGGCAATCACAGCCGGATGGAGCTTGCTGCTCTGGCTATCCGTTGCCGCCGCGAATCTGCTTGTGTTCCGGGCTTTCGGTATGCCCTTTGGTCTTAGTCAGACGGTGTTTGTTTTAGGCTGGTCAATGGTCGGGTCGGTTGTTCCAACTCCCGGAGGCGCGGCTGGCGCTTTTCATGCCGCCACTGCTGCGGGTCTGCTTTTTTTGGGAATAGAGCGAGCGCAGGCTGTCGGCGTCACTATCGTTCTGCATTTGGTGGACTTTGCGCCGGCAGTGATCTTCGGCGCTTATTATTTCCTGCGTGGCGACATTAACATCGCCCGCCTGCGACATCTTGCTTCGCCGGAATCGGTCGAGCACGCAGTCGAAGACGAGAAAATCCTGCAAATGCCGGCGATTCGGGCTGAGGAATTGGAAACCGCTGTGGCCGGCAAATGAAGGCGCCGTAGATTTGTTCACTTTGGTGTGATGAGGCTGATATGAAATGTCCCTTTTGTGGTTTCATTGAAGACAAGGTGGTGGACTCGCGAGAATCTCGTGAAGGAGATGCCATTCGGCGTCGGCGCGAGTGCTTGAAGTGCGAACGTCGTTTCACCTCGTACGAGCGCATCGACGAAATCCCGCACATGGTAATCAAGAAGGACGGGCGGCGCGAAACGTTTGACCGTACCAAAGTGATGGCGGGACTGTTGCGCGCCTGTGAAAAGCGTCCTGTGCCTTCGGCAAAGCTCGATGCGATCGTTAATACTGTAGAAAAATATGTGCAGGAGTCACCAGAACGCGAGCGCCCCACCAGCAAAATTGGGGAAATGATCATGCGCCGTCTGAAGGAACTGGATAAAGTGGCGTACGTCCGGTTCGCTTCAGTCTATCTCGAGTTCGAGGACGTATCGGAATTCATGCACGAGCTGAAACATCTGGTACGTGCTCGCGCCAGTGGCGCCGCCAAGAGAGCTTAGAAACCGGCAAGGGAGTTCGCCGTAATACCGGCGTATTGCAGTGGGCTGTTTCTTCCGGTGGTTACCCTATGAAAGCAGTGGTCGCAACAGGACTCGAGCGGCTGGAAATCAAGCGCTTGCGTGACCGCATCGGCCGGCTATTCGCCACGCTGCAAGAAGCAGTTGAGGCCGATGCGCCACTGGCCACTGGAGCCTGGTCGCCTCCTGTCGATCTTTGCGAAACCGAGCGTTTTATTACGGTGAAAGTTGAACTACCTGGAGTCGCGGCGGACCAGATTAAGATCGGCTTGACCGGCACCAAGCTGCGAATCTGGGGGGAGAAAAAGAAGCGGATACCACGACCGAGAACAGTTTCGCATCTATGCTCGGAGCGCAGCTACGGAAACTTCAGTCGCACAGTGCCTTTGCGCTGGACCATTAGTATTCGTGAAGCAAGAGCCGAGCTGGCAAATGGGGTTCTGATTATACGCTTGCCAAAAACAAAGGACCGGCGGGGAACGGAGTTTAGAGTCCCCATCAAAGAAACAAACTAAGGAATGGAATCATTGAGCGACTCGGAAATAGATGACATGGCTGTTGTCAATGACATAGAAGCCGCGGAAAGACTCGAGAGCGCCGAAGCCATCGAGCAGCAATTGCAGATCCCAAGCGATCTGCCTGTCTTGCCATTGCGCGACATCGTGATTTACCCCTTCATGATCGTGCCGCTTTTTGTTTCGCGCGAAAGGTCGATTCGGGCGGTGGACGAAGCGCTGGGCGAGAATCGCATGATTCTCCTGGTATCGCAGAAGGATCTCGACAAAGAAGAGCCGGCCGCTGACGACCTCTACAAAATCGGGACCGTGGCAGTGATCATGCGCATGTTGAAGCTGCCTGATGGACGCATACGTGTTCTGGTCCAGGGTCTGGCGCGCGCGGAAATCGAATCTGTGGCTGCGGAGGGAGAATACCTGCGGGCGCACTTGCACGTCGTACAGGAAACGCTGGCCCCGGAGCGTTCACTGGAAGTGGAGGCATTGATTCGTAACGTGCGCGGTTCAATGGACAAGGCGGCCAACCTGGGGAAAAACATTTCGCCCGAAGTGATGGCGATCATTGCCAACCTGGACGATGCCGGGCGGCTCGCCGATTTGTCCGCGTCCAACCTGGAACTCAAAGTTGAGGATGCCCAATCGGTCCTGGACATCGCCGACACCACCGGGCGCCTGCGCCGGGTCAACGACCTGCTCAACAAAGAGATCGAGGTGCTGACGGTTCAACAGGAAATCAACACTCAGGCGCGCGCCGACATTGACCGTTCGCAGCGCGAGTTCTACCTGCGTCAGCAGATGAAGGCTATTCAGACCGAACTTGGCGAAGTCAACGAGCTCGCGGAAGAGATTGCGCAGTTCCGAGAAAAGATCGAAGCCGCCAAGATGCCGAAGCCTGCCGAGGAGGAAGCGCTGCGACAACTGAAGAAGCTCGAGCGGATGCACCCGGACGCGGCAGAAACTGCAACCCTGCGCAACTGGATGGAGATCATGACCGAGCTACCGTGGTCTAAGGCCTCGAAGGATAATCTGGATTTGCACAAAGCCGAGCGAATCCTGAATGAAGACCATTACGGTCTCGAGAAAGTCAAAGATCGCATTCTCGAAGCCCTGGCGGTGCGGAAGCTCAAAGAGAAACCCAAAGGTCCAATTCTTTGTTTGGTGGGACCTCCGGGCGTCGGCAAAACCTCGCTCGGGCGTTCGGTCGCGCGTGCGTTGGGCCGAAAATTCATGCGTCTTTCCCTGGGCGGCGTGCACGACGAGGCAGAGATTCGCGGCCATCGCAGAACCTACGTCGGGGCTATGCCCGGGCGGGTGATTCAGGCCATTCAACAGGCCGGAACGAACAATCCGCTAATCATGTTCGACGAAATCGACAAGGTCGGTGCTGATTTTCGCGGCGACCCTTCTTCAGCTTTGCTGGAAGTGCTTGACCCGGAACAAAACAACAGCTTCCGCGACAACTATCTGGGCGTGACTTTCGATCTTTCTAATGTGATTTTTATGACCACGGCGAATGTGCTGGACACGGTACAGCCCGCTTTGCGGGACAGGATGGAAGTCATTCGGCTGGCCGGTTATACAGAAGAAGAGAAGCGCGAGATCGCGCGTCGTCACCTGCTACCGAAACAGACCGAAGAGAATGGTATTACCGCGCGCGAACTGAATATTTCCGCCACGGCGCTAAACGCGATCATTCAGCAATACACTCACGAGGCTGGGCTGCGTCAACTTGAGCGCGAGATCGGCTCTATCTGCCGCAAGGTTGCGCGGCGCATCGCCGAGGGTAATAAGCACACGGTTCGCATCTCGCTTAAGAACCTGCATGAGTTTCTGGGCGCTCCCAAAGTCATTCCTGAAGAAGTTCTGAAGAAAGATCAAATAGGCGTAGCCACAGGCCTGGCTTGGACCGCTGTCGGCGGCGATATTCTCTTTATCGAAGCGTTGCGCATGAAAGGAAAAGGAAACCTGGTCTTGACGGGGCAGCTTGGGGAGGTGATGCGTGAATCGGCTCAAGCCGCCTATTCTTACGCCAAATCACGCGCGAAGGAATTGGAGATCGACGAAGAAGACTTCAACAATTACGACCTCCATATACACATCCCGGAAGGAGCCATTCCTAAAGATGGTCCTTCCGCAGGGATCACGCTCGGGGTAGCCATGGTTTCGGTCCTGTCGCAAAGGCTCGTGCGCAAGGACGTTGCCATGACCGGTGAAATTACTCTGCGGGGAAATGTCTTGCCCGTAGGCGGAGTTAAGGAAAAAGTCTTGGCGGCACGCCGTGCCCGAGTCACTACGATCATGTTGCCGCAACAAAACCGCCGGGACCTGGATGAAGTGCCGAAAGAGCTTTTCAAGGACATCCGTTTCGTTTTCGTCGACCACATGCGCCAGGTATTTCGCGAGGCCCTGAAGGAGAAGACCGCACCTCCTATTTCTCCCAGAGTCCGGCCCACGCGTATGCCCCAGGCAGCAACCGGCAGAAGTGTTTAGCGTGGCAGCACAACCCGCTCGGAAGACCGGGCATCCTAGTAAGGTCTGGGACGGATTTGAGGCCAAAAAATCGGCAAATTTCCCTTATATTTTGAGGTAGAAGTAGTTTGACACCCTGTAAAACCGTGTGATAACCTCCGACCGTGAGTTTGGTTCCAGCTAGTGTTAGAGCCTACCACCGGAGCCGGCTCAAAAAGGGAACTTTCTATCAACCTCGCATGTATTAGTAGTGGATGCCGCAGGCGCGACTCTTTGGAAGAGACCGCAGTCGTGGATTCGCCCGAGCCCTTAGTGAAGGAGAACAACGATTGATGACAAGTAGCTTCCCCCGTTGGATCATTCGCGCCACCCTTTTTGGGACGTTTTTTACTCCAGCAATCATACAAGCTCAGATTCCCGCAGGTTCGTCTGCCCGCACGACTCCAACTGAAATTGAGAAGTCGGACGGCCGGGTTGATCAGATCATTGCCCGCGCCGAGGTTTACTTCAGGGAGGCTGAGCTGCATCTTAAGGCCAACGAGCGGGAGCAGGCTCGTCAAAAATTCGACAAGGCCGTGGATACCATCCTGGAATCGGGAATGGACGTACGCGCCAATCAGCGTTTGCAAACGTTCTATTTGGAACTGGTCGAGCGGGTCTACCGCGAAGAAGTTCCGAACATGCCGCTAACGTCGCAGCCTAACGTCGGCGTGCTTGCGCAAAACACATCAAATCCTCAGTCACAGTCAAATGAACCGTCGCGCAAGATCGAACAGCCGGCTCCGCTGCAAATCGGTTTTCGCGAACAAAGGTTTGAGCCTTCGCCGCTGGATCAGCTCAGCAAGTTGATACTGACGCCGGAGGAACAAGCAGTATCGCCGGCAGATGTCGAAGCGTTGGAACTCGCGAAGAATTCAGTCAACTTCGCTTTTACAACGAACCCGATGATTCAGCAATTCATCAATTACTATCAGGGCCGCGGCCGTTCCACCATGGAAGCAGGTCTGCGCCGCTCGGGGCGATATCTCAAATTGGCGCGGGAAACTTTCAGAAAAGAAGGCGTGCCTGAGGATCTTATCTGGCTGGGTCAGGTTGAGAGCGCGTGGGCGCCCAAAGCATTTTCCTCAGCGGCGGCGTCAGGGCTGTGGCAGTTTGTTCCCAGCACCGGACGCGCTTATGGACTTCGCCAGACTGCTTACGTTGACGAACGCAATAGTCTTGAGAAGGCAACGCAAGCTTCCGCAAAGTATTTAAAGTCGCTGGCCGACCGTTACAACGGAGACTGGGCCCTGGCGATGGCCGCGTATAACACTGGTCCGCTGAATGTCGATCGCGGTATCGCCCGTGCCGGGACAGCGAACTTCTGGAAAATATATCCCTTCATCGCCCAGCAGACTCGCGACTACGTGCCGAATATTCTGGCGACCATTTTGATCGCCAAGAATCCGGACAAGTATGGCTTTGGCGCTATCCGTCGCGAGGCTCCTTTGTCGTATGACGTGGTGCAAGTGCCGACGGCCACCAGTTTGCGGTTGATTGCCGACGCCACAGATACCAGCATCGATTATTTACAGAGTTTGAATCCGGAGCTGCGGCGTGACGTCACCCCGCGAGGCGAGGTTTATAACGTTCGCGTCCCAGGGGGAAGGTCGAAACAGTTACTGGCAGTTCTGAAGCGAGTGCCAGGTGACCGTCGCGAGTCATCTCGTGTGATTTCCGTGGCGCCGGGCGAGGACCTCCAGGCGGTTGCTAATCGTACGGGCATCAGCGTGGCCCAGTTGCAGGCGATGAATAGCGGCGTCGATCTAAAGTCAACGACCAAGTTAGTGGTACCCAATAGCAATGTGCGCCTGACAAACTGGAAACGCGCCAAGGCTAATACCGGTGCCAGCGACACAGCGCCGGCGGGCCCCTCCAGGATTCGTGCCCGAAAGGGCGATACGATCGCCAAGATTGCTGCGGCACACAAGGTTTCGGCAGACGAACTCGCGCGCCTGAATGGCGTGTCGGCGGACGCGGAGCTTAGAGCTGGACAGGAGATCAGACTGCCTGTTTCGGCACCGACTTCCCCGCGGCAACGGTGACAGTAAGAGTCCGGCTTCGCGCGATTCCGCCAGGCACCGAGGACTTAATAATAAGCGCGCTTTCGAGATTAAATCGGAAGCGCGCTTAATTCTTTTCTAAGGACGGATTTGCCGTCGAGTTGCCAACGCTTGCGTTCTTTCATCTCCTTCTGAAACGATGAGGGCGTGCTCTTCCGCACGCAATCTGCTGCTGTCTATGGAATCGATGCCGACCTTGTCGATGTAGAAGTCGACTTAACGCGGGTCCGCAGCGAAACCGATTCATCTCCTCCCGTGATCATAGTCGGCTTGCCGGATGCCGCAGTGCGCGAATCGCGCGAGCGCATCCGCGCGGCGATCACAAACTGTGCATTCTTTTTCCCGATTGAGAAAACCACAATCAACCTGGCACCCGCAGATGTGCGCAAGGAAGGTGCCAGTTTCGATCTACCAATCGCGCTCGGCATTCTGGGCGCCAACGGCGACCTGGGCGATGCCGAGAATCTGATTGATACGCTTTCCGTTGGGGAACTTTCGCTCGATGGCCGCGTCCGAGCCATCAAGGGCGCTCTGCCAATCGCGTTGCGGGCACGCGACGCTACCATCAAGCATTTGATCCTGCCTGAGGAGAACGCGAAGGAGGCAGCAGTCGTTTCCGGCGTTGACGTGTATCCGGTGAGCGATCTGCGTCACGCAGTTGAGCTGATAGCAGCGCTGCGTTCCACGTCGCCACCCCAGCCACTGCGCGTCGATCCTTCCGAAATACTTGTTCATAAGGATCACTACAACGTTGACTTTGGGGAAGTGCGCGGCCAGCTGGCGGCCAAACGCGCTTTGGAAGTTGCCACTGCCGGTTCGCATAACATTCTGCTAATCGGCCCACCCGGATCCGGCAAGACTATGCTGGCAAAGCGGCTGCCCACGATTTTGCCACCGCTTGAATTCGAGGCCGCGCTCGAACTGACCAAGATACATTCGGTTGCCGGATTAACGGGACGGGCTGGCCTGGTCACCGAAAGGCCTTTCCGCTCGCCACACCACACCATAAGCGATGCAGGATTGATTGGCGGGGGCGCAGTGCCTCGTCCCGGAGAAGTTTCCCTGGCCCATCAAGGGGTATTGTTCCTCGACGAACTGCCCGAATTCGATCGCAGCGTGCTGGAGGTTTTGCGCCAGCCTCTGGAAGACCAAAAAGTCACAATTAGTCGCGCAGCGATGTCGCTAACCTTTCCCGCTTCTTTCATGCTAGCCGCCGCCATGAATCCGTGTCCTTGCGGATTCTGGAACGATCCTACTCGCGAATGCCGCTGCACGCCGTTGCAAATTCAGCGCTATGTGGGGCGCATTTCCGGACCGCTGCTCGATCGCATCGACATTCACGTCGACGTGCCGGCGGTAAAGTTCAAAGAGCTGTCCGGCCGCACGCCCCCCGACGCGGAATCATCGACGGCCATCCGGGAGCGCGTTATCGGTGCGCGCGACCGTCAGCAGAAGCGATTTGCCACCCACGGTATTTTTTCCAATGCGGCCATGACGCCCAGGCTGATCCGGGACTATTGCCACATAGACGCGGAGAGCGAATCCATGCTGGAACGGGCCATGACGCGCCTGGGCTTGTCGGCACGAGCTTATGACCGAATTCTGAAAGTCAGCCGTACCATCGCCGATCTGGAAGGCTCGGAAGAAATCGCTTCAGGGCACGTAGCGGAAGCAGTTGGTTATCGTTCGCTCGATCGCACCTATTGGACCTAAGAGGTTATCCGGGTTCTGACCTACTAACGAAGCTTCTCGTTAACCCACCAAGATCGCCGTCATTCAGGCGTCAAGACGCTGCATATCGGCTAGATGTGAAGCTCTCAATTCGGGTAACATGACCGTGATCAAGACGGATCCATAATCGACCTTCGATAAAAGGGTTGCATAACCGATCTCCCACTGAACGCTTCCTCACCGAAAGGAATACCTCGCTCCGCGTTTCAGACCCACCTGAGAGACTCTCGAAAGGCAGCTGATAGAATTCCTGGCTTGTAGCAGGTTGGCCACGAAGCCACAGTTTTAAGTCCATATGACTCGAACTAAAAGAAAAAGCGAACTGTCTCGAGCTGGAGATGAGTCAACATCGCTTGAATCAGTCGATGATCAAATGATTAGCATGATGCGGTTAATCCTTGCCTTGTCGGCGCTGCTAATCATCTATATCGATCCGTCAGAGCCTGACCGCTTCGTTGCCATCACTTATGCAGCTCTGGTTCTCTACAGCGCCTACAGCGCGGTTCTTTACTTTCTGTCATTTCGTCACGACCGGCAATTACCGTTCGGGGTGGCACACTGGATTGACGTGGGCTGCTATCTCGTGTTGATTGCTCTTAGCAGCGGCACTAATAGCATATTCTTCTTTTTCTTCTTCTTTGCAATTTTGAGCGCCTCTTTTCGCAGCGGCTTCAAAGCAGGATTGCAGGTAACGATTGTCTCAGCCGTCGCTTTTACTCTGATTGGCGTTGCGACGAGTCCCTCAGAACCTGATTTCCAGTTGAACCGGTTCCTGCTGCGACCGATTTATCTACTGGTGCTCGGCTATATGATGGCCTATTGGGGCGGCTCGGAGATAATGCTCAAACGCCGCCTGAACCTGCTTAAGGAGGTAACTACACTTGCCAATCCTCGCTTTGGAATTGAACATACACTCGCTTCAGTGATGAAGCGGTTGCAAGCATTCTACGATGCTGATCTTTGCCTGCTTATCTATTTTGACGCGCAAGCGCAGAAGCACCGATTGATGCGGCTGGAGCGCTCCAGCGCGAAGAGCTCCGCACGAGCTGAGCCGATTCCGGAGACGCTCGCTCAGTTGCTGCTTTCCTTGCCGGAGCATATGGCAGTGTTATACAAGGGCAGGCGCAACTTGTCCTTCCAGGGTTCTGATTATTATGCCTTTGATACTCTTAACAGGAAGCGAACCGAAGACGGACGAGCAGCGAGTGCCTTACTTGCCGTCCAACTCGAGGCCTCGTCGTTCGTATCGATACCGCTGGAGCTTCATGGCCAGAGCACGGGCCGGCTTTACCTCACTACGCCGCGACGTGTCTTTACTAAGCTGGATGTGGGTTTTCTCATGCAGGTGGTCGAGCAAATCGGGCCGATCGTAGAGAACATACGTCTGCTCGAGCGTTTAGCGTCGCGCGCTGCCGAGCAGGAGCGCCAACGACTCGCGCGCGATATTCACGACAGCGTCATCCAGCCTTACATCGGTCTACAGTACAAGCTGGCCGCCATTCGCAATAAGATCGCGGCGGGCCAGGATGTGCCCGGTGACATCGAACGCCTGTTTCAAATGACGGTTAACGAGATCAAAGGTCTGCGCGGTTTCGTACGCGGCCTCAAAGATAGCGATGGAAAACAGGATGATTTCATGTCGGCGGTGCGACGTTTCGCCGCCCAGTTTGCGGATAACTATGACCTTGATGTCCAAGTTGAAAGCAAGGGCGCGATTAACGTCAATGGCCGGCTCGCGGCCGAGTTGATTAAGATCATCCACGAAGGACTGAGCAACGTCAGGAAACATACGGAGGCCACCAGCTCCAAGATTACCCTGGAGTGCGTCAAGTCCTCTCTTCAACTGAGTATCGAAAACGACGATACCAGCTCGGACGAAAAGCTGCGGGTCCCGTTCACCCCCGGCTCGATCACAGAACGCGCCGAAGAGCTTGGCGGTCATGTGCGTGTTCAGCGAAGCCCTGATGGCTGCACTGTGATAAAAGTTGAAATTCCCCTTTAGCTCAAGAGCAGAGATGTCAAACATCCCGGCGAAACCCATACACGTTCTAATTATTGACGATCACAAGATCATTCGTGATGGACTACGCGATTTAATCGAAAGTCGGCGCGGAATGACAGTTATCGGCGACGCTGGAAATCGTGCTGATGCCCTGCGAGTTGCTGCGCGCGAGCAGCCTGACATCATCGTGCTTGATCTTGATCTAGGCCAGGACAACGGTCTGGCTCTCATTCCTGAACTGCGTGCTATCGCTGAAGAGGCCAGTGTCATCATCCTGACCGGCCTACGCGATGTCGAGAAGCGTGATAAGGCGATGGAACTTGGCGCCAAGGGTGTGGTGCTGAAAGAGGAAGGCGCGACGGAACTGCTCAAAGCCATCGAGAAGGTTTATCACACGGGAGAGTACTGGCTCGAAGCGGGTGCGGCCAGGAGACTCTTAGATAAGCGGCGATCGCGCGAAAGCCAAATGCTTGATCCCGAGGCGGCAAAGATCGCTAAACTCACCGAACGCGAGCGCGAGATCATTGCTCTCCTAAGCGAGGGACTCGAGAATAAGGAGATCGCCGAACGCCTGCGCCCATTCGTGGCAGAATCCACGGTGCGCAACAATCTCTCGATTATCTACGATAAGCTCGACATTAAGGGCGGGCGCCTGGGCTTACTGGTTTATGCCTATGAACATGGTCTCATCCCATCTTCCTCCGAGGCGCGCTAGAAGAAACCGGCGCACGCTTTGATTTGCCATACCGCCCACATAAATTCTGAAACGCTCTAAATGCGTTTTTCAGTTCGAGTCATGACATTTGTACTTTCGACGCAGGAGAAATGTCATGTGCATGACACCAAAAAAAGTGACAGTCTACTACACAAATTCGTGATAAATGGCAGATGCGCACACAGCCCCGCTCCTGTATTTTGCCTCATTCGTCGGTAAGGCAGACAAAGGCGTCTGAGGGGGAAACCCATCCTACAGCCCAAAGTTTCAACGACAACTCACTCCGCAGTTGAACGCCGGACAGCGCCACGAATCTACGGCCCTTTCCCAGCTGTGGCGCTGGACGTAAGTAATGTTAGTCAGAGGTTTGAGGGCCATACAGTGCTCGACAATCTGAGCGCTGGCGGGTTCTACCTTCGGCTGGCCCGGCGGGTTGGGCAAGGCGAAAAGCTTTTAGTCATTGCTCAGATTGCTCAATCCCTCATATTGCTTCGCGGAGTGGTCTCACGCGTGGAAGCGCAAAAGGATGGCACATACGGCTTGGCTGCTGACATCGTACGATACCGGATTTTGTCCTTGATAGAGATCGACAAGTAGCTGGAAACAGAACCCCCTTTTGGTTATGGCTGAACCGTTGGAAACAACAGGAGCCTGACCCGAAACACTCAATTTCGGTTTGATACCGGAGAAGGAAATGTTCCCCATGAAGAAAGCGTCCCGGACTATCTCGACCCCTGCCGGCACTATTGCTCGAAAATTGTTATTCACGAAGAGACGCGGTCCTTTGGCCGCGTTTTTTATTTTAGTTGCCATGTTGGTGGCGACAGTCGCCGTATCGACCACATTTTCGGCGAAAGCGCCCAGTAGTTCTTCGCGCGGCACTGCTAATTCCTTATTAGATCGGGCGTCGAAGCCGGGATCTGCGGTTAAGCTAGTCAAACCAATTGGTAGCCAGGCGAATCAGGATGCTCCGAGCTTGACGACTGATAGGGACAGTTACTCGCCGGGGGAAACCATCACCTTCACAGGTAAGAACTGGGCGGCAGGAGAGGTTGTTACGATTGTCATCACCGAAGACTCGAGTAGCGCGGGGATCACACTTCAGGCAAGTGCTGACGACTCGGGTCTCTTTACGATTACGGCCATCATGCCGGATCCGGAAGCCGCTAATGCCGCGCGTGCCGATGACGCCAAGAAGGTTCCGGCTGCCGAAGCATCGGAGTCCGGGGAAAGCAGCGTCTACACGGCGACCGCGACCGGTGGTAACTCAGGCGTGGTTGTGCGAACGCAGTTCCGGGAAGACAAAGAGGGCGCACAAGGCGAAGGTGATGATCCTGACTTGCCTGCCTTCATGGCCGGTAAGGTTGACAAAGAAGATTATCTGCGTCTGCGCGCGGAACATATTAACAAGCTGCGCGGCTTCGAGCGGGGTAAACCGTTCGACCCGGGCGCCCGTGGCAGGGCGATTCGCGAATTGACACGGCAGGAGGAAGGAGGAAGCGGTACAACCTCTAAATCGGATTCCGGTTCTAATGTCAACAGCGCAAGCTTTGATTTCCTGAACAGTCCGAGCAGCACCACTCGCTGGGCCTCAATTGGTCCGGCTCCGCTTCCCAATGGACAGACCTTTACCCTGACAAGTCCCGTCAGCGGTCGTGTTGCGGCCATTGCTATTCATCCCACAAACTCGAACATCGCTTACGTAGGCGCGGCACAGGGCGGCGTTTATCGCACCCTGGATGGTGGCGCGACCTGGACAGCCCTCCTGGATAGCGCCGATTCATTGGCTATCGGTTCCATTGCCATCGCTCCATCGCAGCCCTCCACCATCTATGTGGGAACAGGAGAAGGAAACTTTTCTTGTGACAGTTACTTCGGCGTAGGTATCTATCGTATAACCAATGCCGACGGCGCATTTCCCACGCTGAGTGGTCCCCTCAACAAGGATGCGAGCAACAGCGACGTCTTTAGCGGTTGGGCCATCGACAAGATAATTGTTCATCCAACCAACCCGGACATTATTTTCGTCGGTTCCACTTCAGGCATTGGCGGCATCGGATGCGACAGCCTGAATGATACTGGTTCCGCCTCCACAAAGCCGCGAGGCCTCTTTCGCTCCACCAACGCGACCCAGGCCAATCCGACATTCGCCAAGCTTGCCATGGCCGGCGTCTTAAACGGAGGCAACCGCAGCGTAACCGATATCGAGTTTGAGCCCGCGAATCCCAACAACCTGCTCGCCACCGTGTTCGGGGGAGGCAGTGCCGGTTTGGACGGCGGTGTCTACCGCACGACAAATGCGCTGGCCGCGACCCCGACGTTTACGCGCACGCTCGCTGCGGGAAGCAGCACCGCCACAGCCAGAGTGGAGATTGCTATCAACAAGGTCGGAAGCGCCGTCACCGTGTTCGCTGCAACCTCAGAAGCGAACGGCACCTTGAAAAGATCGACCGACGGCGGCGTAACCTGGTCCGCAGCGCTTAGTGGCGCCACCGGCTTCTGTGGGGGCCAGTGCACTTACGATATGCCCATTGCGCTTGATCCAACGAACGCCAACATCGTCTACCTGGGAGGTCCGGGCGATGGCAGTCCGGCCCACATCCTTGAGAAATCAATCAACGCGCTGGGAAGCGCGACGTTCAGCGTAATGCAAAACGGCCTACATGCCGACGAGCATGCGATCGAGATTGACCCTTCAAATAACAATACCGTCTGGACTGGCAACGATGGCGGGATTTGGAAGTCCATGGATGCGGCGACCAACTGGGTGAGTCTGAATAACAGCGGTTTCAACGCCACACAGTTCCAATCACTCGCGCTGCACCCGAGCAACCAGTACTTCACTATCGGCGGCACGCAGGACAACGGTACTGAATGGCAGAAACCTGATAATACCTGGATACGCGCCGACTTCGGCGACGGCGGCTTTGCTCTGATTGATCAAAATGCAGCCAACACGACCAATGTGACGATGTACCACACGTATTTCAACATCGTCGGTACCGGCGGCCTCATGGGTTTCGGGCGCGTGCAGAATACTGCCGATGCCCACGATGATGGCTGGGCATTCCTCAGTCTGGGAACCACTGATTCGGCGGTAGAGTTCTATGCTCCCATGGCCCTGGGACCCGGTAACCCTAACACATTCTACTTTGGCAGTGATCGCCTGCGCCGCTCGACCAACAGCGGAACCACCATGACGGTTGTCAGTCAGGCTCCTATCGTTTCTGGCGTGCCCATCAGCGCGATTGGCATCTCGCCACAGAATGATAACGTTCGCATCGTGGGTCTGGATAATGGCAAAGTCTTCCGCACCGTGACCGGCAGTTCCACCCTGAACGACGTGACCGGCACAATCCCGGCCAGGTACATCGCTCGCGCGGTTATTGATCCAAATAACCAGAACACTGCCTACGTAACGCTTTCAGGTTACTTCGGCAATTCCACCCCACATATCTACAAAACCACGAACCTGAACGCCGCTACGCCGACCTGGACCGGCATTGGAAGTGTCATTCCCGATATCCCGATCAATGCCTTCGTCGTTGATGCGGCAGATTCAACCAAGCTCTATGCGGGCACGGACATCGGTGTCTATCGCTCGCTCGATAGCGGCACGACATGGACTGCGTTCAGCAACGGGTTGCCGCGTGTGGCCGTCTTCGATATGGCGATTCAGAATGCCAATCGTATCCTGCGCATCGCTACACATGGACGCGGCATGTGGGAAATTTCTGTTGACACCAATCCGGGAACTCTTCAAGGCACCGTGACTGACTCGGCCACCAGCGGACCCATAAGTGGTGCAACCGTAATCACGGGAACGAATACGACTACCACGAATGCCAGCGGCTTCTACCAATTCACGAATTTGCCCGCCGGAACATACGACGTGACGGCCTCAGCCGGCGGATACAATAGCAGCACGGCGACGGGCGTGGTTGTCACCAGCGGGGGAACAACGACCCAGAACTTCGCACTTACCAAGGCGTCAGCCAGCGGCTGTTTGACAGATACAACCCAGGCTGACTTTCAGGCCGGGTCTGGAACCAACGTTGACCTGACCTCCAGCCCGGGCGACGTGAAACTAGCCCATACCGCAGCGTCCCTTGATCAACAGCAAACCACTTTAAACTTCTTCGTCGACTTCAGCACGACTACGTGGCTGGCACAGACCTTCGTTCCCGGAGTGAGCGGACAACTGAGTCAAGTCGACGTGCAGTCTGCAATCGTCAGCGGCGGAACTGTGGGAACGATCATCGTTGAGATTCGCAATACCGTCTCTGGCGCGCCGGGAAATACTGTACTGGCGACATCCACTCTCTCAGGTGTCAGCAGCACCACTAATGCCTGGTACTCGGTTCCGTTTTCGTCGCCGGCGACGGTCTCAACCGGAACGACCTACGCGATTGTTTTGAGGGTGGGCACTGGCGGCAACTATCGTGGCGTCCGTTCGAACGCCAACTCGTACGCGAATGGCGCCTATTACCTGTCGACGAACAGCGGTGGTACCTGGAGTGCGCAGGGACAAGACCTCGCGTTCAGGACCTACGTTACCCCAAACACTTTTGTTACTTCAGGTGATCTGGTCTCTTCGCAGAAAGATGCCAACCCGGCCCCCGGAAGTACACCCAATTGGACCACGCTGTCCTGGACTGCTTCTACTCCAGCCAATACCACCCTCAGGTTCCAGGTAGCCGCCAGCAATAGCTTACCAGGGGCATTCAGCTTCGTTGGACCGGACGGCACCTCGAGCACGTTTTTTACCACCAGCGGCGCATCGCTGAGCCAGTTCAACGGCAACCGTTATCTAAAGTACAGGGCCTTCCTTAGTACGACCAATAACACGGTGACACCCGTTTTGAATGACGTCACCGTTTGTTTCAACAATGTGCCTCCTAATCACGCGCCGGTTGCGAAATGCAAGAACGTGACTGTGTCTGCCGACGCTTCCTGCATGGCAACTGCATCCATTGATGATGGGTCCTTCGATCCCGATGCGGGCGATACGATCACCGTTGCACAATCACCGGCGGGGCCATATCCGCTCGGCAACACGACGGTGACCTTGACCGTGACCGATAATCACGGCGCATCCAGTTCGTGCACGGCTGTGGTAACAGTCGTGGATACCACCGCGCCGATCATCAGTTGTCCGACAGACAAGACGGTCTCTTGCGATGCTTCAACTGATCCGTCAGCCACCGGCACAGCCACGGCTACGGACAATTGCAGCACCGCAACCGTGACCCACAGCGATGTGACCACGCCGGGCAGTTCGCCTGGCAACTACACCATCACCCGCACCTGGACGGCCACCGATGCCAGCGGCAATAGTTCATCCTGTACGCAGACCATCACCGTCCGTGATACCACCGCGCCGAGCATCAGTTGCCCAGCGGACAAGACGGTCTCGTGCGATGCTTCAACGGATCCATCAGCGACCGGCACAGCCACGGCTGCGGACAATTGCAGCACGGCAACTGTGACCCACAGCGATGTGACCACGCCCGGCAGTTCGGCTGGTAACTACACCATCACGCGCACCTGGACAGCCACCGATGCCAGCGGCAACAGTTCTTCCTGCACGCAGACTATTACCGTCCGTGACACGACCGCGCCGACGATCACATGTCCCGCAAACCAGACCGTCTCGTGCGACGCATCAACCGATCCGTCAGCCACGGGCACAGCCACGGCTACG
>DASXRU010000090.1:0-21061 GCA_036506395.1 Pyrinomonadaceae bacterium | reverse complement strand
AATTCGGCGTTAAAGGCGCCACGGACGTAACGGGGTTCGCCCTGCTTGGCCATGCCTGGGAAATGGCCAGGGCCAGCAACATGACGATCGAGATGGATTCCGCCGCCGTGCCCGTGCTCGAAGGGGCGCTGGAGTTGGCTGCTGCGGGCATGATTACCAGCGGGGACAAGACAAATCGCGAATATGTGGGCGAAGATATTGAAATCGAGGAATCGGTTGACAAGGATCTGGTCAAGTTGTTATTCGACCCGCAAACTGCGGGTGGGATGTTGATTTCGGTTGCGGCGGATCGTGCGGAT
This sequence comes from Pyrinomonadaceae bacterium, assembly GCA_036506395.1. GTDB lineage: Bacteria > Acidobacteriota > Blastocatellia > Pyrinomonadales > Pyrinomonadaceae > DASXRU01. Next base: position 20,762 of record DASXRU010000090.1, on the reverse strand, counting down.
GCCTTGTGGGCGCGAGTTCGGGAGAATTATCCGCGAGCACAGATAATCGGGCACGTTCTCGAACGGCGTTCGCACTCAATCGTCGTTACCGCCGGATAGGAATAGCATGATGGCTTCTACAATCAGTGAACAGGTGTCGCCCAGGATCCGCTCTATGAGCGAGCTCTTTCAAAGCGTTCGAGCGCGCACAATGCAAATCGTTGCGCCTTTGGAGATTGAAGACTACGTGATTCAAACGGCTGAGTTCATGAGCCCTCCGCGCTGGCACATCGGCCACACTTCATGGTTCTTTGAAACCGTTCTGCGGGCGCACCAGCCCGGCTACAAAGTCTATTCGGACGACTATCTCTTTTACTTCAACTCTTATTACGAGGGTTTTGGCGCACGCATCGAGCGCCCGAAGCGGGGCACGAAATCTCGCCCGACGGTCAAGGAAACAGTCGCGTATCGGAATCACGTTGATGAACTAATGCTACGGTTTCTGGATTCACTCAATGGCGTTTCGAATTCGGAGACTGTCCTGTCATTGGTCAGGCTGGGGCTCGAGCACGAGATGCAGCACCAGGAGCTTCTGGTTTACGACATCAAGCATTTGCTCTGCGATCAATACAACGCGCCGATAAGACCGGCGCCTGCGGCGTCTGTGAAAGTCGAAGGAATGGCGGAAATTGAAGGTGGGTTGTTCTGGCTTGGATACGACGGGGGCGAAAGCGGCGACAAGTCGCCGCACTCCAAAAACTTCGCCTTCGACAACGAGAAGCCTACTCACCAGGTTTTCCTGCAGGACTTCGCCATAGATCGCGCGCCGGTTAGCAATGGCGATTTTCTTCAGTTCATAAACGACGGCGGCTTTCAAAACTTTCGCTGGTGGTTTTCCGAAGGCTGGGAAGCAGTCAATCGCGAGCAATGGCGCGCGCCACTTTACTGGGAACTGCATGACGGCCAATGGATGATCAGGGACTTTTCCGGCCTGCATCCAGCCGCAAGCAAAGCAAACGAGCCCGTGTTGCACGTCAGTTTTTACGAAGCTTCAGCGTTTGCCAAGTGGGCGGGCAAGCGGTTACCCACCGAAGCGGAATGGGAAAAAGCTGCGTGCTGTGCGGCCGATTGGGCGTCCGACCAAAACGCCCGGCAATTATTTCCCTGGGGTGACGAGTCGCCCGACACAGCGAAAACGAACCTGTTCGAGAACGGCCTATGGAGTCCTGCGTCCATTGGCGCATTTCCCGATGGACAGAATGCTTATGGCTGTCATCAGATGATTGGCGACGTTTGGGAATGGACGACTTCTGATTACGTTCCTTATCCCGGATTCAAATCTGAATTCGACGAATACAACGACAAATGGTTCGTTAATCAGAAAGTGCTGCGGGGCGGCTCGTTTGCCACGCCGCAAATTCACATCCGCTCGACCTATCGCAACTTCTTTCACGTGCACGAGCGCTGGATGATTTCAGGATTTCGTTGCGCCAGGGATATTTGATCGTTCCGCTGTCTCTTCAGCGCTTATGCCAACAACATTGAATGATGTCGAAGTTCGAGTACTCGGTTCCCTGATCGAAAAGCAGGTGACCACGCCGGAGTATTATCCGCTGACCTTGAATTCGCTCATGCTCGCCTGCAACCAGAAGAATAACCGGAACCCTGTCACTTCATTCGATGAGGCGACAGTCGCAGAGGCTGTGGAGAGTCTGCGCGAGAAGAACCTCGCTTACGTTCACTACGGCAGCACCAGCCGCGTGCCTAAGTACAAGCACGTGATGCCGGAGGTTATGCATCTGACGCACCCGGAGGTGGCGCTGATGTGCGTGCTGATGCTGAAAGGCAGCCAAACGATAGGCGAACTCCGGGGTGGTGCTGCGCGAATCTACGAGTTTTCCGGATTGGAAGAAGCTGAGGCGACGCTCAATACGCTGATTTCGCGAGAGCCGGAGCCGCTGGTAACGAGGTTGGCGCGCCAGCCGGGACAAAAAGAGGCGCGCTTCGCTCATCTGCTTTCGGGCGAAGTTACTATTGACGCTGTTCCGGAAGGAGAACAGCCCGTCAGGTCAATTAGAGCTGGCCGGGCCGACCCCGATAAGGTGCTAAAGCTGGAGCAGGAAGTTGAAAGTCTTAAGAGCCAAGTTGCCGCGCTGCATCAGCAGTTCGAAGATTTCAAGAAACAATTCGAATAATTATGATTGCCAACTGCGGATTGTTGCGCTTCGCCGCCATTTTCTTATAATCAGGGCACTGCAAATCCCGTTCGACAAAATCTGACTTGGAGTTCCGCAAATGCCTGAGCCAAATCACGTCAAAGCAAATGCCGGCGATGCGCTGCTACTCATCGGCACAATGAAGGGCGCTTTCATAATGCGCGCCGATGCTTCCCGGAACGAATGGGAAGTAGGCGGCCCTTATTTTCCGGGACGCGCAATTTACGCGCTGGCCTATGACAGTCGCAATGGCCGCAATCGCTTCTGGGCTGCCGTCAATAGCCCGCACTGGGGCTCCTACTTGAGCTCATCCAATGATTTGGGCAAGAGCTGGAGCGAGCCCGAAGCCTACAACATCAAGTTTCCCGAAGATACCGACAGTGCGCTGAAACAGATCTGGCAAATCACGCCAGGAAACGGGCAAGAGCCGGACACACTTTATTGCGGAGTTGAGCCGGCGGCGTTATTTCGATCGGATGATGCCGGCGAAACCTGGTCGCTCGTCAAAGGGCTTCACGATCACCCGCACCGTCCGCAATGGCAGCCGGGTGGTGGTGGGCTTTGTCTGCATACGATTCTTCCCGATCCTGCGAATCCGAAGCGCATGCACATTGCCATCTCGACCGGCGGCGTTTATCGCACAGACGATGGCGGGCAAACATGGGACGTGCGCAACGTCGGGGTGCGCGCGCAGTTTCTGCCTCCTGGTCAGCAGTATCCCGAGTTTGGCCAGTGCGTGCACAAGATCGCTTTTCATCCTTCGAATCCGAAACGTCTCTTCCTGCAAAACCACTGGGGACTTTATCGCAGTGATGACGGCGCCGATTCATGGCAGGACATCGCTAACGGCGTGCCTTCGGACTTTGGATTTGCAATGGCGGTTGATCCTAACGATGCGAACACGGTTTACATCGTGCCGCTTGAGTCCGACGAGTTTCGCTGCACGCCGGAAGCGAAGCTGCGCGTTTATCGCACGCGTAATGCGGGCGATTCCTGGGAGCCGCTAACGGGCGGCCTGCCGCAGGAAAACGCGTTTGAGACCGTGCTGCGCGACGGCATGGCGGCCGATAAAGCGAATCCGTCAGGCATTTACTTCGGAACGCGCAACGGCAAGTTGTTTGGCTCAAAAGACGGTGGCGAATCCTGGCGCATGATTGAGGAAGGCTTGCCTCCGATTGTTTGTGTGAAGACAGCGGTCGTCTAACTGAATGAAAGCCAGGAACATTTTCCATATATCATTTTCCATTTCTCATTTGCCATTGCCCTCGCATTATGAGCCTGGCGGCCTAAACGCCCACTCTCCGTTAGTTCTGCAGTTCAATGAAAAATGAGAAATGAAAAATAATGAAAAATAGGAAAAATGGAAAATCCGACTCTTAACTCCTAGCCCAACACGCAACGCCGCAACATCCGAGACATGATCACCTTCAATATCGCCGGGTTCTTAACTGACTTCACTGAAGGACGCAGCCAGCTAAGACTTGACTCTTTACCGGCAACGGTTGGGGTGGCCCTGGGTGAATTGTGGGAGAAACACGTGGGCCTGCGTGACCGCGTGGTGAATGAAAAGGGGGAAATCAGGTTGCACGTTAACGTCTTCGTCAATAATGAAACCATTCGACGCAAAGACGTCCTCGAAACAACGCTCGAGGATGGCAGCGAAATCACAATTATGCCCTCGGTAAGCGGCGGCAGTGGGTCCTAAGCCTGCTACGCACCGATTGAAAAGCGAAGGCTAGACTTGAACCCCTGATTGGTGGGATGCAAAGGCATGCCGGAATTGACGTCCGACATGCCTTCGCTGAGGCGGCGTGCGCAATTGGAACTTCAGCAACCCGGGGTCCTAATGTTACTTCATGAATATCTCGATTGACGGCTTGCCGTTCGGGAAGTTCACACTGTTAGAGCTGAATAATTCCTTTCCGCTCTCGTCCTTGACGACGATTCTTGCAATCTTCTTATGCTTGTCCTTGTGCTCGTACTTCATCGTGGTGGTGTTGAAGTCAAGGCCCTCCTGGTTGGCCGGAAATTGAATCGTGAGTGAACCGCCCTTGAGGATAATCGGATCGCCGTCTGGTAGCGTCACGTCCATTGTTTTCTCCTTATGTTGGGTTAATGGTGGAAGAAAAATGCGGGCCGGCAACGGCCGTCACGCGAACAATACGAAAAAAAGCGAGCCTGCGGGTGATAGTGATTAATGACCCAATTTTGCGCTTCAGAGTCTCGCGTTTATTTGCTTGCCGGGGACAATTCAGCGAGCTGTTTGCGAAGCTGTTGCACGTCCGGCCTGTTGGCGTAAGAATTGAAAGCGTCCGCTCCCCATTTTTGCTCGAGCTTTGTCAGGACTTCTGTGGCCTTTAGACCATATTGCTGAGCTTGCGCGGTTTGGCCGCCGGCCCGGCTGGCCCGCGCGGCCGCCACCCATGCTTGCCACTCGGATTCTATTTGTTCCGCTCGACCGAAGTTCTGTTGCGCCTGCAATGATATAGCAAGCGCACCTTGAGAGTCACCCGCTAACAGTGTCGCTTCTGCCAGGGCGAGCTGTACGCTGGAGATCATCGCGGGGTCATTCAGCTGTTTCGCTTTGTCGGCCAGGTCGGCGCATGTTTGTTTAGCCACGGCCAGCGCTCCACCCTTCGACTGGGCCAGGCAGAGGACCCGCCGGGCGTCCAGCGTGATGCTGGGAAATTCTGTTTCCGCCAATGCCAAAAGCTTTTCCGCTTTTCCTTTAGCCTCAGCAAAACGGGTTTGGCTTAACGCCATTTCACAAGCAGCTAAATTGATCTCAGCTGATAGTCGCTTGAGGCCGTCATTGGGGCTGTTGGCGATAAGCGAGGCTTCATCCAGAAGCGACTGCGCTTCCTGATAGCGTCCGAGTCGCCATAGCACATCTCCCCGGCTCAGCAAATTGGAGCCAATACTGCGCTGTACACCCAGAGTTTTGTAGATCGAGTACGCCTGGCTTAAGTGATCGAGGGCTTCCGGGTATCGCTCCTGGTGCGCCAGGACCGAACCCATCTCAGCGTGTGAAAACGCGATCTGAGATTGGTCATTAGCCTGCTGGGCCAACCGTAGAATTTCCTCATCAGCCTTCAAGGCCGCTTCGTAATCGCCCTTTTGCATGTTCGCGCGCGCGAGCAAGCCAAGACCGAAAGAGGTTTCCGTGCGATATCCTCCCTGCTGGTAAAAGGCCAGCGCCGGCTCGAGATAATGAACCGCGTCGTCAGGATTGTGCTGCTGGACGCGGAGGCTGGCTAATGAGAATCGCGCCCGGGCTTCATTTCTCGGAGCTTTATTTCTCTGCGCGGATTCAAGCGCCTGCATATAATACTTTTCCGCTTCAACGTACTCCGCGCGAATTAGAAGGCTATTACCGAGATCGATCAAGCCCTGGGCGGCGAGATTCTCCATTCCATTTCTCTGTGCCAGGTCGATTGCCTGATGAGCGTATTCAGTCGAGCGCCCGGTTTCACCAAGGTCAGCAATAACACTGCTCAACTGCAAGAGAGTCTTGATCTCCTGCGCCTTGTTGTCGGCAGCGCGAGCCAGACTCAGCGCCTGCTCCAATTGTGTCTTCGCATCGGAGAGCTGATTTCCATTATTGAAGACGAACCCGCGCTGGTAGAACACTTCGGCACGGCCTTCGAGAAGTCCCAGCGCCTGATAAAGGGACTCGGCTTTATCAAATGAAGCCAGCGCATCGGGCAGGTCTCGTTGCCGGCCCTGAAGAATCCCGAGCCGCAGAAACGCCGTTGCATATTGCGGATTGCGGGACGCTGCCTCGGCATAATTCTCAATCGCTTTCCTGATGTCCTCGTTCTTCTCGTATGCGCGGCCTAAATCGACGAGCACGTATGGCTTCTCGACGTCCGATGCCTGCTGCGCGATCTGTTTATAGAGCTCGATGGCTTTGGCAAAATCGTGCCTGGCAGTAGCCGTAATGGCGTCAAGATAAAGCGAGTCGAGCTTTGACAACCCGGAACGCTGGGCGCTAGTCACCCGCAGCAGCTCGTCTTTTGCTCTATCGGAATAATCCAGCTCGACCAGCGCCTCAGCCAAACGCGCGTGGGCCAGCATGTAGTTATCATCAGCGGCGATGGCTTTCTCAAGTGCCTTGCTTGCCTGGAAGTAAGCTCCATCGCGGAGCGCGTTTGTTCCGACTTCATACCAGCGCTGGGCCTCAGCCGGCGGCTGGTGCGGCGAAGGCCGCCACCAGCGCAGCGCAATAAAGCCGGCCCCCAACGCGACTACGACCGCGATCAAAAGGTAATAAATGGGGATGCGGGATCGCTGCAGGATCTGAGAAAGATTCCCGAGCGTACGACTGGGTGCGGAAACGGAAGACGGCAGAGTCCGCTTGATAAGCGTTTGAGCTGAATCCTCCTGCACGAGGTCCGCGACGGAGCGCAGGGCGGCCCCCATCTCGGAAGCTGATTGGTAACGCTTCTCCGGCTTCTTGGCTAACGCCTTGAGCGAGACAGAATCCAGTTCCCGGGGAACACGAGGGTTGATCTTCGAGGGCCGCTCGGGATCGACCTGGAGAACTTTCGATGCAATCTCAATCAGAGTGGTACCGGCAAAAGGCATCTCGCCGGTGATCGATTCATAAAGCACGGCGCCGAGCGCAAACAGGTCGCTTCGTCCATCGACCGCGCCTCCAGTGGCCTGCTCCGGAGACAGATACGCGGGCGTGCCGAGCACCACACCGCTGCCGGTTTTTGCCGACAGGAGGGTCAATGCCTCGGGGTCTGAACTGAGCACGGATTCGTCGACCAATTGTTTTGCGAGTCCAAAATCCAGCACCTTAACCTGGCCTCGTTCATCAACCATGATGTTTGAGGGCTTTATGTCGCGATGAATCACATTGCGGGCGTGGGCCTCGCCCAGGGCAATAGCCACGTCCGAAATAATCTGAACGGCAGAGGAAAGAGTTAGCTGCCCTTTAGCAATCAGGTCGCTCAGCGGCTGGCCCTTAACCAACTCCATAACCAGAAACGGCTGACCCTCCACTGTCTCGCCGTAGTCGAAAAGGGTCGCAATCGAAGGATGGCTCAGCTCAGAAATCGCGCGGGCCTCTCGCAGAAAACGAGCGTGAAAGTCCCGTTCCTGGATCGCTGGAAGGGGAAACTTAACGGCCACGCGCCGCCCCAGCAGCGTATCTTCGGCGAGGTAAACGGTACCCATGCCACCCTTTCCGAGGGGCTCGATTATGCGGTAATGGGAAACGGTTTGGCCGATCATTGGCGCGGTGGATCCAGGACCAAAAGCTGCGGGTCGCCGCTTGAAAGTGGCGGGTGATGAATAACTTAGGAAGCCTGCTGCAAAAAATTACGCAACGAATACTACGATACAGGGCCGGGCTTTTCAATGATTTAAATGGCGGCCGGTCGTCGGGACCTTGTTAGGTTGGCTTTCCTACTCTGCTCGCAACCGCCCAGCTCACGCTATTGGGCGTTCAGCTCGTGCTGCTATACTTCGCCCGTCTTCGCGCTTCGAAAGTAGCCCTGCTTGTCAGGCGTTTGCGCTGATCAGTAACTAACGTGCTTTATGGACGAGCTCAAAGAACTGCTGAAGCAGATCGGGTTGCCGTCTGTGGCGATCCCCCTAGTCGTCATTGCGGCGGCGATTATCATCTTTTTTCTGAAGCGCGCTCTTAGGCACAAAGACGAAAAAGAAAAACAGTTCCGCAAGACGCTGCGCAAATACGCGAACCTTCAGGAAAAGGCATTGTTTGAAGCGTATCGTAGCTTATACGAGCACGTAAGTCTGAAATCCATGACATCACGGCAAGTTGAGGGAGTCGTTTCCGCTGCTGATGACCTGATCATGGGACCATTCACCGATTATCGCGCAGAGCTGCCGAATGAAATTAGGGAAAAGTTCTATAATGATATTCACAGCATTCTGGCCCAATATAGATCCGATCCAACTGCTCCACGGCCACTCACACCCGAAGCGATCGGCAATCTGGCGCAGTATGGAGATAAATTTCTTAAGGAGATCGAATCTCTAAAAATCATCATCAGCAAATACACCTAAGGTCGGGAGTGCCAATGAAGAGAATCCATAACGACAAAATCAGGCCATACCTTACGCTTCCTAATGGAGTGACTATAACCTGCGGCGGAAGCACTCTGGTTATGAACGAGGAAATCCTTGAATCGCCAAAAGTGAGGGAATGGCTTGAGGATAAACAAAAACCGATAAGAATAGTGGACGAGCCGGAGCCATCCGATGGCGTAGAGGCCTAATCACACGGAACGTGCTTGATCAGATTCGTTCTTCCTCGTGACCAGAACTCCTCATCTTCTTCAAATCAATGTTGGTAAGGTGCGGAGTAATTGAAAGGAAAGCGGGCGCTTTTGTTTTGCTGCCGCTCAGACGCAACCGGATCAAGGTGAAGCCCACACCCACGCCGATCGCCAGCACCAGCCCGCCAAAAAGAAGCAGCCCAAGATCATTGAAGCCACAATCATCGCAATCAGAAACGACGATTACGAAACAAAGCGCGTTCTCCAGGGCCATGAAAGCGGCGGCTGCCAGCGGTGTCAGCAAAAGCATTGTGTAGTCCAGCCTTTCGATCTTGATTTGCGAGACGATTCGCAACTGTTTGCTTAGACACCCGGGAGGAGTCGTTTGTTCCGCGTTGGTAGGCCCTGCCCGCCGCTCTTGATTTGTTTCCTCCCTTCCCTCCGAATTAGGAATACTGCAGATTTTCCATTCGTCATTTTCCATTTTCCATTTTTCATTAATTCTTCGTCCATAATCAATACTCGGCTCTGAGCTTTTGCATGAATGGTTCAATGGCAAATGAAAAATGAGAAATGACATTTGGAAAATCTATCTTCCCACTCGTTATCCTAACTTCTGGCATACAATGACCGAGAAATAGCGGGGGCATGCCCCCTTCCTGACTGCAGGTTGGCTAAGTTGACTGCAGGTGGTTGAGTTGACTGCAAGTTGGCTAAGTTAAGGTTTCCATTTTACGATGAAGGCATGAACTCATACACCGATCCCGCGATTCGCATCACCCTGCTGCCGCGCGACACGAACTCGCAAGGCACCATCTTTGGCGGCGTGATTCTCAGCTACATAGACATGGCCGGTGCTATCCAGGCCCATCGCCACACAAAGATGGATCGCTTCGTCACTATCGCCATGCGCGAAGTGAAGTTTCATCAACCGGTTTTCGTGGGTGATCTCGTAAGCTTCTACGCGGAAACGGTTCGCGTCGGCACCACTTCAATTACTGTGCGGGTCGTGGTTGAAGCTGAACGCCCCAGCAGTTCGGACAAGCGGGTTCGAGTTACGGAAGCGGAAGTGGTCTATGTCGCCGTCGACAAACACCATCAGAAGATTAAGATAGTGAGCAGTCAGCAGTGAGCAGTAAGCAGTGAAAACTGTTTGTGAGTTTTGACCGCCGACTGCACTGCTGCCTGCTGCCTGCTTACTGCTTACTGCTTACTGCTCACTGCTCACTGCTCACTGACTCAATTCAATCGGGCTTGCATGCGGTGCAGACCGACGGCGGCTTGAGCGAAATCCGGATTCTGCTCTAAAGCCAAACCATAATGCTTCGCTGCCTCGATGAAGCGATGCCTCATCTCGTAAACGCGGCCCAGATTGAAATGGGGAAAGGCGTAGGACTCGTAACGCGGCGCCAGCAGCGCGCGTTTGAACCAGCGTACGCAAGCGTATGAATCGCCTTTGGCCAGCAGGTAGCTGCCAATGTCGTTGTAGGGATTTCCAAAAGTTTCATCCACGCGAATTGCTTCCAGGCATTCGGCAATCGCTTCGTCGTGACGATTCTGAAAACTGTATACCCAGCCAAGAAACGTATGGGCCTCGGCAGTCGGGTAAGTCTCAATCGATCGCTGGTAAAGCTCGATGGCCGCTTCGTAATTGTTCTCGAGCTGTGCCCGGTAAGCACGCCGGAAAAGATCAATCGCCTCCAGTTTGGCGCCGGGCGAAGCGTCGTCTTCGAAAATCAGTTGCTCGTTCATACTCGGAAGTGGCACAGACTTCAGTCTGTGATTAGGGTAGGGAGGCTGATCACAGACTGAAGGCTGTGCCACACTAAATCTTCAATTCTTGCCGGTCCTTGAAGAAGTCCTTCCACGCGTCACCATTCTTCTTTACCAGGCCGGGCACGTTCTTGATGGTGAAATCGGAAATCTTCACGCCGCGCTCAACTTGCTTCCAATCGAGCGGCATTGAAACCGTCGCTCCGGCTCTCGCTCGGGCAGAATAAGGCGAAGCGATACTTTTACCTTTCGCATTTTGCATCCAGTCAACATAGACCTGCTGCTTTTGGCGCTTCGCTAACGAGCGCTGGGTCGTCGCAATCTTTGGCGCCCGCTGTGCGATTTCGTTCGCCAGGGCTTCCGTCAGACCAGCAATCTTCGTGTAATCATGCTTTGGTTTCAGCGGCAAATAAATGTGAATGCCCGAAGAGCCGGAAGTTTTCGGATACGAAGGCAAACCCAGCTCATCGAAGATCTCCTTAGCGGTTAAGGCCACCTGCAATACATTTTTCCAGGGAGCTGCTTTGGGATCGAGATCAAGCATCACGTAATCCGGCTGCAACAGATGCGGCGTTGTCGAATGCCACGGATGCTGTTCAATCGTTCCCAGGTTGACGAAATGCAGCAGGGAAGCCGTCGTGGTGTAAACCGCATAGTCCAATTCACGCCCTTCCTGATTCGTCAGCCGCACGGTCTTGATAAATGGCGGCGCGCTCTCCAGGTCCTGCTGAAAAAACATCGGCGCTTTGATGCCGCGAGGATATCGTTGCAAGATCGCAGGCCGGTCTTTCAGAAACGGCATGATCACGGAGCTGGTGTGCAGGTAGTAACTGATCAGATCAAACTTGGTAATCTTTTCCTCGGGCCAGTAGATGCGATCAAGGCTGGTAAGGGAAACACGCTCGCCTTCGATCTCCAGAATAAGATCACCCTTGGGTTTCTTGAGCGCCAGAAACTCTTTTGCCGAGATAGATGGGCCTTCGCGCTGGGCAGTGCGTTTGACCGCTTCTGCTTTTGGCTGGTCTCGCGGTTTTTTTCCGGCTGTGGGCATGACTCTTCAACCTGGCCTTCAAACCGTCAAACTGTATCTCAAAATCTGAGAGAATAATTCAAGCGCAGGCTGCGCCCCATCTCCGGCGCAATCTCTTTGATGAATGACAAATGATTCCAGTACAACTTGTTGGTCAAGTTGTATCCGTTGGCCGAAAAAATGTGCGTCAGTCGCTTGGTCACAATTGTATACGAGGAATTGAGATTAAGAACGGCGTAGCCCGCGGTCGAGGTTTCATTATCAAAAACGCGAGTTTGCCGGCTCACCAAAATCAATTCCGGACGCAAACTCAAGGCCTTGTAACGCCAGTCGAGCCCGGCGGTAGTCCGAAAAGGTGGAATCCGCGGCAGCGGTTTGTTCTGTTCAGTAAGCTCCGCTCGCACGTAATCCAGTTTGCCATTGAACCATAACGCCCGCAAAACCCGTCCCTGGATGCTCGCTTCCGTACCAATGTAGCGGCTATTTCCTTGTGCGTAATCGACTATCGGAAGGTTTGATCTCGCATCGGTATTGCCGGTGAAGGCCGGGAAAACAAAGTTGCGGACGTGGTAGTAGTAAACGGAGCCTTCGAGTTGCAAGCGGTCCGCGTTGTGGCGCAGGGAGAAGTCCACGCCGTCGCCTTGTTCAGCTTTCAGGTTTGGATTGCCAATGTCAAAAAGCAGAATGCCCGGATGCGGCCCGTTGTTATAAAGCTCCTCGAGCGCCGGGGCGCGGAAAGAATGCTGATAGTTAGCGACAAAAGAGCCTCCAGTCCAGAGCCCAACACGCACGCCGGCGCTGCCGGAAAATCCGACAAAATTGCGCTTGCGAAAATTGCCTTCCGGGTTATAGCCGTTCTGCTCGACGCGCCCGCCAAATTGAAAACCGATGCGTTCGAAATCAACCCGCTCTAAGCCGTAAACGGCGAAGGAATTTTGCTTTGTGCGCGGCGCGGGAGCTTCCGCCCCGGTCGATTTGTAGTCGCGCGTAAAACCTGAAAGCCCGAAAGTACCGGAGAGATTGCCGCGCCGCTGGTGCGTGAAGTTTGCACGGTAATTCAAGTTTTTGTTCGTGGCAATCGAGTCAAGTTCAGTGACGTTTTCATCCGATTCAAACTCGAACTCGCGGTTCAGGTAGTCGTTGTAACTCAGGGCGAAATCGCCGCCTTCGATAAACCGGCCAAGCTGCCGCAAGCCACCTTTGATTTCGTAGCTGTGGCGGCGCATTTTCAAATATTCGAAGTCAATTTCGTCCGCCGTGACAGGAATGCCATAACGCCGTTGGTCAAAGGCGTAACCAAACGATAGCCAGCCTTTGCGGGGAAACCAGCCTGCGCCGCCGCTTACGTTGCCGCTGCGAGCGTAAGAGTTTAAGACCGTTCCGATTGGACTGCGATAGTCGTTCGCTTTTTGCGCTCCGCCGTTAGCGAAAAAGAGAAAATTCTTCAAGCCGAATTTGAAACCGCCGCTGCCGCCTGCTTGCCAGTTGTTCGTGCCCCCGAAAGCGGTTAAGTAACCGGACAAACCTTTTTGATATACGTTATTGGTAGAAATGCCGTTGACCACGCCACCGATCGCGTTGCTGCCGTAGAGCAAGGTTGCCGGACCTTTAACAATTTCCACGCGGTCAAGCGAGAGAACATCAATCGGTTCAACTTCATCGCCCGATTGCGAAGCGATGCCGCCGACGCGCAAGCCGTCTTGCAGAACCAGAACGCGGTCGCCATCGAAACCGCGAATGACCGGGCGCCCAGAGCCAGGACCGAAACTTCTTTTGGCGACACCAGGCTGATATTCAAGTGCTTCGCCGATTGAAATGGGATTTCTTTGGGAGAGTTCTAACGCACCTACCGAGGTGACCGACTGATAGGAAGACCCAACAGCCTCGGCAGACCCGGTAGCTGTCACCGTTACCTGTTCGCTTACCGGAGCCAGGGTTAATTGAAAATCAATCCTCTGATTACCACTCCTCACTTCGACGGTCTTAACGATATCTGGAACGCGATCAAGGTGTGCGATGATTTGATACTTCGCCGCTGGAATATCTTTGAATTCAAACTCGCCATTCTGATCGGTCAAGGCCCATTTCCTGAGTTCGGCTATTGTGACGACAACGTTTCGCGCTGGTGTGCCCGTGGGCTCCAACCTGACCGCCCCATGAATAGTTCCGGTTGTCCCCCCCTGAGCAAACGCTGTCGCAGCCAAGATCACGGTAAGAAATGTTGCTGCAAAAATAATTCCTGTTCGCATGTTTCTGCCTCCGGTTAACGAAAACGCGAAATTTGGAAAAACAAGCCCCTAAGGAGTCCTCAGCTCCCTGCTGGTGTTTCCCCGTAACCGCTTTAGATTTTAATGCTGAAAATGAAAATCAATTTCAACTGGAGGCATATTAAGTGAGCAAACACATCGTTGTCAATGGCTAATTCAGTTCAAGCCCTCATGAGTCCTCGCTAAACGGACCCATACCTCTCCAAGGTATCCTTCAAAATGAAAAAGACTTTTGTTCGGGAGAGGTTTGTGTGGGGATGGATACAGCCGAAGCATCTTTGGAGGCATTGCTTAAAAGAGCGTGAGGATGGCCGGGGCGCCTCGCGGTGTTAGCGTTGACTTGATTGCCAGAGTTTTAGGAAGAGACACTGTTTTTCGTTCTATCTACACCCAAAACTTCTAAAGCAGTTTCGTGTAATCCGATTAATCCTCTTCTACCGTCGGGAGATCGCTATTCGCTGGTCCCATTATGACATGACCGAGGGCGTCATAGCGCGAGCCGTGACAGGGGCAATCCCAGGTTTTCTCAAACGAATTCCAATCGACGATGCAGCCCAAATGCCGGCAGACGGCCGAGAGTTCGTGCAATTCACCGGCTTCATCTCGGTAGACGGCAATCTTTGACAGACCGTCACGAATGATGGCACCCGATCCGTTTTCGACTTGTTTGACTGAATCAATTTCGCCCGGCGTCACCAGATCGGCATACTGGCCGGCTACGTTGATGTTCTCTTTAGCGAACTCCTTAATCGCGCCGAGTGTAACTCGCGAAGGGTCGTACAAGTCGGCCCATTCATTTTTTCGCCCCAGGATCAGATCGGTAAGAAGAATGCCGGCAATTGTGCCGTGCGTCATGCCGTTACCCGAATCGCCAGTAGCCATGTAGACGTTGTCATGATCCATGGGATTCTTGCCGATGAAAGCCAGACCGTCCACGGGCTCCATTACTTCACCGGACCAGCGAAACTCGATCTCTTTCATCATGGGGAAGCGCTCGCGCGTCCACTTCTCGAGAATGGCAAACCGGCGATTCGCGTCGTCCTTCTGACCGACCTTGTGATCTTCGCCTCCGCAGATCAATAAATCGTGAGCCCGCGATCCCTCCGGAACTGTTTGAATGCGAATGTAGTGGTACGGGTCCGGCGTGTCCCAGTAAAGCGCTCGGGTGACCGAGCCACGCGGCACCCGGGCGCCAAGCACGTAGGTCATGTAGCCTGCCTGCTTGGTATGAATCGCCACCAAATCGTTCACCGGAGTGTTCGTTGCCACGACCACGGTGTCAGCCTCTACCACCGGACCGTTTGAACTTTCGACGCGCGCCTTTTTACCTCCTTCGATTTTGCCGGCGTGGGTTTCGCAGTAAATTTCTCCGCCGTCACGTTCGATCGCCTGCGCCAGGCCGGCAAGATATTTCAATGGATGAAACTGCGCCTGGCGCGGGAAGCGCAGGGCTTTGCCGGTATCGTATGGATCAATTGGCGCGCGATCGACGAACTCGATATCGTTCAGCCCCGCGCGATGGGTGGCTTCGAGTTCCCGATCAAGAATTTCTTTTGACTCGCCGGGCGGCACAAAGAGATAACCATCAACTCGCTCGAAGTCGCAATCGATCTTTTCTTCAGTGACAATTTGCTCGACACGATTGATTGAGGCCGCGTGACTCCGGGCCGCTAACCGCGCCCCGTCTTCGCCATGCAAACGTTCCAGCTCGAAGTAGCGATCGTCCAGGGCGGTAACGAGATGGGCCGTCGTCCGCCCGGTCATGCCACCGCCGATCGGTCCGTCGTCAAGAACAACGACGGATTTTCCCTCGCGCGCGAGCAGGTAAGCCGTGGTCATACCGGCGATGCCCGCGCCCACGACACACACGTTCGCGCGCGCATCTTCCATCAAAGCCGGCCGCGCGGGGATTTCCGCGGTGGCCATCCAGCTTGAGAGCGAAGTGCCGGAGGTCGGTTTCATGTTTTTTCCTTTTTTGTGGGTAGCCTGGAGTTTTAGAACCGGGATAACGAAGCGATTTATATACCATTCCTGGTCCCTTCTTTGATAGTTTCAGGCTCCTTCCAACATCCAGTCCGCCCTGGTGTGCTAATACTTTTGAACTGTTTCGAATTGCGACGCAACAAGCTGTGATTTGCCAAGGATCGATACAGTGCGAGAAGCGCAAAAGTCTGGTGAACGACGCAACCGACGCGAACACACACAAAAAGATGCATCCATGTGGCATGCACCTTGATGCTTAATTAAGGAAATTCTGGGACGATGCGCGTCCGCAAGGAGCTTCTAACCATGAATCATCGTGAAGCAGCTTACGCGCTGCTGAGGGTAACCCTGGCCATTGTCTTTTTGTTTTCCGGTATTGGAAAGTTCATGGGTGGCCTCGGCAGCTTTGTCGGTGGAATGAATCAGCATTTTGCCGGAAAATTGCCGGCCGCCATGGTGATGCCGTTCTCTTACGTGCTTCCTTTTGCTGAAGTGATTCTCGGCGCGTTGATCTTCATCGGCTTGTTTAACCGCTTCGCGCTCTTCCTGTCGGGTCTGCTGCTGGTAGCGCTGACATTCGGCACGGTGATGCTGGGGGACTTACCCACGGTCGCGCACAACACGCAATATGCGTTGGTGAACTTCGCCCTGCTGTGGCTCGCGGACCTAAATCGTTATTCAGTGGACGGGCTGCGTCAGCGGAAAACGCCTATGGGTTTCACAGCGTGAGTTTCATGCACGTGCAGTTTTCAGATATCGGCCTTGGTCTCCCTAAAAACAGTTCTGGTCAAAACATCGGGGGGTTATGCGAATCTTTAAGTTATTCCTGATTGCGTTATCGCTTGGGCTCATAGTTGGATCGGTAGGCTATAAAGTCATTCGTGGCGGGATTACGGCGCACACGAAGGAAGCGCCCGCTGCCAATGCGCTCACGCTGCGCTACCGGCTGGATGCAGCGCAAAGTAATTTCATGGTGCGCACCTTCTCAGGCGGCCTGCTGTTCTTTAAGGGACACGACCACTTCATTAAGGTGGGCGACTTCAGCGGCGAAGCGCAGCTCACTCCGACCGCGATCAATCCGGCGTCGCTACAGATGACGATCCGCGCCGATTCGCTTGCCGAGACACGCGACGTTTTCACGCCCCAGCAGAAGCAGATTATTAACAAGGAAATTCGCGAGCTGGTACTTGAGACGGCAAAGTATCCCGAGATAGTCTTCAAAAGTACAGAGGTCACCGGCAAGCTGACCGCGGCCACCCACTACGAAGCGAAGATTGGTGGCGATTTAACCTTGCACGGTGCCACGCGCCATATCATGATTCCCGCTGAGGTTACGCTCGAGGGAAATAACCTGCGCGCCCAGGGTGAGTTCACCATCAATCGTGGCGACTATAACGTGAAAGCTACGACTGCCAAGAACGGGACAATACGAGTCCGCGACAAGCTGAAATTCACGTTCGACATCGTGGCTCATCAGCTTTAGAAAGGCTGGCAATTCAAACGTCCAGCAGCGACGATTGAACAAGGGGAAGAACAGCAACGGCCTTTCGGGGTTTTCTTAACTCACTACGCCGTGATATTAAACCTTGCGTTTTCCAGCAAGGTTTTTTGACGCAGAAAAGGCCAGAATGAAATCAAAGCTGCTATCCGATCGCGGCGACAAAACCTTTGTCCTCGTGTTCGACAAAGGCGACGAAGTCATGACCGAGCTGTTGGCGTTCGTCAGGACAGAGAAAATAGTCTCGGCTCACTTTAACGCTCTGGGCGCATTTAGCGATGTCGCATTTGGCTTCTTCGAGCGGGAGCGCAAAGACTACAAGCGAATCAATGCAGGACAAGTCGAAGCGATGTCTCTCGTAGGCAACGTGGCTAGGTCAAAGGATGGCGAGCCGAAAATTCATGCTCATGTTGTTGTCGGTAAGCAGGACGGCACAGCGCATGGCGGGCATTTGATCGAAGCGCACGTATGGCCGGCGCTGGAAATGATTGTGGTCCAGATGCCCGAGAGTCTGGTGCGAAAGATTGATGACGAGACAGGCCTGGCGTTGATAGACATTGGGATCGACATCAGCGGCGAGTGAAATTGCATTAGAATATGCGGCAGTCGATCCGATCTGCATCCGAAGCCGTTAATCTCCACTAATGAAGCAACTGACCCGCGAACGAGAGCAACTGCTTTCCAAACTTCAAGCGGACGCCTTCCAGTATTTCGTAAACGAAGTCAACCCGGAGAACGGTCTGCTTGCTGACAGCACGAAGGATGGTTGGCCTTCCAGCATTGCCGCGGTTGGGATGGCATTGGCGGCGTATCCAATCGGCGTCGAGCGCGGTTTGATTTCTCGTGAAGAAGCGATCGTACGAACATTACGCAAGTTGCGCTTTTTCGCCAGCAGTCCGCAGGGAAAGGAAGCGGACGCCACGGGCTACAAAGGTTTCTATTATCATTTCCTTGATATGCAAACCGGCCGGCGCGCGTGGCAGTGCGAGCTGTCCACAATTGACAGCGCATTTCTTTTTGGCGGCATGCTGGCCGCTGCCGCTTATTTCGATAACGATTCCGCAGATGAACATGAGATTCGCGACCGGGCTGATGAACTTTATCGCCGGGCGGACTGGCAATGGGCCATGGATAGCGGCGCCACCGTTTCCCACGGCTGGAAGCCGGAAACGGGCTTCCTCCGATATCGATGGGAAGGCTATGACGAATCGCTACTGCTTTATTTGCTTGGGCTCGGTTCGCCCAACTTTCCTTTGCCGGTCGAGAGTTATCAGGCCTGGGCGGCAAAGTACGAATGGAAGAAAATCTACGATTACGAATTCTTGTACGCTGGTCCGCTCTTTACGCATCAGTTTTCGCACGTCTGGCTGGATTTTCGCGGGATTCAGGATGCTTTCATGCGGGAACACGGGTTGGATTATTTTGAGAACAGCAGGCGAGCAACGTACGTGCAACAGGAATACGCCCGCCGCAACCCCAACGGGTTCGCCGGCTACAGCGACTTATGCTGGGGGCTGACAGCCTGCGAAGGTCCTGGCCCTGGCGAACTGAGGATCGACGGAGTCAAGCGCGTCTTTTTCGACTACGTTGGGCGCGGCGTGCCCGATGGTCCCGACGATGGCACGCTGGCGCCCTGGGCGGTAGTTGCTTCACTTCCTTTCGCGCCGGAAATCGTGCTGCCGACGCTCGAACACTTCAAGCAAATGGAAGTTGGCCAGACCCACCCCTACGGCCTTGAGGCTACGTTCAACCAGACATTTCCTGATGAGAAATGCCGGAAATGCGGGTGGCTCTCGCCCTGGCACTACGGAATTAACAATGGGCCGATCGTGTTAATGATCGAAAACTATCGCACTGAGCAGTTATGGCGCTTGATGCGAACCTGTCCTTATATCGTCAATGGATTGCGTCGGGCAGGATTCACTGGCGGGTGGTTGTGAAGTGGAACAGCGAGCAAAGGGCAAAGAGCAAAGAGCAAAGGAGAGAGCAGTTAACCTTTACAGATTGGGGACGTGCCGCGGCTCGATGCCAAAGTGCGCGCTCAAGCTCTGTGATAAAGGCGTCAGGTGCTTTAGGCCGATTTGCTACCCACCATTCGCAAATAGCTCGCGCTGCACTGCTGACAATGCGGAACCGGAAGCGGTGCGCTCATGAAGGCCGAATCTGCTGAAGAAGCTGGGAGTCGCTGACCACCTCGCCGCGCTCGGCTTCCCCAATTGCGGCGAGGAGTTGGGCCTCTTGTTCCGGCTCGAGCTCAAAGGTCTCATCGCCTTCGTTCGTCAGCACCGTTACGATTGCGCCTTCGGGCAAGCTCTCCCCATCCAGTTGAATCGTGCCGTCGTGAACTCTGCCAGTCGTGATTAGCATGTGCAAATTTTATCACTGCTGGAGTCAATAAGGCATGTCTGTCGAGCGATGTCGCGATTAAGATGTTGCCCGGCTTAACAAAGATTTTCTTTCATGCCGAGTCATCATTTGGTTCCTCTGCCCAAAAGATCCATGCTGCTCCGTTTGCATGTTTCTCCCGTGCGGAAAGCATTCCGCGCTTCTCAAGTAGAGTGCGTGCGCCGCGCTGCATGTTTGCATACAGGCACTGCGTGATATCCGAGAGTTCCCAACCTTGATTCGCCAGCCCTGTGTTACCGAAAGCTCGTTCTATCTTTGGCCCGTTCTTTTCAAACAATGCTGCAACTTCTTTGGCCATCTCCTGGCAGAGCGTCTTGAATTCAGCGCATTCCTCGGTTTTAAACACTGGAAAGTTCGGTTCATAGTAACGCTCGGTGGGATATTTTTTCTCCCACTCTTCGGATTCGCGTAGAAGCTCGCTCTTCATCATGTCGTTAATGTGCGTATGTACGCTTGGTGGTGACAGATCGAGCGCTTCAGCTAGTTGGGAAATCGTTTTGGGCTCGCGGGCCACAAGATTCAGGATCTCCTCTTTAGTGCCGTCGGGCAGTAATTTGTTTTTGGTGATTTCTGCCCAGGGATCGCTGTAGCCTCCCTGTCCTCCGGAGACACATTCGCAAGGAAACTGCAGACTCTTGAACTCATCAGAAAATCCCATTGTTCCCCCTTTACAGATTCAATGTTAGGGCGTATCCTAAAACCATCTTAGGATACGCCCTAATAGTAAAAAGGCCACTCAAATAGTGGCAAGACCGATGGTAGATTTGTATTCCGAGTCCCCCAAGATTCGTTTCGATCTGCATGTCGCCTCGGCCGCATGGTCAGGTCCTCTTCAAGTCACGAAAGGAGGCAGAATAAGATGCCTAAGGATAAAGAGCAAGTAGAACCATCTGCTAAACATGATGCCAGGACGATCACACGAGCGCTAATTGCTAATCGCGTCAAAGTAGTCGTATTGGGAATTTGTGTGGCTTTGGGATTCATTTATATCGCCGCGCGTGGTCGAGCTCTGACCAGTGCCGGCATGCGGCCGGCAAATCTTCCCACGGCGTTCGACAATCGAATCGATGGCAATGCCCAACGCATGCTTGACGAAGGGCGACAAATCTTTCGCTATGACACTTTCGGCGACGAGGTGTATTGGACCGACACGCTCAAGCTGCATCGCGCGATTGAGGGTGCGAAGCTTGGCGGCGTTGGCCCGGGTGTCAGTCCGAAGACCGCGCTGAGCGTGGGCCTGAAGGTTGATATGGATGCCTTGCCTGCGGACCTGGTGGAAAAGGTTAAGAAGGGTGAGGTGAACCTGGACGATCCCGCAACCACGCTGGCTTTGATCAAACTGGACGCGGTGCTGGGCTT
>DASXRU010000089.1:0-7719 GCA_036506395.1 Pyrinomonadaceae bacterium | reverse complement strand
TCGAGGTGATCACGACCGATGGCGATAGGCGCCTTGAGACGCCCCAGCTTTACGAGTTCATTAATCGCCGTTCCCATCTCCGCCCGTTCACCGTAACCAAGCCAGCAAATGCGCGCCGGTAGGCCCTGAAAATGCACTCGCTCACGCGCCAGTCGGAGCCAGCGATTCAAAGTCTTATCGTCGGGGAACAACTCGAGTGCAAGGTCATCAGTCGTCTGTATGTCGCCCGCGTCGCCTGATAGAGCTACCCAGCGAAACGGTCCTTTTCCTTCGCAGAACAGCGGGCGAATGTATTCGGGCACAAACCCGGGAATCTCAAACGCGTCTTCACAGCCTGCATCAAACGCCATTTTGCGAATGTTGTTTCCGTAGTCAAAGGCCACAGCGCCCGCACGTTTCAGGGCGAGCATCGCTTCAACGTGTTTGGCCATGGACAGGAGTGAACGGTTGATGTACGACCGTGGATCGCTGCGTCGCAATTCGGCCGCTTCTTCAAGCGTTAGACTCTCCGGCACGTAACCATTGAGAGGATCGTGCGCGCTCGTCTGGTCAGTTACGGCGTCGACCTTGAGTCCACGACGCACAATCTCCGGAAGCACCTCCGCGCAATTGCCAACCAGACCCACCGAGACGGCACGCTGGTTTTCGAGCGCGTCATCAAGGATGTCGATCGCTTCGTCCAGCGTGAGCGCCAGGCGATCGCAGTAACCAGTTAGAACTCGTCGCTCGATGCGCGCCGGGTCAACGTCGATACCGAGAAACCGGGCGCCGTTCAGAGTGGCAGCTAACGGTTGGGCGCCTCCCATGCCGCCCATGCCTCCAGAGACAACTAACTTACCGGCGAGATCTCCACCGAAGTTCTTGTCAGCCATGGCCGCGAAGGTCTCAAACGTGCCCTGAACAATTCCCTGAGTGCCGATGTAGATCCAGCTACCAGCCGTCATCTGGCCATACATCATCAACCCTTTGCGTTCGAGTTCGTGGAAATGCTCCCAATTGGCCCAGGCGCCGACGAGATTCGAATTGGCGATCAAAACTCGAGGGGCGTATTCGTGAGTGCGAAACACGCCCACAGGTTTGCCTGATTGAACCAGGAGGGTCTCATCGTTCTCCAGCGCCTGTAGCTCTCGTACGATGGCCTCAAACGATGCCCAGTTGCGCGCTGCCTTGCCGGCGCCTCCGTAAACTATTAGCTCATCGGGCTTCTCGGCGACGTCCGGATCGAGATTATTCATCAGGCAGCGTAGCGCCGCTTCCTGGTGCCAGCTTTTGCAGCTTAGCGTATCGCCTCGCGGCGCGCGAACTAATCGGGATGAAGTCATAAACTAGACGAGATTGATTGAGTAGCTGAAATAGGATGCGCGCTTTCCAGTTATCACCACTTTGCACGTCGCTCGTAAGGAATCCTAAAATATCTCCAACCTGTGCGCAGAGCAACTCGTCGTGAACCAGGGAAGTATCGCGGCCTGCTTTTGGCGGCCGGATTCTTGCCGCGAGGAGTCGCTGCAATTTGCTTCGTGGTCAGCGCGATTCTCCTGCTGCAACCGATAGCTGTTTTGGCCAAGATCCGCCCGCGACCAGCCAGCGTTATCGTAAATTTCAACCCGGGTCATCCTGTCAATCGTTTCATTCCAGCCCTCACGCTCGGTGCGGGAGTCGATGGTCATGCCGAAGGAGAAACTCAGCTCCTACTGTCGCCAGCCAATATCACGTCGATGCTGTCCGCGGGTCTTAAGCCATTGACCTATCGCTTGAGAACTGAACTCGCGGGCGAAGCGTGGCATTGGAATCCCAATGGCAGTTGGAGTGATCCTGAAAAATCACAGGGTTACTGGACTTCTGATAGCAGCCTCGGTCCACCAATCGACGTCTGCTATGGCTATCGTCTGCCGCGGCGAGGCAACACCATCGACCAGGCTAACGACGACGGTTACTCGCGCATCGATGATGGCGACCGCGAGAGTTTCTGGAAAAGTAACCCCTACCTGGATTACCACTATACGAAGGAAAAGGGCATCAGCAATCCGCAGTGGGTAATGATTGATCTCGGCGGCTACCGCAAGATCAACAGCATCAGAATACTCTGGGGCGCTCCTTTTGCCACAAACTATCAGATCGAGTATGGCAAGTTTGTGGGCGAAGAGGATCTCAGTCAGAGATTGCCGACCGACTGGCACGTGTTTCCTCAAGGCAAAATCAGGGGTGGCGTGGGTGGCGAAGTGCTGCTTAGGTTGTCGCGCCGGGTCCTGACCGCAAGGTATTTGCGCCTCCGGCTGGACGAAAGCGCGGAAACAATTCCCACGGAAACAACCGACATTCGGGATCGCTTGGGGTATGCAATCCGAGAGATCTACGTGGGCTTAATCGATCGACGCGATCATTTCACCGATGTGATTCGCCACGGCACCACGAAAGATGACCAGACTGTCGTCTATGTTTCTTCTACAGATCCCTGGCACCGCGCGGTTGACCGCGACGATCAGACGGAACAGCCGGGATTTGATTTCATCTTCCGAAGCGGATTAACAAACGACCTACCGGTGTTGGTTCCCGTTCCCCTCCTCTACGACACCCCGGAGAACGCAGCTGCAGAGCTTAAGTACCTAACTGCTCGCGGTTATCCGATCAAGCGAGTAGAAATGGGCGAAGAACCTGATGGACAATTTGTGAAGCCTGAGCATTATGCGGCGCTGTATCTGCTTTTTTACAAAGAGCTGCACGAGACCAATCCGGATTTAGAGTTTGGTGGGCCCAGCATGCAGGACATTGAACAGACGGAAGTGCCCGGAAGACTGGAATTTGGAAAGGGCGGTTGGCTAGGCGCGCTTCTTAGATATTTAAGAGTTCATAAGAAGCTCGATCAGTTTTCATTCTTTTCGTTTGAGTGGTATCCATTTGGAGATGACTGTGACCGAAGCCAACTCACCGGTGCATCAGAAATGCTCACAGCCGCGCTGCACGAGTTGGAACTCAGTGGGCTGAACCACAAGATTCCCTGGATAATTTCCGAGTATGGTTATTCCGCTTTTGGCGCGCGCGCGGAAGTCGACATCGACGGGTCGCTGCTAAACGCCGACTCGGTCGCCCGGTTCCTTACGCTCGGAGGAAATGCCGCCTACCTCTATGGTTATGAACCAAGCGAAGTAATCAAGGAACAGGAATGTTCATCCGGAAACAACATGCTCTTCTTTAGTGATCAAGACCACCACATTAAGGAGCCAACCCCGACCTACTGGGCAGCGCTCCTAATGACGCAGGAGTGGACTGGCGACGCCAGGAAGTGGCACGAAGTCTATTCAGCCATCTCGACAGTGAAGAACAAGAGTGGCGAGTCTATCGTTACCGCTTATGCCTTGATGAGGCCGGATGGCTTGTGGTCGTTGCTACTGATCAACAAAGATCCGAATCATTCTTACGACGTTGCGGTGCGAGTTCGCAATTCGGGCGACAAGTCAGTTCGCGGTTTCCGCAGCGCAATAGATTTGTTTCAGTTTTCAGGGGCGCAATACCAACTCAATTCCGATCCGAATAATCCTTATCCGATCAGATCCGAACCACCCGCGCATGTTGTCATTGGAAACCGGAACGGTAAGATCCATCTGCCTGAGTACTCGCTAACGATCGCTCGCGAACGCAAACAGGAGATCGATTGAAAGAGAGTGATCTAATTGACCGCTTCAAATTCGCCGTTGCAAATTGCTGCCACCATGCACTGAATGTCGCCCGACATTGCGCGATCGCTCGTAAGATTGCCGACATGTTTGCGCACGAGTTCGTAAGCGTGCTTCACCCCCCGGCCCGGCGCCAGCGGCTTGCGATATTCCAGTGCTTCAGCAGCGGTAATTAACTCAATCGCCGTGGCCGCTTCAGCAATGTCGACAATCGATCGCAGTTTGGTTGCTGACGTCATACCCATCGAAACATGATCTTCTTTGCCACCGTCCGTTGGGACGTTGTCGATGCTCGCTGGATGAGCCAATATCTTCGCCTCGCTCAGCAGCGCGACCGCAGTGACCTGCAGCATCATGAATCCTGATGATGTTCCCGCATGCGGCGTCAAAAATGGCGGTAGGTCTTCGTTCGCGTCTGGATTCACGAGCCGGTCGATGCGCCGTTCAGTGATGCTAACGAGGTCTGTTAAAGCGATGGCAGCGTAATCGAAAGCCAGTGCGAGTGGCGCGCCGTGAAAATTTCCGCCAGAAAGAACGTCGCCGCTCTCGGAAAAAACCAGAGGGTTGTCGGTAGCGCTGCCAGTTTCAACCTCTACAATCCCGCGCGCGTGTCGCAACGCGTCGCGCACTGCTCCGTGAACCTGCGGCATGCAACGCAAACTATAAGCGTCCTGAACGCGCGGGTCATTTTCCAAATGCGACGCGCGAATTTCGCTGCCGGCAAGTAGCGCGCGCAAATGGGTTGCAACTTCTACCTGGCCCACATGTGGTCGGGCCGCGTGAAGACGTTCATCAAAGGCTACAGGGGTTCCCTTTAATGCCTCGAGCGACATTGCGCCCGACACGTCGGCCAAACGGGTTACACGTTCCGCGCGATGTAAGGCGAGCGCGCCAACCGCACCCATCGCCTGCGTTCCGTTCAGTAGCGCCAGTCCTTCCTTGACTTCCAGTTGCAGGGGTTCTATGCCAACTCTCTTAAGTGCTTCAGCGCTGGATAAACGGTTCCCTTTGTAGAACACTTCGCCTTCGCCGATAGCCGCGAGTGCGAGATGGGCGAGCGGCGCCAGATCTCCGCTCGCTCCTACCGAACCCTTCTCCGGAATAACGGGCGTAACGCCACGCTCCAGCATCGCCACCAGCGTCTCGGCAACAATGGAACGCGCGCCACTGAGACCGCAAGCGAGCACGTTCGCCCGCAATAGCAGCATGGCCCGCGCCTCGGCCTCAGACAGCGGGTTTCCTAAACCACACGAGTGGCTGCGCACCAGGTTCAATTGCAACTCGCGGAACTGACCGGGATCGATCCGAACGTCAGACAGCTTGCCAAAGCCCGTGTTGACGCCATAGACAACCTGATTCTGCTGGACAATTTTTTCAACCACAGCTCGCGCAGCCGCAATGCGCGTCAGTGCCTCATCGTGAAGCATTACCTGCTCCCGACTGTTTGCAACATCTACAATTTGCTCGAGCGTGAGTCGTTGTCCGCGGAGTTGAATCATAGAACGTAGAGGTCAGAGATCATAGGTCAGAAGTCGGAGGTCAGAGATTAGACGTTGGAATATTCGTTCGTCTGACCGCTCAACTCTTCACTGGGACCGCGGCCTTCTCGCCCCCACTGAGCGCACAGCACGAACAACCGGTGAGATCGAGCGTTTTGCGAGACAACTCGCACCTGACCGTGCTCGGTGCGGGCGGGACGCCCGCGGTCCCAGTGAAGAGGCAGAGTCAGACGAAGAAATATTCCAACGTCTAGTCTCTGACCTCTGCTCTCTGGCCTCAGGTTACGCTGGTGAATTCGGAGCTCTCTTCGGTCTGGTCGCTGACCTCTGACGTCTGATCTCTGGCCTCTGCTCTGTCCGGAGTTTCGCTAATGTCTATTTTTCTGAATTCACCTGTAGTCGCACCACTGCGAACCCGTTGCCTAGCGCGCTTTGCGCGAACTGTGGTCCGACCTGTGCCGGTGGCCACCCGGCCCCAATTAGTCATTCTCTCCAAAGGTCTCAATGAAAACTGGTGCTGCGGCAAGACCTCGCCCGTAGCTTCGCGCAAACGCACTGTACCGATGGCGAAGATTGCGATGGCTGCGTTAAAGATTACGCCGATTACGAATACCAGCCATCCTGGCACGACGCCAACCGTGGCCCGCTCGATAAAAGCATTGAAGTCGCGCGCCGGCAGCGGATGCAGATAGACTTTGAGATTCCAGCTGATCGCCAGCAGCGCAAAAATCCAAAGATAATTTCGCCGCAATCGTCGTCCGATTGCCTCCCATTCAGTGATAGTGAAATGTGGCGTGAGCAAGTCAGCCGCCAGGTGTTCGACCCACGACTCGTCTGTTGGAACGCTATCTGGTGCGAGCATCCGCGCAAAGTATCCTGTTTCGATCACGCGCACGCGACTCGACCAGATCTCATAGTAACGATAACGGCGTGCTTCCATAAGCAGGAAGATCGCCACCAGAATCGAGTTGATTGGAATAACGAAATGCGGATTGCTTTGCGAGCTGAAAACGAATGACAGGGTCGCGCCAGCCGTGAGCACGGCCCAGTTAGTCGTTGTGTCGAGGCGGTTGCGCCAGGTGTTGGAGCGTTGCACCTCGCCACGATAGAAATGGATCATCGCGGTGTTGAATTCCGCAGGCGACATGCGACGCATTTGAGCGACGACGGTGTGGGTCGTTCTTTCGGTGGCAGCTGGCTCAGGCGGAGGGGCGGCCCGCAACCGACCGCTTATTCGTTCAGCCGGTGGTAGTCCAGATCCTTTTTGCTGTGCTTCACTGGTCATTAAGCAGGCTCGACGGGGGGTTTGCCGAACTTATCGCGCGGCGTGTTCCGACACCAAAGTTAATATAACACGCGGTTAACATTCGCTCGTAATTAAGTGCATTCACATCTGCAGTTTTGTTAGGCAAACTGCTGAATTGCACGACAGAAGACCTTCCTGTGATGAAAAAAGTAACGAGATAGCGACTCGCTTGACAGCGTTTGAGGCCGACACCTATAGTTGAATTTTCCGTTGTTTGACGTGAATGTTTCTGTCATGACTGCTGCTCCGGAAAGAGAATCAGACGCGTACTGGATGCGCGAGGCTCTCGCCGCAGCGCATGAGGCTCGAGAACGGGGTGAGGTTCCCGTCGGAACATGTATCGTTGCTGCTGGAGCGATACTCGCTGTTGCGGGAAACAGAACTCGCACCGATCAGGATCCCACCGCACACGCGGAAATCGTGGCGCTGCGAGAAGCGGCGCGCAAGGTTAGCAACTATCGCTTAACTGAGGCGGTGGTTTATTCGACAATTGAGCCTTGCGTGATGTGTGCGGGAGCGTTGATACAAGCGAGGGTGAGAAGGCTGGTCTATGGCGCGCGCGATGAGCGGGCCGGAGCGGTCGAATCGCGGTTTCGAGTTTGTGATTCGGATTTTCTAAATCACCGGATCGATCTTACAGCCGGCGTGCTCGAGGAAGACTGCAGAGAGATCATGCAGAAGTTTTTTCGCACGCGGCGCAGTGAAAGGATGAAGGATGAAGGCGGAAGCAGAAGGATGAAGGGCTCCCCCGATAACGACTCTTAGTTCATCCTTCATCCTTCATCCTTGCTTTTGGAGAGGTCGCATAGTGGCTTAGTGCACCGGTCTCGAAAACCGGAGTGGGGGAAACTCCACCGTGGGTTCAAATCCCACCCTCTCCGCCAATCAATTTCGGATTGCGGGTTTCGGATTGCGGATTTAGAAGACATCGCGGAGCGATTTTCAAAAATTTCGAGATCCGCATTCCGCAATCCGAATTCCGCCTGGAGAGGTGCAAGAGTGGTTGAATTGGCAGCACTGGAAATGCTGTGAGCGGGAAACCGTTCCGTGGGTTCGAATCCCACCCTCTCCGCCAGTTTCATTTTGCCGTTGCGCTGCGTCTTATCGTTCCCCCACTTTCACGACAACTTCGGTAATTGCGCATGGGAAATCCGGATAAGGACCACTGAGAGGAGGAAACTATGGATGATAACAAGCTGGCGGCTGAAGAGTCGCGACGCTCGAGTCAACACCAGTCGGTGAA
>DASXRU010000088.1:0-6803 GCA_036506395.1 Pyrinomonadaceae bacterium | reverse complement strand
CAGAACCAGCCCAGGCCTGCAGTGCCCTTCCAGAGAATGAAGATCGCCAGACTAACCAGCACCGGCAAAGCGACAGATGCAGCCATCTCGCCTGATGGTAAATATGTGGTTCACGTGGTAGATGACGGCGGGCAACAGAGCCTTTGGATGCGACAAGTATCAACCTCAAGCAACGTCCAAATTAGTGCTCCCGCTGATGTGTCTTACGTGTCACTGACATTCTCGCCTGATGGTGATTATCTCTACTATGTTTTCTGGGACAAGAAAAACCCTTTTGCGCTTTATCAAATGCCCGTGCTTGGGGGCACTGCGAAAAAACTGATTACGGATATTGATAGCATCGTCACATTTTCACCTGACGGCAAGCAGTTTGCCTTTTTGCGCGGGTATCCAACGCGCGGGGAATTGACTGTGCAGGTGGCGAATGCCGATGGTACGTCAGAGCATAAACTTGCCACTCGCAAACTGGGCATCGGCCCTTTTGGCGATCCGGCGTGGTCGCCCGATGGAAAGGTCATTGCCTTTCCTGTGGAAAATACAGGCGCAAATGGCGACTTCATGACCCTGGTTGAAGCGCGGACCGCGGACGGGTCAGGAAAGGCGATTAGCTCACAGCGATGGTGGCGGGTTGGACATATGGCCTGGCTGCGCGACGGTAGCGGACTCATATTTACTGCCAGAGAGGGCGTCGCAAGTCCATCTCAGATCTGGTACATCTCTTATCCGGGCGGCGAGGCGCACAGGATTACCAATGATTTGAACGATTACCTGGGCATGAGTTTGACAGCAGACTCTTCCGCCCTGGCCACCGTTCAGTCTGAGCAGGTTTCGAATATCTGGATTGCACCCAACGACAATGCTCGCCGCGCCAGCCAACTCACACATAGCAAGTTCGACGGGCTGGAGAGCATTTCGTGGACGCCAGACGGCAAGATTGTATATGACTCGGCGGCGAGCGGCAATCTGGATCTCTGGATGATAGAGACAAACGGAACGGGGCAAAAACAACTCACCGCCGATGTCGGCAACAACGGTCATCCATCGGTTTCATCCGACGGTCGCTATATTGTTTTTATTTCTGACCGCACGGGCACTGATCATGTCTGGAGGATCGACATAGAAGGCAGCAATCCCAGGCAATTGACCAACGGTATTGGCGAACTAAATCCGCATTGTTCCCCGACCGGCCAGTGGGTGGTTTATAATTCAAGGGCCAGTAATGCATCGCTATTCAAGGTGCCGATCGATGGCGGAGAACCCGTCCAGGTAATCGACAAGGTCTCATCAGGGGTAGCTGTTTCTCCCGACGGTAAGTGGATTGCCACCACCCACTATGAACCAAACAATATTAATACGGCGATCTACTCATTTGAGGGAGGCGAGCCGCACCAGTTTTTGGATTTTTTTAGCTTCGATGTTCACTGGACACCCGATGGACGCGCATTGACCTACGTGGACGAAAGGAACGTTTCAACCATTACCAGCCAGCCGATAGACGGTGGGCCGCCAAGACAATTAGTGGACTTCAAGCCTGATCATATCTTCTCTTTTGCTTGGTCACGCGATGGGAAACAAATCGCGGTTGCACGCGGCAGCGTGACCAAAGATGTGGTCCTGATCAGCAATTTCAAGGACCAGCAATGAAGCCTTCGTGCCTATTGACTCCTGAGTCTCTTGCCTCACCGCTCCCGCTTCACCTAAACTGTCGAGCACGTCAATCTTGTTCTTAATACAGACCGGGCCCGGTGGGGCGGTTCGTGTCGCAACTGCAGGCTGACGTCCATACAACCTTCAGAAAGGCGAGCGCATGCTAAGCAAACTCTCATTCAAATCTTTGTGTGTCTTAATTGGCGCAGTGGTTCTGTTTTCAATTTCCTGCCAGCCGGTGAATCAATCGAACAATCAAAAACCGGCCACGCAAAATTCTCAGTCCTGGGAACTGTTTGTTAACGAATTCCTTGATTCCTACTTCACGGCCCACCCTGATGCCGCCGTGCGCGCGGGCCGGCATGAATTTGATGGCAAGCTGCCGGATTGGAGTACTGAAGCCATTGCGGCGGAGATCAAGCGGCTGCACGCGATGAAGAATCGCGCCCAGGCTTTTTCCGACACGGCGCTGAACGAACCCCAGCGCTTTGAGCGCGACTATCTCATCGCCGTTACCGATGGCGAGTTGTTTTGGCTGGAATCCGCCGAATGGCCTTTCCGCTGTCCGCAGTTTTATGCCGACGGAATTGATCCGGACGTTTACGTCTCGCGGGAATATGCCCCGCTCGATCAACGCCTGCGCGCCTACACAACTTATGCTAAAGCCATCCCCACTGCGTTGCAGCAGATTCGCAAGAATCTCCGAACGCCCCTGCCGAAAACCTATGTCAAGATTGGCCATACAACTTATGGCGGGTTGGTTTCGTTTTATGAGAAGGACGTGCCGGCAGTTTTCGCCTCGGTGAAGGATGAACAACTGCAAAAGGATTTCCGCGAAGCAAACGCAACCGCGATCGCCGCGATGAAGGACATTGACAGTTGGTTTCAGTCGCAGGAAGCAACTGCCAATGACAACTTTGCTTTGGGAGCAGAGAGATTTAGCGAGATGCTTAAAGCAACGGAGGGCGTCGATTTTCCGCTGGATAAACTCCAGGAAGTAGGAAGACGCGACCTGGATAGAAATCTTGCTTCATTGAAAGAAGCTTGTGCCTCTTACGTTCCCGGCAAGACTGTGAATGAATGCGTGGAAAAGGCTGAGACGAATAAGCCGGTAGGCGGACCTGTCGAAATGGCCCGCAAGCAACTCAACGATCTGAAATCGTTTATCGCGGAGAAGAAACTGGTAACGATTCCGGGAACCGAAGAAGCGAAGGTGGCCGAAGCACCGGCTTATAGACGCTGGAACTTTGCCTACATCAATATTCCCGGACCATACGAAAAGAATTTGCCTTCGACCTACTACATTGCGCCGCCGGATCCTTCCTGGACCCAGGCTGAGAAAGACGCCTACACTCCCGGCCAGGCGAATCTGCTTTTCACTTCCGTGCACGAGGTTTGGCCCGGCCACTTCCTCCAGTTTCTACACGCGAATCGTACTCCTTCGAAGTTCGGCCGCGTCTTTGTCGGCTATGCCTTCGCCGAAGGTTGGGCCCACTACACTGAAGAGATGATGTGGGAGGCCGGCCTGGGCAATGGCAGCGCGGAAACGCACATTGGCCAGTTGCTAAACGCTTTGCTTCGTAACGTCCGTTTCCTGTCGGCGATCGGCATGCACACGGGAAAGATGACAGTGGCGGATTCCGAGCGCATGTTTCGCGAAGAGGGTTATCAGGATCTTGGCACTGCCCGGCAGCAAGCCGCGCGTGGCACGTTTGATCCTGCTTACCTCAACTACACCATGGGCAAGCTGATGATTAGAAAACTGCGAAACGACTGGACCGCTTCTCGGGGAGGGAAGCAGGCGTGGCAGTCGTTTCATGATGAGTTTTTGAAGTATGGCGGGCCACCGATTCCGCTCGTTAGGAAGGCCATGCTGCTTGGGGATACCGGATCCTTGTTCTAAGGGAGGAAAAAACAAGAGCATTTTCCATATATCATTTGTCATTTTTCATTTGCCATTATTTGCCATTGTCTTTCATGGCTTCAGTTGTTTGGCAACTCTTTAGCTAAGGTTTAAGGACTTGTCTTTGGCTAAAGTTCAAGGACTTGCGCCATCAATGGCAAATGAGAAATGACAAATGATATATGGAAAATGCCTTGGGGCTCGCCCGTCCATTGCTCAAGTATTGCCCTACTTCCTTGAAATAACAGTAAACGGCTGTTAATAAAGCCCCCCGGGGCTCGTTTACACGGTGTAGACCTTGAAGGAGAACACCGTGCAGGCAGCCGTTAAACCCTTGCGATTAGTTACAGAACCTCCGGGAGAGCTGGAAAGCCTCTTCCGAAGCCATCACGGACGCATTTTTCGCACAGCTCATCGGATCACCGGCAGCGCCGCTGACGCCGAGGATGTGTTGCAGACGGTCTTTCTGCGACTTATCAAAGGTCAGGAAGCGTACGACCTTTCCCAGAACCCGGAAGCATATCTGTCACGCGCGGCAATAAATGCCTCACTCGATTTGCTGCGTAGCCGCACCCGGTCGAAGTTGGTGGGAATTGATGACGTTGATTCCGAGTCGCTAGCAAGCAGGTTTCGCAATCCGGAAGCTGAGCACTCCGACCGCGAACTTCAGACCCTGGTTCGCCGGGCCGTTGCTCGTTTAGGAAAGACCGCCGGCGAAATGTTCGTCCTGCGTTACTACGAAGGTCACGACAATCAGGAGATTGCGCGCCTGATGGAGACATCGCCCCTGGTTGTCGGCGTTACCCTGCATCGCGCGCGCACAAAACTAAGAAAAGAGATTGGGCACTATCTGGAGAAACATCATGAAAAGCAATAATGACCTTAACGCCATCCTGGACAATGTAACTGCCGATATCCGGAACGAGCAGATCGATCCGTCGGTAGTCAACGCTGCGGCAGAGCGTGTTTGGACGCTCGTATCTGCTGAAGGTGCCGGCCAGCTGCACAATCAAACGGCGGCCGCAGAGCGGATTGAAAGCTGTGCAGACTTTCAGTCGCTTATCCCGGCTTATTTGCACGGCGGGTTGTCTGAAGCTCGCTCACTTCTGTTGGTCGATCATACCCATGAGTGCATCCCTTGCCGAAAGGCAATGAAGGAAGCCCGCACGCGCACGATTGCGCCGGTAAGAAAAGCCATCGCCACCAGGCGCTATCACATTCAACCTGTCGTTATGCGATGGGGAATTGCTGCCGCCCTGGTAATCGGCTTTGGTTTGCTGGCGCTCCCCTTCATACAGCGCTATGCGCCATTTGGGGGAGAGTTTGAAGCTACTGTGCAGGCGGCTGAAGGCCAGGTCTATCAAATCGCCGATACGCGAAGCACGCTGGTGCGCTCTGGCGAGAAGTTACAGCGCGGCGAGCATATTCGCACCGCTAAAGACGCGCATGCTTTCATTCGTCTTGGCGACGGCTCGATGATCGAAATGAAAGACCGGTCCGAGTTCTCAATAACCAAGAATGCACAGGGCACGACAATTCACCTTAATCGTGGGTCGATCATTGTAGAGGCGGCGAAACAGGACAAGGGACATCTGTTTGTCGATACCGGTGATTCGCTGGTCTCGGTTACCGGAACAGTCTTCTCCGTCAACAGTGGCACGAAGGGCTCTCGCGTCTCTGTGATCGAAGGCGAGGTCCATATGGATCACGCCAACACAGAGCGCGTGCTCCATGCCGGCGAGCAGGCCACTACCAGCCGTTCCATCGAAATGGTTCCCGTGAAAAACGAGGTCGAGTGGAGTCGGAAGGCGGCGCAGTATGCTCAAACACTCGCGAGTCTCACCATGCTGGGTAAGGAGTTGAGTAAAGTTCAACAGCCGGGCGTGCGCAATTCAACCCATCTGCTCGATCTAATGCCGGAGAACACCATCGTCTATGCGGCTTTGCCTAATCTGACTTCAACCATCGCTGAATCGCACCGGATTATGCAGGAGCGTATCAGCCAGAACGCGGCCCTGCGCGAGTGGTGGGCGAAAGAACGATCCGGCCATAACCATCCCGACATGGACCGGGTGATCGGTACCATCCGCGAATTTGGGGATTACCTCGGTGACGAGATCGCGGTATCGGTTTCAATGGATGCTAAGGGCGACCCAACGGCCCCGCTTGTGCTGGCTGAGCTTAATAACTCCTCGGGCTTTCGTCAGTTTATTGAGCAGCAAATCGCCAAGTATGCCGGGAACGCTCAGGGGCGCCCGCCGATTCACTTCGTTGAAGACCCGCTGACGGCTACCGCGAGTACTCCCGAGCCGGGCAAGAAGAACGAAGAGCTTTACGTTTGGATTCAAAACGATTTATTTGCTGCCAGTCCCAGGCTCGAACAACTTCAGGATCTCTCGAGGTTGGTGCAGCAAGGCAGTACCAGTACCTTTACGACCACACCTTTTCGCGATCGCATCGCACAGGTTTACCAGGAGGGAGCTGGTCTGGTTGTCGCGGCGAACCTGGAGAAGATTATCGAGCAAACAAAATCTGAACGGACGGGAGTTCCCGACGCTGCGAAGAAAGAGGATGCCTTGAAGCAGTTGGGAATCCTGAACGTGAAATACTTTGTGCTGGATCAAAACGATGGCGGAGGCAAGACCCATACTCGCGCGGTGCTTTCCTTCAACGACCCGCAACATGGTATTCCGTCGTGGTTGGCAGCGCCCGGCCCGATGGGTGCGCTTGAATACATCTCGCCGGATGCGAATGTCGTTGCGGGCTTCGTCGTAAAGAACCCTGTTTCTCTGGTCGACGATCTGCTGGGCGTGGTGGAGACCGTGTCGCCGGACTTGCGCAAGAACCTCGACAAACAGCAAGCGGATCACGGCCTCGATATTCGCAACGACATCGCGGCGCCGCTCGGCGGCGAGTTTGCCTTCGCGATCGATGGTCCCATTCTGCCGACTCCTGCCTGGAAGATGGTCTTCGAAGTAAACGATCCGGAGCATCTGCAACAGACGCTCGAGCGCATTGTGGGCGAAATCAATAAGGAGGCCGCGAAATATGGCAAAGGCGGGCTCGAGTGGGATCGGGGAGATATTTCCGGCCGAACTTACTACACGCTCAAGTCATCAGACTTCGGAGTGGAAGTGAATTACACCTACGCGAACGGCTACATGATCGTGGGACCGAGCCGGGCACTGGTTGAACGTTCGGTGAGTTTGCGTGAGGCTGGATACACGCTTTTGCGTTCCGCCAAATTCACCGC
>DASXRU010000087.1:0-10179 GCA_036506395.1 Pyrinomonadaceae bacterium | reverse complement strand
GACTTCAGCGGCCGATTGTTAACGCCGCGCAGCACACGACCGCGACGGCCGTTATCGAACAGCGCATCGACGGCTTCCTGCAGCATGCGCTTTTCGTTACGCACGATAACTTCGGGGGCACGCAGCTCCATCAGCTTTTTCAGACGGTTGTTGCGATTGATAACGCGGCGATACAGATCGTTCAAATCCGAGGTCGCGAACCGGCCGCCATCGAGCGGCACCAGGGGACGCAACTCAGGTGGAATCACCGGAATCACATCGAGAATCATCCACTCCGGACGATTGCCCGATTTCAAAAACGAGGTCGCAACCTTCAGACGCTTGGAATATTTCAGCTTCTTCTGTTGCGAAGTTTCTTCCTTCATGTGGATGCGGAGGTCCGCAGCCAGCTCCTCTACCTTGACCGCCGCCAGCAATTCCTTAATCGCTTCGGCGCCCATCTTGGCGACAAACTGCGCGGGAAAGTCGCGCATTAGTTCGCGGTAGCGCTCATCGGACAGCAACTCCCGCTCCTTGATGCCGGGAACGTCGCCGGGATCGATCACGATGTAGGATTCGAAGTAAAGGACCTTTTCCAACTCGCGCAAAGGAATGTCGAGCAGGTGACCGATGCGTGAAGGCAGTCCCTTGAAGAACCATACGTGCGAACAGGGACTGGCCAGGTCGATGTGACCCAAACGCTCGCGGCGCACTTTCGCCTGCGTGACTTCAACCCCGCACTTGTCGCAGATGACGCCGCGATGCTTCATGCGCTTGTACTTTCCGCACAGGCATTCCCAGTCAGCGACTGGACCAAAGATGCGGGCGCAGAACAAGCCATCGCGTTCCGGCTTGAAGGTGCGGTAGTTTATTGTTTCAGGTTTGGTTACTTCGCCATGCGACCAGTGCCGAATCTTTTCCGGCGAGGCGAGCGAGATACGAATCGCCTCGAAGTCAGGCGCCAGTGGCATTTTTTCTTGATGAAATCGAAACACGTCTTTCTCCATTTCCAATTGCCGATTGCCAATTTCCGATTGGTCATCAGCGTTCGTTAGTCGCTACAACTAAACGAAGAACCAGATTCGAAGGCCGAACACCAATCGGCAATTGGCAATCGGCAATCGAAAATGCCCTACCCTTCGGCGCCGGCGGTAATCAGGGCTTCGCCGACCATGGCGTCGTCTGTTTCCCCCGCGCCGTTAGGTTTATTAATTAACTCAACATCGAGGCAAAGCGATTGCAGCTCGCGCACCAGCACGTTGAAAGATTCCGGCAAGCCCGGATCAAAGTCTGCTTCGCCTTTGACGATCGCTTCATAAATCTTCGAACGTCCTGCGACATCGTCCGACTTTGCCGTCAGCAGCTCTTGCAGGATGTGCGCCGCGCCGTAAGCTTCGAGCGCCCACACCTCCATTTCGCCAAAGCGCTGGCCGCCAAACTGGGCTTTGCCACCCAGCGGCTGCTGCGTGATCAAGCTGTACGGCCCAATTGAGCGCGCGTGAATCTTGTCGTCAACCAGGTGTGACAGCTTCAACATGTAGATGTAGCCGACCGTCACCTTCTGTTCGAACGGCTCGCCGGTCAGCCCATCGTAGAGCGTGGCCTTGCCGGACTCGTTCACGATCTCCGGCAGTCCCAACTCGCGTGCCCGCGCGCCGGCCTCTCGCAACTTGTCCTTGATCTCGATTTCGGTGGCCCCGTCAAAAACCGGCGTCGCGAAATAAAGCCCCAGCACGCGCGCCGCCCAGCCGAGGTGCGTCTCGAGAATCTGGCCGACATTCATGCGTGAAGGCACGCCCAGGGGATTCAAAACAATCTCCACCGGTGTGCCGTCGGGCAGATAGGGCATGTCCTCTTCCGGCAGGATGCGCGCGATAACACCTTTGTTACCGTGACGTCCGGCCATCTTGTCGCCGACTGAAAGCTTGCGCTTCATCGCGATGAAGACCTTGACCATCTTGATGACACCCGGGGCCAGCTCATCGCCCTGTCGCAGCTTGGCAATCTTCTCTTCGTAAATATCGGAGAGAATCTTTATCTGCCGTTCGGTGCGATCTTCGTACTCCTTGATTTCGGCCCCGACATCAACCCGGGCTGAGGTCAACTGAACCTTGCGCAAGGCCTTGGGCTCAATTCCCTCCAGCATTTGCCGCGTGATCGGTTCACCCTTGGCGATGACGACCTCGCGATTCATTGTCAGGTCGGCGGCCAGTTTTCGCCCTTCGAGCAATTCGTAGATGCGCTCGTTACGTTGCTCCTGCAGAATACGAATCTCGTCTTCCAGGTCGCGTCGTAAGCGATCCTCCTCGTTTTGCTCGATGAATTGGGAGCGCAAATCTTTTTCCTGTCCCTTGCGCGTGAAGACCTGGACATCAACTACAGTGCCGTCAATTCCCGGTGGGCACTGCAGCGAAGCGTCCTTAACATCGCCGGCTTTCTCGCCGAAGATTGCGCGCAGGAGTTTCTCTTCCGCAGTCAACTGGGTCTCGCCTTTCGGCGTGACTTTACCGACCAGGATCGAGCCGGGCTTCACCTGGGCGCCGATGCGGATGATGCCGCTCTCGTCCAGATCGCGGAGCATGTTCTCGCCCACGTTGGGAATGTCGCGCGTGATCTCCTCGGGCCCGAGTTTCGTGTCGCGCGCCTCGATCTCCAGCTCCTCGATGTGGATCGAGGTGTAGTAGTCATCTTTAACCAGACGCTCGGAAACAAGAATCGCGTCTTCGAAGTTGTAGCCGCGCCAGGGCATGAATGCGACCAGCACGTTGCGGCCCAGGGCCAGCTCGCCCCGGTCCGTGCACGGCCCGTCGGCAATCACCTGGTTCTTGGTAACGGGTTCGCCGACATGGACGATGGCCCGCTGATTGATGCAGGTGTTCTGGTTCGATCGCTTGAACTTGATCAGAGTATAGATGTCGGCCGTCACTTCGCGCGAGATGGTGCCATCGACGTTGTGATCGGCTTTGATGATGATGCGCTCTGAGTCAACGTAGTCCACCACCCCATCTCGTCTGGCGACCACCACCGCGCCGCTGTCCTGCGCCGTCACCCGCTCCATGCCCGTGCCAATGTAGGGCGCTTCGGCCCGCAACAAGGGCACCGACTGCCGCTGCATGTTCGATCCCATTAAGGCGCGGTTAGCGTCGTCGTTCTCCAAAAACGGAATCAGCGAAGCGGCAACTGAAACGAGCTGCTTCGGCGAAACGTCGACATACTCAATGTCTTTGCGCAGCGCCAGAATGAACTCGCCGGCTTTGCGCGAGGCATTGCGCTCGTTGATGATGTAACCGGTTTCATCCAGTTCAATGTTGGCCTGTCCGACGACGTGTTTGTCTTCTTCCCAGGCCGTGAGGTAAAACGGCCACGGTTCATACTTCGCTTTCCCACCGTCGGCGCTGACCCGTTTGTTCGCTTTCTCCACGTCTTCGAGCGGCACATGATCGCCGGGCTTGAGTTTCGTGTCGCCACCATTGATGACGCGGACATACTCGACCACCCGACCGTCGTTCACCTTGCGGTACGGCGATTCGATAAATCCGAACTCGTTGATTCGCGCAAAGCAGGAAAGGCTGGAAATCAAACCGATGTTCGGACCTTCCGGCGTCTCGATAGGACAGATGCGGCCGTAGTGCGTCGGGTGTACGTCGCGCACTTCGAACCCGGCGCGTTCGCGCGAAAGGCCGCCCGGTCCCAGCGCCGAGAGGCGCCGCTTGTGCGTGATCTCCGACAGCGGATTGGTTTGATCCATGAACTGCGAAAGCTGACTCGAACCAAAGAACTCCCGCACCGCCGCAGTTACCGGCTTGGCATTAATCAAATCCCGCGGCATGGTGGTTTGCATTTCCTGGTGGATGGACATCTTTTCCTTGATGGCCCGCTCCATTCTCTCGAGGCCGATGCGGAACTGGTTCTCCAGCAGCTCGCCCACCGCGCGAACGCGACGATTACCCAGATGATCGATATCGTCTGCCTGATACTCCGAAGGATTCTTGCGCATCTTCAGAACGTAGGAGACGACTTCCGTGAAGTCCTGAGCGGACAGCAATGGATCATCGATGCGATTGCGCTCAGGCTTGCCCATCTTGATGTTGAACTTCAGCCGTCCGACGCGCGAGAAGTCGAACTTCCGCGGATCGAAGAACATGCCCTCCAGCAGGCGATATGCGGTTTGCACGGTAGGCGGATCGCCCGGGCGCATCTTGCGGTAAATCTCGAGCAGCGCGTCAACCGGCTTGGTAATGACGTCCTTCTTCAAAGTCTGGGACAGTACCGGTCCCACATCGTCCCGCTCAGGAAAGAAGATCGCAAAGCTTTCAATGCCGGTCTTCGTAATCTCCTGAAGCTTTTGGGCTGTAATCTCGTTGTTGGCTTCCAGCAAAACCTCGCCGCTCTCGGTGTCCACCACATCCGCGACGCTATACGCGCCTTCGAGCTGGGCCGCCTCAATTTCAACTTCACCGATATTGGCCTTGCGTAATGCCTCGAGCGCAGCCTGCGTCACCTTCTTGCCGCTGCGCACGATAGGTTCGCCCCGGCCCTTGATGTCGAAATCAACCTTCATCCCCACCAGGTTGCTATTACCGGCGTCGGGAACCTGCATCATCAGCTGCTCGTCGTCGATACGCACTTCGTCAACTACGTAAAAAGCACGCAGTATGTCTTCGTCGGTGAACGAAGCATTCTTGACGGCGTCTTCAAGTAACGAATCCGTGCGGAACGATCTGCCGCTGAAGTCGTTGGTCAGCCAGATCCCCAGGGCGCGAAGAAAAATAGTGGAAAGGAACTTGCGCTTGCCGACCCGCACATAGAGCAGGTTCTTCTGATCGTATTCAAACTCCACCCAGGAGCCGCGATAGGGAATTATCTTGGCAATGTAAATCAGACCACGTTTGAAAAAGACGCCGGGCGAACGGTGCAATTGGGAAACGATTACTCGCTCGGTACCGTTGATGATGAACGTGCCGTTGTCCGTCATTAGCGGAATCTCGCCGAAGAACACTTCCTCTTCCTTGATATCGCGAATCGACAGCGCCTCGGTTTCCGGATCCTTATCGTAAACGGTCAGACGAATCTTGACCTTCAGGGGCACGCTGTAACTCATACCGCGCTCCTGGCATTCCTGCTGGTCATGCTTGTGCTTCAGGCCCACTGGCTCGCCACAGTTGTCGCAGAGCTGTGGCCGCACCGCGTTGAACGTGCCGCACTTGTGACAAAGCGTTTCGCCCGGAGTAAGCGGATTAACCTTGATGGTCGATCTGCAGTTCTTGCAGTTGGCGCGCAGGTAATTGAGACCTTCAAGTCGGCCGCACTTGCATTGCCAGTTGCCGATTTGAAACTCGACGAAGTCCAGCGTAGCCGTGCCGCGAAAATCGGAGATCGGGAAAACCGATTTGAAAACAGCTTGCAGGCCCGTGTTCTCGCGTTCTTCGGGCAGCAGATCCATCTGCAGAAACCGGTTATAAGATTCTCTTTGGATTTCAATAAGATTAGGGATGCGCACGGAAGTGGCAATCTTCGAAAAGTCGTGCCGCTCCGGCGCCTGACTGGTTCGTCGTCCTAATCCGCTGTTGACTGTATCGAGTAGATTTTCAGACATGAGTTCTTCCTTAAACGATTAAGCCACTAACCAATGGGCGGCCGCTGGGCTTGGACTGAGGTGGTCGGTCGCCTAACCAAAACACACGTACGCGGTCAGAGCGCAGAATGCCCTGACCGCTTAGTAACCAAAAAGCGGTTCAATTTTGTTAATCAAATTTCCGGGAGTAACGCCAGCGCCCTCAATACTCCCCCAAGTTAACCACTAACAGCGCGAGTGTCAAGCGAACCAACGGGTGACGAATGGGAGATGCCGGATGCCACTCAGCCCGTTGCCTGACACCTGGCACCTACTACCTGACACCTATTTAACTTCGACAGTCGCGCCTGCATCCGCCAGTTTCTGGCGAACAGTTTCGGCCTCTTCTTTGGACACACCCTCTTTTACGGCTTTCGGCGCAGCCTCAACGAGATCCTTCGCTTCTTTCAGCCCCAGCGCAGTCACCTCGCGAACAACTTTGATGACATTGATCTTGTTGCCACCGGCGGCCTGCAGAATGACATCAAACTCGGTCTTTTCCTCAGCCGCCGCGGACTCGCCGCCACCTGCAGCGCCTGCCGCCGGAGCAGCCGCGACCGCTGCTGCCGCAGCCGATACGCCGAACGCTTCCTCAATCATCTTCACCAACTCAGAAGTCTCCAGAAGGCTTTTCTCCTTCAGAGCGTCAACGATTTCTTGATTCGATAGTGCCATGATTCCTTTTCATCCTCCTCAAAGGGTTCCAGTGTTGCTGTCTACGGTTTACCAATCGCAGCAGGAGAACCCACGGGACACTTTTCCAGGTTGCTGCATCGCAACTGGGAAAACGTCCGAAACGCAAGGGACGATCTGACATAATCGCCGCGCTCGTTTTCCGCGTCCGGCCCTGTGCTTGTTTTCAAATCTCGGATCTCAAATTCGATTTCTGATCTGCAAACCAAATCCGATCCGAGCAACTTCTCAGGCGGTCTGACCGCCCTTCTGATCGCCAACTTGTTTGACGACGAGTGCCAGATTGCGGGGGACGGCCGATAGCACGGTGGCCAGCCGTTGCGCCTGGCAGTTAATAAGGAACATGACTTTTGAAATCAGTTCCTCCTTCGAAGGCAGGCTGGCGATCGTCTCGATGTCGCGCAACGCCACTACCTTGCCCTCTACGATTCCCACCTTGAAAGTAAAAATATCCGGGTTGGCTTTATTGAATTTGGTTATGGCCTTTGACAGGCCCACCGGATCGCCAGTGCTGAGCGCTACTGCCGTCACGCCCTTGAACTGCTCTTTTGCCTGCTCCAGCACTGTTCCCTCAGACGCTTTGCGCGCCAGGGTATTCTTCACCACTGCATAGGTGCCGCCCGCCTCGCGCAGTTGGTTGCGAAGCTCCTGGTCCTTGGGCACGGTCATGTTTTGAAAACTCACCAGCATTG
Source organism: Pyrinomonadaceae bacterium (assembly GCA_036506395.1). Lineage (GTDB taxonomy): Bacteria > Acidobacteriota > Blastocatellia > Pyrinomonadales > Pyrinomonadaceae > DASXRU01. The sequence continues at coordinate 3,201 of DASXRU010000087.1, read as the reverse complement.
CTGCCTTGGCCTTCTTAAACTGCTCGGACAGGGCTTCCAGATCTTTTTGCTTTTGTGCTTTGGTCTTCATCCGCTCGCTCCCTACGCTTGTTTCACATATGCCGCTTCATCGAGCAAAACGCCCGGGCTCATCGTGGACGCCAGATTCACCTTCTTGACGTACTTGCCTTTGGCGGTTGCCGGCTTGGCTTTTACGACGGCTTCAAGTATCGCCCGCGTATTATCTCGGATTTTATCTGCTTCGAACGAAACCTTACCCACCGCCACGTGTATCACGCCGGTCTTGTCCACCCGGTATTCAACCTTGCCAGCTTTCGTTTCGTTCACCGCCGTTTTCACGTCGAAGGTAACTGTCCCCGTTTTTGGATTGGGCATCAGGCCGCGCGGTCCCAGAACTTTTCCCAGGCCGCCTACCAGCCGCATCATGTCCGGGGTGGCGATGACCGCGTCGAATTCCAGCCAGCCGCCTTTGATCTTGGTTACCATATCTTCGCCGCCAACGAAATCGGCGCCGGCTTCTTCTGCTTCCTTAATCTTTTCACCCTGGGCGATGACCAGGACCGTCTTCGACTTTCCCAGTCCGTGTGGCAAAACGAGCGTGCCGCGCACCAGCTGATCGGCCTTGCGCGGATCGACACCGAGCCACATAGTCAGCTCGACTGTTTCATCAAACTTGGCGAAGGCGATCTCCTTTACCTTCTGCGCAGCCTCTTCCAGACTGTACTTTCGCGTTGCTTCGATCTTTTCCAGAGCCGCGCGATATTTCTTTCCACGCTTTTTCATTGTTGCCTCCGAGGTGCGTACGGGATTTTCAATTGCCGATTTCCGATTTCCGATTTGAAAACCTAAAACCCGCTTGAATTCCCTCCCTCTAAACTTTATCGACCAGCCACGCTAGTGCCAATTGGCAATTAGCATTCGGTGATAGGTAATCACTCCACCGTCAGCCCCATCTGGCGGGCCGTGCCTTCGATGGTTCTGATGGCACTTTGCAAATCAGTCGTATTCAGGTCAGGCATTTTCGTCTTCGCAATTTCTTCGACCTTGGCGCGTGCAATCGTGCCGACTTTCTCCCGCTTGGGATTGCCCGAACCCTTAGGAATTCCCGCTGCCTTCTTTAGAAGATCCGCCGCCGGCGGCGTTTTTGTTTCAAAGGTAAACGAGCGATCGGCATAAACCGTGATCACGACCGGAATCTTAAGGTCGGGATCCATCTGCGCAGTTTTTGCATTAAAGGCTTTGCAGAATTCCATAATGTTGACGCCATGCTGACCGAGCGCCGGACCGATTGGCGGCGCCGGGTTGGCTTTGCCCGCGGGCACCTGAAGCTTGATATATCCGGTAATCTTTTTTGCCATGATTCAAATCATTTCCTATTACTCAACAGCCCCCTGGCACCAATCGGCAATCCGAAATTGGAAATCGCCAATGACTTTATTCTTCTTCCGTGAAGGTAACCTTCTCGACATCCAGAAAGTTCAATTCCACCGGCGTCGAGCGTCCAAAAATCGTAACCGTAACCTTCAATGTCGATTTGTCCTCGTTAACCTCTTCAACCTTGCCGGTAAAGCTCTGGAATGGCCCGGACTTGATGCGCACCGTCTCGCCCGACGCGTAGGAGAATTTCGGTTTGGGCTTTTCGGCGGCCTCCGTTACGTTATGTACAATCTGATCGACTTCCTGCGATGTTAGGGGCGTCGGATTGTGACCCCCCACAAAGCCGGTAACCTTGGGAGTCGACTTGATCGCGTGAAATACGTTGTCGGGTATGTGGCCGCGTTCGTCGCACTCAATCTCCACCAGTACATAGCCCGGATAAAACATGCGCGAAGACTCGATCCGCTTGTTGCCACGCATCTCGACAACGGTCTCGGTCGGTACCAGCACCTCGGTAATCTCGCTCTCGAGATCAGTGTCGCGAATGCGCGCCTTCAGGCTTTCGCGCACCTTCTTTTCATGCCCGGAGTATGTATGAAGTATGTACCACTGCCTCATTGAAAGAGCTTCCTTATCCATTAGGCCACGCCCGTTAGCTTGTTCAATAAATGATCGAGTTGCGTTATTAGAAAGGCCCACACGTGATCTACCGCAAAGAGATAGACCGCGAAAAAGACCACCGCGACCAGTGTAATCAGCGTCGTATTCTTTACGTCCCGCGCGGTAGGCCACGACACGCGCTTCATTTCTGATCGCGTATCCCGGAGAAACTGTCCCAGGCGCGCGAAGAAGCTCTGGCGCGCAACTATGCCGCGCTCACGACGACCTCCGCCGCCTTCTCCTCCCGCTTCGAAACGGGTCATACGAGGCGGTGGAGCACCCGGTGGCACATCGCCGGCGCGCTCGCCTGAGGCTTCAGTCTCGGGCTCAATCACGTCCGCAGCAATTTCAATTTTTCCGATCTTCTTCGCCACTCTATTCTATTCCAATCCTCCCGCTGTTGTGCTGGCAGGGGTACCAGGATTCGAACCCGGACTTTCGGTTTTGGAGACCGACGTGCTAACCGTTGACACTATACCCCTCCGGACATTGCCGATTGCCAATTTTCGATTGCAGATTGCCCGCTACCGAAATGCCAATTGGAAATCGGCAATTGGAAATGGGAAATGTCATTTGGTCTCTTTATGCTCAGTATGCTTACGACAGCGCCGGCAGAACTTGCTAAACGCAAGCCGTTCCGTAGTCGTTTTCTTGTTCTTGGTAGTGACGTAGTTGCGACTCTTGCAGTCACCGCACTGAAGCACAATGTTATCCCGCGGCATAATTCCTCGTTTTCATTTCCAATTGCCGATTGCCAATTTCCGAATGCCCTTTCCGATTAATTGCAACATCGCTGCCCGCCCGCTTTTCAAATCGGCAATTGGCAATCGGAAATCGGAAATCGGCAATGCCAGCTATTCAACAATATCCGACACCGTGCCCGCACCCACCGTGCGGCCACCTTCGCGAATCGCGAACCGCAACCCCTTCTCCATCGCTATCGGCGCTATCAACTCTATCTCCATCTGCACGTTGTCTCCCGGCATTACCATCTCCACTCCCGCCGGCAAGTGCGCCACCCCAGTCACGTCCGTGGTCCTAAAGTAGAACTGCGGCCGGTACCCCGTGAAGAACGGCGTGTGGCGCCCTCCTTCTTCCTTCGTCAGCACATACGCCTCCGCCTTGAACTTCGTGTGCGGCGTGATCGAACCAGGCTTCGAGATT
>DASXRU010000086.1:0-27356 GCA_036506395.1 Pyrinomonadaceae bacterium | reverse complement strand
AGGCCTGCCCGCATCCGGTCGGCAGCTTGCTCGAAGGCGTAGTTGTGGAGGTACCACGCAGCAACTGTCAGGTGGCCTGCATGAGTAAAGTCGTCTTTACCGGTGCTGCAATCCTCAAAACCGCGCACAACGGCTTCAATCTCATCGATATTCTGGTAGTGATGAGCCATTGGCTTTTCCCTCCCGAGAAATAAAAACTGAGGCGAACCGGAAGATCCGATTCGCCTCAGTGCTTCTGAACGTTGATTGGTAATTACTTCGCGCTGGCCTGATTTGCGCGAATCGTCAGGCGCGATTTATGGCGCGCAGCGGCCTTGCGATGGAGGACGCCTTTCTGCACAGCTTTATCGATGGTGGAAATTGTCTCGGGAAGGGAGTTGCTAATCTCCCTGGCATTGCCACCGGCGACAGCCTCGCCGAGCTTCTTGAGCGAGGTGCGCAATTGCGTGCGATTGCCGCGATTAATCTGCCGCCGCCTTTCGTTCTGGCGCACCCGCTTCTTTGCCGATTTATGATTAGGCATTCAAAAACTCCATAAGAACTCTACTGATTTCAATCTTTGCTCGTATATTACTTAGCGCCCATCATTACCCTCATGGGCGCAAGTGCAAGCCTCGGAGTATAGGTATGCGATCAGGGAGTGTCAAGGCAAGCGAGCCGCTTGTAAAGCTCGTTGTTTCAGTTAGCAACACGGGAACAAACCTTTCTTTTGCTGCGGTTGACACTCCCGCTGGCCGTGTAGTAGCGTCGATGCTGCTCGTATGCCAGACACTTCTCCGCAACTCCGCTCCTCCAGCCTCCTGGCCTCCATCATCCGCTCGCTTGCAAGGAGACAGCAGTAGCTTTTGAAGCAGATCGAACTTCCACCCAGAGGCCTGGAGACGCTTTTCGGCGTTCACGACCAGAACATCAAATACCTCGAGTCGCTGCTGGATGTGCGCATTAACGCCCGCGGCCAGAACCTGACTGTCGATGGTGATCCTAAAGACGTAAAAACCGTCGAGCGCATTCTGGAGGACTTCGGCCAGCTCTTTACTGAAGGCAAACACTTCACTGACCGCGAACTGCGCGAAGCCTTCACCCAAATCGCAGAGGATCGCGCGTACAGCCTGCGCGATTATTTTACGAAGGCCCGTTTCAATCCCGCCGGCAAAAAACAGGTGGCCCCGAAATCCGCGAACCAGCGTCACTACATCGAAGCGATCCAGGAAAAGGACGTGGTCTTTGCCGTCGGAGTCGCGGGCACAGGGAAAACCTACCTGGCGGTGGCGATGGCGGTGCAGGCCCTGATGCAGAAGCAGGTGAATCGCATCGTGCTGGCGCGCCCGGCAGTGGAGGCGGGCGAGAAACTCGGCTTCCTCCCCGGCGACCTGCAGGACAAAGTGGATCCGTATCTGCGACCGCTCTACGATGCGCTGTTTGATTTGATTGATTACGAGCGCGTCACTCGACTGTTGGAAAAGCGCATCATCGAAGTTGCGCCGCTGGCCTTCATGCGCGGCCGCACGCTCTCCGACGCTTTCATTATTTTGGATGAAGCGCAAAACACCACCAGCGAGCAGATGAAGATGTTTCTCACGCGCATTGGTTTCGGCTCGAAGGCGGTGATTACCGGCGACGTAACGCAAATCGATTTGCCCACCGGAAAAAGGAGCGGCCTGGTGGAGGCTGAACGCGTGCTGGCCAACATCGAGGGCATTGAATTCGTCTATTTCGACGAAAAGGACGTCGTGCGTCACCAGCTGGTGCAGATGATCATCAAGGCTTACGAGGTGCAGTCCCGGAAGAGTGAAATCTAAAGTCAGGAGCCGGCGCCGTTGAGCGATGATTGAAGTCGTCAACCGGCAACGCAAACTGCCACTTGACTGCGTACGTTGGCAGGCGTTCGCGCGAAAAGCACTGCGGGTTATGCCGGTCGATGCCGGGGGCGTGACCATCGTTTTTGTCTCGGACCGTATCATGCGCAAACTCAACCGGCGCTGGCGGCGAACGGACGAGACGACGGATGTGCTTTCTTTTCCCGCCGAGCAGGATCAGTTTGAAAAGCTGGAAGGCTTGAGCCTGGGGGACGTGGTGATTTCGGTTGAGCAGGCGGCGCGGCAAGCAGTGGAACATGACCTGCAGTTTGACGAAGAGGTGTCGCAGCTAATCCTCCATGGTCTTTTACATCTCTGCGGGTACGATCATGAGACCGACGAGGGGGAAATGAACCGGATGGAATTGCGGCTTCGGCGCCGGCTGCGGATATAGGAAGCAGGCGCCCAGCAGTATACTGACACGGCTAACCAACGATGGAAATTGAATTAGCGATTACCGGATTGTTGCTGGTCGCGCTGACGTTCCTGGCCACGGTCGATATGGCTTTTGGGCAGCTCAGCGACGTTGGTTTACACCGCCTCATCGGGGAAGCCGAAGATCATCCCACCGCTCGCTCCACGCCTTTTCTCCGAGAAATACTGGAGAACCGCACGCGGTTCAGCCTGACCCTTTCAGCGGCGATTCAGATCTTGCTGATTGCCTTCGCGGTGCTGGTCACCTCGATTTCACGTAGATTATTTCCGCCACCTCAGTTTGTTTTTGTGGCTTTGCCGGCCGGCCTCTTGATCGCCGGAATTTTTCGACAGTTTATTCCGCGCGTAATCTCGCTGCGCGATCCCGAAGGTAAGCTCCTGTTCCTTCTGCCTCTGCTGCGGCCGTTTTATCGCATGCTGACGTTCGCGGCGGAGCCATGGCACAAGTCTCTTGACCGCTTCCGGCGCAAGGAGCACCAGACACCGGAAGAGATCGCGGAAGAAGCAGACGACAATGGCGATGACATTCAGGCGCTAATCGACGTGGGTGAAGCGGAAGGAATCCTGGAAGAAGAAGAAGGCGAGCTGATCCACTCGATCATAGAATTTGGCGACACTCGGGTCAGCGAAGTGATGACCCCGCGGACCGAAATCGTGGCCCTGCCCAAACAAGCAACCGTTGGCGAGGCACGCGATCTGATCATTGAATCGAAGCATTCGCGTCTGCCGGTCTATCGCGATCAAATCGACAACGTCGAGGGCATCATTCACTTCCGCGATCTCCTGCAATGCTGGCGGGAGAACAAGGCCGGGGAGCCGATTACTCAGTTTGTGCGGCCCGTGTACTTTGTGCCGGAGACCAAACCGGTCGCCGACTTGCTCGAAGAGATGCAGAAAGCCCGGGTGCAGCTCTCCATGGTTATCGATGAGTACGGCGGGGTCGCGGGCCTGGTCACCGTCGAAGATATTCTCGAAGAGATCGTCGGCGAGATTGAAGATGAGTTCACCAATGGCGAAGACGCTTCCGAGATCGTTGAAGTGGGCGAGGGCTACTACGAGGTTTCCGGCTCGACTGAAATCGGAAAGATCGAGCGGATCTTCGATATGGAGATCGAAGACGACGACTTCACCACAATTGCCGGACTGGTCATCGGGGTAAAGGGTTGCGTGCCACGGCCGGGCGAGCGTCTGACGTTCCGCGGTCTCGACGTAGAAGTGCTTGAGGCCGACGACCGGCGTATTGGACGGGTGCGCCTCAAGTTGGCGCAACGCCAGGCCCAACAACGCGACTAAAAGCAAAGCCCGACTGTCAGGAGGGCTATTCCACTTATTCCCCTCCCCATGGGAGGGGTTAGGGGAGGGACGAAGTTACAACCGGAACACGAACAAGATATTCACGCGCGGGCTTAAAGCCCGCGCGTAGATGCTTTTGAGTGGGCGTGCCATAAGCCCTCCCCTAGCCCCTCCCAGGGGGAGGGGAACGAAAACTCAAGAAAACAGAATGCCAAAGAAAACAAGCAAGCTTCTGGGCGGAAGAAGAATTGATCCTGCTCCGATTACTCCGAATACTGCGCTCGCCGATTTGGTCGATGAATCTTTCCTTGCCTACAACGCGGCCCGTTTGCGTGAAAGCTGCCAGCTCTTCACGCAGAAGATGCTCGAGCCGGAAGTTACAGTTGGGCTTTCCCTGACCGGCGCCTTAACGCCGGCGGGCCTGGGAATCTCGGCGCTCATTCCGCTGATTCAGGCGGGCTTCATTGACTGGATCATTTCGACAGGCGCGAATCTTTATCACGACGCGCACTTTGGCATCGGCCTGTCGATGCACCTCGGCAACGCGCAAACCTCCGACATCCTGCTGCGCCAGGAAGAGGTAGTGCGCATCTATGACATATTCTTTGACTACTCGGTATTGCTGGACACCGACGCGTTCTTCCGCAAAATCATCGAAGGCAAAGAATTTCAGCGAGCAATGTCCACGGCCGAGTTTCATTACCTTTGCGGCCGTTACGTGCGCGAGCGCGAGCGCAAGCTGGGCCTGAAAAACAAATCGCTGCTGGCGGCAGCCTACGAATACGCGGTGCCGATTTACACTTCGTCACCCGGCGATTCTTCGATCGGCATGAACGTGGCGGCCAAGTCTTTGCAAGGGAACAAACTCGCTTTCGATCCCTCGCTGGATGTGAATGAGACGGCGGCGATTGTGCTGGCGGCAAAACGCAACACGGTTGGCGGAAAAGGGAAGGGCCGCAAGCAACAAAAAGGACGTTCGGCGGTATTCATACTCGGCGGCGGCTCGCCCAAGAACTTTCTGCTGCAGACTGAACCGCAGATCCAGGAGGTGTTGGGAATTGATGAGCGCGGTCATGATTACTTTCTTCAAATCACCGACGCCCGGCCCGACACGGGCGGGCTTTCCGGAGCTACGCCGGGTGAAGCGGTGTCGTGGGGCAAGGTCGATCCTGATCGTTTGCCCGATGCTGTTGTCTGCTACGTTGATTCGACGGTGGCGCTGCCGATCATAACGGCGTATGCTCTGGCGAGGCATAAGGCCCGGGCGCCGAAACGGTTGTACGAGCGCCGCGACGAGTTCATGGAACTGCTACTTTCGGAGTACAAGAAATCGAAGCGACGTTGATGAAGCTTTTCCAGTTACGGCTGGGAAGCCGCGGTATCCGCGAAACCTTGAGCTCGAAACTCTAAAGCAGAACATCGAAACCGAACCCATTCAGATCGATCATGGCAACCACATCCACTGACGACCAGGCCCGCAGTTATTATGACTGTGCGAAATGCCCGGGGTACTGCTGCTCGATTTATGAGCGCGTGCAGGTGACCAGGCGGGACGTGAACCGGCTGGCCGCACATTTCGGCGTGACGGTTGAAGTTGCCAGCGAGCGGTTCACGAAGTTGAACGGTAAAGAACGTGTTCTGCGCCGCAAAGCCGATCCGATCTTTGGTAAAGCGTGCAAGTTTTTGAATCCCGAAACGCGTAGGTGCACGATCTACCATGCCCGGCCCGGGGTCTGCCGCGAGTATCCCGCGCGAGCACGATGCGCGTATTACGACCTGTTGGTGTTTGAGCGTGGCCAGCAGGACGACAATGACGTCGTGCCTCTGGTTCAGATCACATTCAGAAGTTAGTCCAACAAACTTTACAGTTTGTCGCGGTTTCCGCAAGTGTCTTCCAGTGGCCAGCACCGACAAACTGAAGTTTGTCGGACATCTCAGAGAGCATCCCTACTTGAACGGAGAATCAACGCTGGTTGAGCTTAAATGCAAGAATTCCTTTCCAAACTAGTCGGTCGCAAAGTAGACATTTTTTGTGGCGGGGCTTCGAGCCTGCGGGGCGACGTCATAAAAGTCGAAGGCGGCGTGCTGCATATGAAGGACGATGAAGGCCAGATGTGCTACGTCGCTATAGACAAGATTGCGGTGGTATGGGAAGCCCGCGATGAAGGCAACCGGGCCGGGTTTATTTCCAAGCTTGTGAATGCTCCCTGAGCAAGTGGATCCTGGTGGACAAAGGATCTGGGCGCTCGCTAACCGAGGCAGATAACCACCGGGTCCATGCCTTCGCTACCCGTCGGGTTGCCGCAAACAAGCCCTGCTATAATAGCAAAGAGGCCGCCGCAAAAATCTGCGACGGCCTCTTTTTCCCGACAAGGAGCTCAGCTACTCAGCCAGTTGTGCCGGAAGGGGAACTCGACGAAAACCGTCAATGCGTGAAAGCCAGTAATCATTAAAGGGTGAATAGACCACGCCATGATGGCGAGAGGCATGGTAGAAACCGTTCTTGTTCGCGACAATTCCGATGTGGGTCAGGCCGCTGAAAAACACCAGAGTTCCGAACTTGGATTCTTCCTCTTTATTCGCGGGAGCAAATGTTGACCAGAGGCTCCGCGCGCTCGCACGATCAAACTTTATTCCGGCCGATTGAAAACTGCTCCAGACAAATCCCGAGCAATCGAAGACATTCGGACCTGTAGCTCCCCATGAGTAATGCGCGCCGAGACGTTGCTCGATGGCCCCGAACAGCAACTGCTCGAACCGGCCCAGGCGGCTGGCCGAAGGGCTCTTCAGCTTTGGGGTAGTTCTCTCTTCGATCGAAACAGCCGAGGCATTTACGGGCTCGCTCTCCAGAACTCTTGTAGCGCTGGCATCGAGAACGGCGCTGACTTGTCGAAGATTAGAATCTACGGTTTGCCCGGAAGCAGCTGTGGCGATTAGGGCGAGAACAAAGCATGCGATCAGCATGCAGGGGAACATTTTCTGTGGCGACAAAGGGGTGTTCGTCTCCTTCTTACTTTTTCTAACTTCTTCTTATTGGGTACCGCGTGAGGGGGCACTACTTGAAGTCATTGGCATTCTAACGTTCGAAAAACAGGCTCACAAGCGGCAATGTGACTGTTTTGTGATAACTCACCAATTACGGTTCCGATGCGAACCAAATGAGGTCATGTAGGGTTATCAAATTGTAGTCGCCAGGCGACCCTAACCTCGAGATCGTCTTGTCAGAGAACACCACCGGTCAATATGCCCTCAGCTTGTTGCTCTTTTGTCTTCAATTCACGTTGCCAGCGAATTGAATCTCGACTTCGGTCTCATCACTACCGATTACAGTTGGAAGGTACCTACATCGGCGATCATCTTTCTACGCTGCCGTTGTCCCGCCCCGGCTTCCGCTCTTGACGAGTTCGACTCGCGGCAGAAAGTTGTTGACAACTCTATTCTTACTGGGCGAATCTGATTAAGTGCTTCGCTAAATGGCGAAGCCTTGTTGTCATAATGAAGATTAGAATGACCAAAACTGCCATCCTGACGACGCTGCTGACGATTCTGTCCGGCGGCACCGCTTACGCACAATCACAAACGGACGGCCGCCCGGTTGACGGGGATTCCAGGCCGCGATCCGTCGTTATATCTGCCCAGCAGAAGTCTTCGGCGGCAAGTCCGATTTCGGCGCCATCAGTAAAGACCCCCACGCCTGTTGATAGCGCAGCGCAGAGGCCACGTCTTTCGGCCGAAAAAACAGAAACTTCGCGACCGCTTTCCCCGGCTAAGATTCGCACCAGGATCTCAGAGGTCAAGCGCCTGATGAGGTCCCGCCCTTCGCTCACCGCGATGACGTCACCCGCTCTGGATTATGTGACGCTTGCTGCGTTGCAATCCGAAACCGGTAACATCCACCTGCTGACGCTTTCGAAGGAATCGTTCCTAACGCGCGGCGCTGAGCTTTCATTGACCACCTCTTTGGGAACTCCGGTCCAGCTTCGTATCGTGCGCGCAAACGGCGTAAACACTGCTGTGACGATCTTCGACAACCATGGCCGGTCTCTGCTGCCGCTGCTGGTTGAGTTTCCCATCGAAAGGCGAGGAGTGTTTCGCGAGCTGGCATACTACACGTCAGCGCACCCGGCGTTGCTGTCACCAGAATTGGTAAAGGCCGGGCAGTCCTATGTGGGGACTATGGTTGATCTCGCGGCAAAGCGGCTGCGTGATAGAGGGATCAGTATTGCGCCTAATCTCCTTCCGGTGGCAAAACGGCTTTGCGTTGTCGAGCACATAGACCACGATCGCTTTCGCCTGGAGAATCGCATCGCACTCTTTGAAGAAATCTATTCGCTCTATGCTCTGAATGAGCTGGAGACCTATCGCTTCTCGGTTAGTTCGGCCGGGGCTGGTGGCATGGTGCAGATGATTCCCTGGGCCTATCAGCTGGAGCGGCAGCGGCATCCGAATGCGGGGCTGAATCCCGATTTTGTGGCCGGCATGCGCAACCATGGCAACGCCCTGGAAGCAATGTTGTTATACATGCAAGACACCTGGAACGATCTCGCGGCAAACGAAGATGTCAGGTATGCGCTGAATGCAAAGCTCGCGACCGAGTGGGAGCTAATGGCCGCCGGCTACAATTCAAATGCCGCAAAGTTGCCGGGCTACATCCAGCGCGGTGGCTCAGCATGGCGGACGTTGGTACCGCGCGAGACGCAAATCTATCTTCAAATCTATAAGTCATTCGACAGTTTGATTCCCGCGAAAAAATCCGAATAAACGCCGCTATTGCATCAAGGGATCGATTCGGTCTATAACAGCGTCCCGATTAAGCTGTTCTCCCCAAAAAAATCACACGGTGTTTTGTTCCTGCGGCCCGCGGCCCATTAGTGCCGGGGCTGTCAGGTCCTTAGTGACCTCAGCGGAGCGAAAATGAAGACAAAGATACTCAGACTCCTTGTCATCGCGCTGACATGCGCCAACTGTCTCCTGCTAATAAATCAAGTTCGCGCGCAGAAATCATTGCCGGCCAGGGATGAACTTACTGTCTCATTATCCAGTCTGGGTTTACCGGAACCGGCACAGACTCCGGCGCCGCCAACCGCGCCACAAGAGAAAACAGTTGAGCAAACGCGCAAGAACATTCAGGTGCTCAAAGGCCTGCCTGACTCGCAATTGGGCACAGTGATGAACTTCGTGGCTGCTTCACTCGGGAAGCGGTGTGACTTCTGTCATGTGAACAAAGGCGGCAACAACTGGGTTTGGGAAGCCGACGACAAGGAAGAAAAGGTGACAGCGCGCTCGATGATGAGGATGGTTCTTGGTATTAACAAGGACAACTTCCGGGGTGACACTGCTGTTAGTTGCTATACCTGCCATCGGGGCCGCACGTCGCCGATGAGCATTCCCTCCCTGCCTCTGCCTTCACCGTCGCCGCGACCCGAAGCGCCGCGGCCCGCGGCAGGTCAGGCCAGCCCAACGCCGGCGCCGGCAGCGGCGGCCAGGCCGTCGCTGCCAACCGTTGATCAAATCCTGGCGAAGTATACCGACGCCATCGGGGGACCAGCGGCGATTGATGAGATGAAAACGCGCGTGATGACGGGAACCTATACGGGCTTCAACGGTGTGGCCTTACCTTATCAGGTTTACCAGGCAGCTCCTGACAAGTTCTACGTAAATGTTGTTTCTCAACAGGGAACAATCGAACGAGGATTTGATGGCAGGGTGGCATGGGAGAAAAGCCCTCGAGGCGTCAACGAACTCATGAACCCAGTTCTGGACGATTTGAAATCGGTGTTTGTGTTCTACCGCAACATCAAACTCAAGGAGCAGTTTGCGCAGACGCGGATGGGAGGCAAAGATAAGATCGGCGACCGCGACGTCTTCATCATCGGGGGCAGGACCGTCGACAATAAACGCGAGCGTCTGTTCTTCGATGCCGAGTCGGGTCTATTGCTTCGGCGCATCACTTATACGGAAACGCCGATAGCGGTAATACCAGAGCAGATTGATTTTGAGGACTATCGTGACGTGGACGGCGTGAAGCTTCCATTCACCGTGCGCGTTTCCTCGGTCGAGCCGGGCCTGGTGTCAACGCGCAAGTACACTGAGATCAAACTTAACGTGCCCGTCGATAATTCAAAGTTCAACATGCCGCCCGCAGCCGCGCCAGCCGCGCCAAAGCCCTGATGCGGGCTGAAGAAGAGTAGTCAAACGCGTGCATTGATGCAGTTTCGAATTTGGAGGCGCGGTTTTACTGGGAGCGCGGGCGCCCTCGCCCGCATCACGCCGCAAGCGCGGCCTTTTTCCAAACAGAAGACCGTATCTTAATTTATTCTTCGCGCTTCGCGCTCATTGCGGGCGAGGGCGCCCGCGCTCCCAGTGATAGCAAGCTGGTTACCTGGACCCGCAGAACCCAACCGCAGCAGGTTCCCGGCGACCGGAACCTCTGATCATTTCATGCGAGGGTCCATCTTCACTGTGATGGGCTGCGCATAGTTCCGGCCATTGACCACCAATCTAATCGTATAAATTCCTGGCAGGACCGTTGAACCACGGTTGCCGAAGCCGCCCCCACCACCTCCGCCGCCACCGCCAGGGCGCGGAGCAGGAGGAGTCGGCCGCAGATCCCAAACCCAACGATGCATGCCCGCGCCAGCCGAAAGAGGCGCCGGCGTGGGCCTCCAAAAGGCTGGGATGTTGAGGGTATCCGGATCCACCAGAGGAGTCGGATCCGCGCTTGAATAGCGGCGAATTATCTCTCCAGATGGATCCAGGATCTCAAGGATAACGGGACCGGAAGCCGCCGACCCCAGGTAGTAATCAATGAGGGCGCCATACGGCGGGTTATCTGCGAGAGGCTCATCGCGAGGCTGCGGCGTGCCGTTGTCACTACCGGGCGGCATATTGATGGCGTCTGCCGGGTGGAAGAGAAATGCATCGGACTTCGCAACGTCGTCATTGATCTGACGCAGCGCAGTGATGTCGTCGAGCACCCAGAAGCCCCGCCCGTGCGTAGCGACGATTAGATCGTCTTCGTGGATGACAAGGTCGCGCACGGAGGCCGGCGGCAGATTAAGCTGCAAAGACTGCCAGTGATCTCCGTCGTCGAACGAGACGAAGACGCCCAGCTCTGTGCCCGCAAACAATAGTCCGCGACGTCGCGGATCTTCCTTGACCGTCTGCACGTAAACGCCGGCGGGCAAACCATTCGCTATCTTCTGCCAGCTTGTGCCGCCGTCGCGCGTGCGATAGATGTACGGCTCATAATCTTCCAGTTGATGCCGCTCCACCGCCGCGTAAGCTTCGTTCACATCGAAGTGCGACGCATCCATCATCACCACTTTGCTCCAGGACGTCAGGGCGGGCGGCGTCACGTTCTGCCAGATCTTGCCATCGTCCCTGGTCAGTTGGATGTATCCATCGTCGGTACCGATCCAGATCATCGATGCCCGCAGCGGTGAAGGAGCAATCGTGTACACTACGCCGCGCCGTTTACCCTCCGGTGCGTCCGCGGCGGCGGCTTCGTTCAGATTGGAGGGCACGCCTGGATCCTCCCGAGTCAGATCCTGACTAATCTGCGTCCAGCTTTCCCCGCCATTCGTCGTCTTGTAAGCAAATTGATTACCAAAATAGAGCGCGCGCGGATCAGCCTGAGAAAACACGAGAGGCTGGGTCCAGGCGTGCCGAAATGTTGCCGGGTCACCCCGCTCAGGGGAAACGTTTTGTGTGGCCCCCGTGATGACGTTGCAACGCGTGACAGTGCCACCGAAAAGAATCTCCGGGTGCAGCGGATCAGGCGCTGTGTAGCCACTCTCGCCACCCGCGCACACGCCACTCCAATCGTGCATCGAAATCTCGGAGTGACCGCTGCGCGCCGGTGTGCCCACCGCGCCGCTATCCTGCTGCGGTCCTGTTACCCAGTAGGGAAACCGATTGTCGGCGGCCACGTGATAAAGCTGCGCGGTGGGCTGGTTGTACCACGAGCTCCAGGTCGCGGCGCCGTCGACAGTCACAATCGCGCCCTGATCGCTCGCGACAATCATGCGGCTCGGATCGTCAGGATAGATCCAGAGCTGATGATAATCGTCGCCGCCGGGTGCCCCCTTAATCGCCGTCCAATGCTTACCGGCGTCCAGAGACTTGTAAACCGACGTGTTCATTACGTAAACGCTGTCAGCGTTCCTGGGATCGGCGGTAACTTTGGAGAAGTACCAGCCGCGTCCCCAGATGCGATTGTCGCTGGAGATTCTGGTCCACGTGGCACCTGCGTCATCGGACCGATAGAGGCCACCGTCTTTGGCGTCGACGATTGCGTAGAGGCGATTGCGGTTCGTGGGCGCGACCGCGATGCCGATGCGGCCTAGTTTCTCCGTAGGGAGACCGCTGGTCAGCGGCTGCCATGTGGTGCCGCCATCCGTTGACTTGAAAATACCGCCGCCGGGACCATTTGCCGGTGCATAAATGAACCAAGGCGGCCGTCGCGTGGCCCACAACGTCGCGTAAATGATCTGCGAGTTGTTCGGATCGAAAGCCAGATCGACGGCGCCAACGTCGTCATTCTTGAACAGGACCTTCTGCCACGTCGCGCCGCCATCACGCGAGCGATAGACGCCGCGATCGGGACCGGGGCCATACGCGTGGCCCAGCGCGGCGACGAACACGATGTTCGGATTCTTCGGATCGACAACAACGCGGCCAATCTGACGCGTGCCATCCAGGCCGATGTGGGTCCAGGTCTTCCCGGCGTCGGAGGATTTGTACATCCCGTTGCCGAAGGAGATCGAATCGCGCATATCGGCTTCCCCGGTACCGACATAAACGATACTCGGATTGGAAGGCGCCACACCGATGGCGCCGATGGAGGCAACGGGCTGCGAGTCGAACACCGGCGTCCAGGTCCTGCCGGAGTTGGTCGATTTCCAAACCCCACCTCCAACCGAGCCGAAATAAAAGGTGTTTGGTTGGCCCGGCACGCCGCTGACCGCATTGACGCGGCCGCCGCGGAACGGCCCAATCATGCGCCACTTCAAACCTGAATAGAGGCCGGCGTCATATTGCTGCTGGGCGTTTACTGCGGTCATCATTGCCGCCAGCCAAAGCCCGCAACCAGCCATCAATGTAACGATACTTATCGTCGCCAACGTGCGCGGCGTGACCAACCGAGCATAAGACATAGACTGATTCTCCTGACCTGGTTTCATAGCACCTTCCTCTTCACTCTCTTCACTCTGGCGCACCCTCCACGTACCTTGGCAACGACTCGACGAAATAATCAAAGCCAAGCCAGAAGCTCCAGCTATGATGATAAAAAGCCAGCGGGAATGAAACGCCCACGAGAAAGAGAATTGTTAATATTAGCTGATCGCGTTGCCTGATCGTCAGCAGGCAAATCATGTAAACGACCAGAATAATCAGTTCCGTCGTGACCACATTCGCAAGGATTGCTCCCACGAAGAACCCATCCTCGCGCTTGAACAAAGCATTGCACGACGTGCAATGATGTTTGATTTGGAAAGGGCGCTGGACGATTGATGATTGGCCGCAAGCAGGGCAAAGCAGACGCGCGCTACGAAGCAGGGTTGCAATGATTGATCTTCGCTCTCGGCTCACGATCTCTTTTTTCCCGGCAGGCCACACTGATCGTTTCGCTCAAAACAAGAAAAGCGTCCTATTGGGCTTTACCTAAAAGCCAGGACTTCAGAATGCCGGGATGGGCGGCGTCGGTTGAAAAGTACTCCTGGATCAACTTCGCATACAGTTCGCTGCGGGCGGCGGTTTGGAGCGTGTAGCCCCGTGGCATTTGGCCGCCTTTGATGTACGAGCTGATCACGACCCGATCCATGGGCCAGTTGAGCGAGCCCAGACGCTCTTGATGATGGCAGGCGGCACACGCCATCGCGCGTCCCACCACTGTTTCGTCAAAGCCGGCGCCGAAGCGTTGCCGGCGATCATCCCAGCTGGCGTTGCTAAGGCCTGGGCCAAATTTGGCCGGATCCAGATATTTGCCAAAATTGGGAGAGCCGTAACTCAGGAAACGTTGATTAACCGCTAACACTGCCTGCTGCTCGTTCGGAGTCACGCTGCCCTTCCCGGGGAAGATGGGGAGGATGCCACTCTTGTGACATTGCACGCAGTTGTCATCGCCATGGCCCAGCTCCCAACGCCCGTTGATGCTGATCGAACCGTCACGGCGATACGTGCGGAAGAAGTCCTTAAAGTAAATGTTTGATGTGCTACCGGGACCGGGAAGCGCTGACACGACTGAGACGTTGCGGGTACGCGTACGAACCCCCGGATCAGTGACCCCGAATTGAACCCACTTTTCCGGCACGCTTTTCTCCGTATTTCCGGGAACGACGATCAAGAGGCGCCGGTAGCTGTCGTCGTTGTCCGGGGTTCCCAGATGCCGGGACGTGTAGCTGAAAAAGATAAGTTGATCGGAAGGCCCTCTTTTCAAGTTAAGCAGCCGGAGAAAAGACTTTGCCCGATCCAGGGTCTCGTAGCGACTGACCAGTCGGAGGAAGCTCTGGTCCAACAGGAACTCGGGGATTTGCACGTACTGGTAAGTTTCTGCGAAGTATTGTTTGTCGGGAACGACAAAGCCAAGCTCATGATCGGGTTGTCGTTCGAGGGACAAGGCGGCGATGTACTCGACAAATTCCTGATAGCGGCTGAGGAACCCATACTCCTGCCTGAGCTTGCATCGCTGGATTGTGTTGGCGATGCCGTCGAGTACCCTGTCGTAGGCCGGCAGCGCTTCTTCTCTCTCGTAGGCCCGGCGCGCGGCGAGGACCAGAGCATCAACTTGCGCGGTAACCCAGGCGTCCGGGTGTGACTTCAATCTGGCGCAGGGAAGGGCATAAGCGGCATTCCCCCACAGCAGGAGAAAAAACACGATCGCGCCCAGACGGAAACTCATGCATCGCCCTTCTTATGAGTCTACATGCGGCCAACCGTTCGCAGGTTTCACGGCTCGCTTGCGTGACACTATGTTCCCGTAATCATGCCTGCCGGCCAAACGATCAGCGCTCTAGTTTAGAAGACAGTTAACACATAGTTGTTATGAATGCCATGTTTCCCCTGGTCCGGTAACTTATCTCCTGGCCCAGGGCCCGGTCCAATAATTCTCGCAATTCGAGCTTGGTTCTCGGACGAACGAACTCTCCCGTTGCATAAAGCGCCTTGAGGTAATGATCTCCAATAAGGCGGTTATTTGCCACCAGGCTGGTAAGAAACAAGTGCCCGTTTTCGACAAGTAACTCTTTGAGGTTCGGAATCAAAGCTGCCGCCTTTTCGAACTGATGCAGTACATTCTGAAGAAGAATAGTGTGGAAACTGGCAACTCGAAAAGGTAAGTCGCTCAAGTCGGCTTGCAAGAGCAGGATATGTTCCGGCATGAAGCCGGCGAACTTTAACAGTTTCTTCCGCGCCCGGCGCAGCATGGCTAATGACTGATCAAACGCAATGATTTGGCGTTTGCAATCCAGGTAAGCTCGCGCTGTAAAAAGCATTGAGCCACAACCGGCATCCAAAAATCTTCCCTCGAGATTCGACTCGACAGCCTGACGGGCAAATGCGATGTAATCGAGCGGAGAACTCCCCCACATTACTGAGTTATACAAACGAGTGCCAACCACCAGATCATACGCGGTTGATCTTCTATCGTAATGATGCCTGCCGATCTCATCCGGAAGCACGGAGTAGATGTGGTCATCGATTAATCTCGCGGTGCGATTTTCGGCCAGCACCTCGTCTAATACGCTTAGGGCATCCATGCGCAAAACAGATCGCTCCATGGGAAGAAGTCTAACGCACCCGGGGATCGTCAGCTACGAAGTTTTTCAGTCCTGACTGAGATAGCTACGAATAGTGAGAGTAAGCCAAACGGAATAACTATCAGTGCCTCTCGCAAGGAAGCCCCGGAGGTCCACGAATAGCCAAACACCTCAAAGGTGAAGGGATGCATCAGCCGATACGCGTGGAGCGATCCAATAGCGAGATGGCCAATTCCTGTCAGCGCTGCCGCGATGACCCAATATCTTTCGGCGGAGATCGCGAGAAGATTCAGTGTGACCAGGGCGCTGTAAATGATAAGAGAAACACTGCTGTCCACGGGAGAGAAAGACCACGAGCCAACAACAAAAGCACTCTGGGTTTCAAGCCGGTAGTAATGACAAGCCCAATGAGGCATCCATGAGCAGGCCGCCACGCCGAAAAATATTCTCAGCAGTGTCTGGGTTTTGAGGACCATGCGGGTTGCGCTATTCCAGAGGGTGACCGAAGAGAGTATTAATCCAGTAGAAGGCAACGGTGCCCATTCCAATCACCGCGCAGGTTGCCACTGTCCGCCATAACGCGTCGGTTCCGGTAAATTTCCAGATGGCCAGCAGACAGGAAACCACAGCCACCAGGACACACGTGCTTGTCGTCCAGAAGGAAATTCCTCTGACTACATGTGGATTCAAAAACCCCCGTTTCCGCGAGTGTTGTCGAGAGCTTTGCAATTCGTTCTCCATCCCTGTTTTATTTGAGCGGTTAGTAAGAGCTTGCCGGGATAACGACCAGGATTACTTCGACAGAGAATAATGTATCTTTTAATTCCCTCATGCTCACTCGCCACTGCCCCGTACGGAGCCCGGATCGGCAAGGCAGGGTCTAAGAGCCCAGTTAGCAGCTCCACTTGGGGGAATGCGAAGGAACCACGCCGAGAAAGTTCTGACCAATCCCTGCCTGGGCACTCCTGCTACTCAGGTGAGGCAGCTTATGGGTGATTCGGCAATCGTAGCCGATAATTGCCCGTGCCGTTCACATCTACAAACTCAACTTCTATGTTGTGTCCCAGTCCCGGCGCGTACCTATAAAGCCAGACTTCTCCCGATGTGCTCTTCCGTATCTCATCGGGTTTGCCATGGGTAATGTAGATGCGGCCGCGATCGGTTTGCCAGCCGGCCACATCGCCGAAGGCAAAGTTTTGGTTGGCATAGGCGATACGCGCATAATGTTCGGAGCGATATTCGTTTTCGCGGGTGGCCGGATTCGTGTCACGCCTGCGCCAGAAGACATCGATGAACTGCTCGCGCTGGTCGTCGGAGCTAAGCATCAGGAACGCTCGCTTTTCTTCCGGCGTGATGATGTACGCAACATCCTCGCCCAGCCATCTTTGATATACAGGTTTCAGATCAGATTGTGCCGGAGAGTTGCCAGACGCTTTTCGTGCAGGTTGCTGTGCGGCTACGGAACTGCTTATCAAAACAGCAAGTCCGAGTAGCAAGTAAATCCTTCGCATTGTTAGTCTCCTTTCTGAGCTACACCGGGGAGGCCTTTGAAGAATCGAGGGGATTGTAATGGCAAACGGGCAGCTTTTCTACTTATTGTATGAAACACCAGGCGAAACGCGATGGTGATTAAGCATGAGCGAACATTTCCGGGGCTGATTTTCGTTCTGGCAATCTTTCCGCTTCCTGTGTTCGCTCTGGGTTTGCTAATCGCGGATGCCGCTAGCCACCCCCGTGCTTCCTTTCAATCCACTGATATCCCCAATGACGTGACGCGGGTCTATTACAAGAATGCTCAGGACAGATTTGTGCCGTTGCCATTTGAACCGGGTATTACTTCGGTTAACCCATTTGTGGTTGCGCCCAGGGACAAATTAAGTTACGCGAAGCTGAAGGGTTCGAAGGCAGTGATTGTCCTGAGTGCCGGCAATCCAAGCTTCTATGTGTTTGTCGCGGATAGATGGGATCCGCCTCCTCATCAGCTGGTCCAACTGAAAAGCAACAACGGCACGCGGCGCTTCACGGTAATCAGCACAAAGGGACGGAAGGGATATTCTCCGTTGGAGAATGAAAGCATACGATTGGAATATCGATTACTGGAGCGCTTGCCCGTCGAAATAGGCAAAGGTAGATCGTTGTTCCTAAACTACATGGAGATACATCCCAACCGCCAGTTGGCGCCGGGTGAATATGCCATCATTGGGGATTCTTTATTAGACATTGCAACTTTTCGCATCCAGTAGCTGCGGGTAATACTGCGGCGTTAGCCTGTCATTACAATATCAAAATGCTCCTGCAATGCGGACGCGTACTCTTCCTCGTTCGTCAGTTCTCGTTCCTCTCGTTGTTTGCCGTTTAAGGTTGTGATAAGCCGCATCTTGCTCAGGGTAATACGTCCGTCTGCGGTTGCCCGTGTACAGATGCGCGCCTGGGTAAAATGTGACCGCGGCGAGGTTTGTTGATAGTGGCACATTTCAGCGTAGTCGGCGTATCTGTGGGGCTGTAAGGTAAAGCGATACTGATCTTTCCATTCAGCACCATTTTCGCGCTGCCTCAGGATAAGGTAATTCCCATCGGGAACGATCTGGTAAGCTCGCTCACCCTGCACCTGTTCCTGGTCACAATCAAGCAGCAGCGGCTCGCGGAAGGAATCGCCAAAGCCGACATCGGCGAGCCAACGCTCTTTGAGCGTAACCATCAACGTCATATGGGCGAAATCGGGACTGAAACCTCCTTCCCCATTTGCCACTTCCGCTGAAAGCATGGCCACTTTGAAACCGAGCGCGCGCAACAGAGCTGCAAAGAGGCCATTCAATTCATAACAGAAGCCGCCTCGTCGCCGCACCACAATCTTATCGAACAACGCGTCGTCCTGGAGGATAATAGGCTGCCCTGAATGAATACTTAGGTTCTCAAAAGGGACGCTGTACAAGTGCGCCACTTGCAACTCTCGCAAAGTTTGCCCGCTGGGAGCCAGCGAGCCGCGGTATTTGATTCGTCGCAGGTAAGCATCAATGTCCATGCAACTTTTACCCTTGCCAGGCTAGCTGAGGAGTCTGATCGCCTCGGCCGGTCTTACGAACTGGAAACTGGTTAGCATTGGATGCGACAAAATAAGATCCAGGTTCTGTTCCACATTAGCTCTGAACTCCGGGTGGATACACGAATCTGTTCTTAATACGGGCGCCAGATATGGCTTTCTGTTGACGGCAATGAGGCGGTCCATCATCACGCTGAACCCCGGCGCCGTAATGCAAAGATTGAGCGAGGCGTCTTCATGGCGTCTTTGAAGGTCAATCCCAAAAGCCCTCGCGATCTGCTTCATAACTGCAAAGCGGCCCGGTTCTTTGCCGGTGCTTAGTGGGATTACCCACAGGGCGCGCGAATCTCCGCCTTCATGTTTTCTGAAATCTTCCGGGGAGGGTTTGTAAGGCCACTTGGGCGTGTTGGTATAGTCCGGTAAGGAACCAGTGTGCAGTTCCCCGGCGCTTAATGTGGGCCTTGCTCTCCGCCCAGGTTCAATGGTCAGATCGAACTTCACGCCCATTGACTCCAGCGAATTCATCGTCTCATTGTTCATCCAATGATCGCCGAATCTGAAGGATAGGCAGGGGCGACCGAAGGCGCCCTGGTAGGCCTCAAATGACACTTGCAAACAATGATCGATCCATTTCTGGTCGCCGTGATCTACGACCCACGTACACACGCCTTCATCCCAGCGAAAAGCGTGCGTGTGCAACCCAAGTTCATCCCCTGATTGTTCGAGACGTTTGATGGCCTCACCGTATCGCTCCACTACCCATGCAGGCTGACCATAAGTGCGCTCGATTTGTGGATCCATTCTGAAGAACCAGGAGAAACTGACGGGCGCTCCGGTAGCTTTCTCCAGATGGGGTCTGAGCCTGGTGAATGAATTGAAAGCTTCCTCGAATCCCTTCCAGTCTTCAGGGATGACGGCGTCGGTCTGGCGCTCGTCAGGCTCGACGTCGATGCAAAAAATAAACGGTATCTTTCTCATGCGCTAAAAAGCCAGGGACGGCGTTACTCACGGCGCGCAAGGCGAGCTATCCACTGAGATGGTGGGAGCCTGCCTTATTGATTCCCGCCCGCTGCAACAACAGTTGTCAGCCACGATGCAGAATATAGGTCGAATCGTCCGGAGAGAAATTCTCTTTGGTAATCGCATAACCCGCTACTTCCACACCCGTGTGGGAAACCACTCCTTCGTAAGTCATCCCAATCTTTTGCAAGACTCGCAGTGATGCGCGATTCTCAATTCTGGTGAAGGCCATGATCCGATCAAACTGCAGCTGCTCAAATCCATATCGCAGACAGGCTTTCGCTGCTTCCGTGGCGAGACCCATGCCCCAATATTCGATCGTTAATATATAAATCAATTCCGGAGTGCCCTCGAAGCGCCTCCAGCCACAGAGTCCGATGACCTTCATCAGAGACTTATCGACAATTGCCAGGCGACTAAAACCATGCGTCGTCCAGCTGTCAATGGCGTTGTAAAGGAGTGCTTCACTCTCGGCTCGAGAAGGGGGCTTACCCGCCTCAACCCCTAAGTATCGCATCACATCAGGGTCAGCAAGAATAGAGCAAAAGGTCTCGAGATCGTCTGGGGTAAACCTGCGCAGAAGCAGGCGCTCGGTTTCGATTTTGTCCATGATTTTCTGCTGAATAGCAGCCCAACTGTCGCGGACTTCTTTATCTAGCCTCTTGGTCCGGGCGAGGCATTCTGGTCGCCTGCCAATTTACCACCTGCCACTTGCCCTTGCGCTTGAGGAAGGTGCCGCTGTTTAAGAAGTTCGTGACCTCGGTCTTTCCGTCTTTCTCGGTCTTACTGACCAGACGGAAAGCGACGATCGCAGTACCCCCATACTGCTGAATGCGGATGTCTTCGGCAGTGTAATTGATGATCGGATCTCCGGGCTTTGGGGCCGGCGCTGAACGCACGTCGTGCATAACCTCCGCCTTACCTCTGCGGCGACCGTTCGAGCCCGTGTAAATCAGGTCTTCGGCCCAGAAACGATCATGCATAGCAGCATCATTGCGCGAGGCGCCGGCCAGGAAATCCTTCAGCAGCCTGGTCAGTTTGGCGGCATCGGGCGCCGTCTGCGCGTTTACGCTCAGCGCCAGCATCAACACAACCACTGCAGATGAAATAACTCGCTCCATGCGCGTTCTCCTTGGAAACACTTGATACAGGGCCCTCGCCCCCGAGATCTATCTTTTGAGAATCGGTAGATACTCCTTCCAGGGTCCCACGGCCGTGCCATACTGTTTACACATCACTCGCGTCGCCTGGCTGATGTGGCTGAGGTCATGCGCCGCCCAGGTTGCTATCAATTGCCCAAGGGTCACCTCTCCCAGCTCGGGGTGCCGCCCGCGCTTCTCAAGTTGCTCGGACGTCAGGCGCAACCTGGTCAATTCCTCAAGATTACGCCGGCGTAACAGCGCAAAGGTCTCAAGCAGTCCCTCCAAAGATTTTCCCTTCGACTTCTCAAATTGAGCAAAACGGTCAAAGGGTTCAAAGGCGCGCTCCGCGCCATGCTCCAGGATAATCTTTGCCCGCGGTATCCAATCCGTCTCCTCGCCGTGGATCAGATGCCCCATTATGTCGTATGGGCTCCAGGTCTCCGGACCTTCGTTCATAAACACCCAGCTGTCCGACAGGCCACGGAGCAGTTGGTTCAGTACAGCGGGAGTCCGCTCCAGAATCTCTACCGCCTGCTCAAGTTGAATTTCCATAGCGCGACGACGCCTCAAAAGATGAAAAGTTCTGGTTGGTATTACAAGCCATTTGGGAGTGACCCGTCGGGCATTCTAATCTCAAATGCTTTCAAGGTAGGCTGCTTCACCATGGAGCGCCATATCGAGTCCTTCAGTCTCACCCGCTTCGTCAACTTTCACGGGAGTTATTCGATCGATTAGCCAAAGCATCCCGTAAGTAAAGACGAACGCCCACGCCGAGGAGAGGGCGACCGCGCCGAGTTGGACCAGGAAGAAGTGCGAGTTGCCGCGGAGCAAGCCATCCACGCCGGCTGGATTGAATAACGTGGTTGCGAAGATGCCGCACTGGACAATGCCGAGGAAACCACCAACACCGTGCACTCCCCACACATCCAGCGCATCGTCCCAATGGAGTTTGTTCTTCAATGCCACGGCGTAAAAGCAGACGACGCCGGCGACGATTCCGATCAGGCAAGCCGTCGCTGGTGAGACATAACCCGCGGCCGGAGTGATCGTGGCCAGGCCCGCTACGGCGCCGGTTAGCAAGCCGAGGAACTTGGGCTTCTTTGTAGTTAACCAATCCATGCAGAGCCACGCAATGGCTGCGAAGCTGGCGGCGAGATCGGTGTTCAGAAAGGCGACCGCTGTGACCGAATCGACGCGGAACTCGCTGCCCGCGTTGAAGCCATACCATCCGAACCAGAGCATGCCCGTGCCCAACGCCACCAGCGGGATCGAGTGCGGGCCGCGGTCTGCAACCTTGCGCTTGCCGACGTAGAGTACCGAAGCCAGAGCTGCGATGCCAGCAATGTTGTGGACAACAATACCGCCTGCGAAATCCAGCACACCCCAACTCGCCAGGATGCCGCCACCCCAAACCATATGCACGAACGGAAAGTAAACCAGGATGAGCCAGACGGTGAGAAAGAGCATATACGCTTTGAACGTCACCCGATTCGCAAACGCTCCGGTGATCAGCGCCGGGGTGATGATGGCAAACATCATCTGATAGGCACAGAAGACAATCATCGGGATCGTCGGATTGATCAAGGACGGTGTGTCCAGGGTGATCCCACGGAGAAAGACCCAGTTGAAGTTACCGAGGATGCCAAAGAAATCACTACCGCTTTTGAGATCGCCGCTGAAGCAGAGTGAGAAACCGAAGGCCCACCAGAGGACAGTCGTCCAACCCATGGAAACGAAGCTCTGGATCATGATGGCCAGAACATTCTTGCGTCCCACGAGGCCACCGTAGAAGAAGGCCAGCCCCGGCGTCATCAGCATGACCAGGCTGGAGCAGAGCAGCATAAAAGCCGTGTTCCCGGTGTCGATGGTTAGAGGGGGCATTGTGGGTGTCTCCTTTGTCAGGTTCTGTAGAAAAGAAACTGAGAGTCTTGGTGAGCGCAAGCGACTCATTAGGCGGCCGCTGGAAAGATCCTCTTCAGCCAATGCAAACGCTCGCCAGCACACGGCAAGACTAGCAGATCGTTACCAAAGCGCGATCCGTCACCTGCACCCATCCGTCCAGGCGAGATCCCTTGGATTGACCGGTTGTGCAACGTTCCCCCAGGATGTTGGCCTGCTTATTCTGGCGACGAAAGAAATCTGAATCCTGACAGACTTCGGGTGCTGACTATGGACAGTCGGTATTTAGTTTTTCCACCTGGAACCAACGCACGGTGCTCCATCGTCCCCAGACACCTCTGACCTTGGCCCGCACCATCCATCGCCAGCCATTCAGATTGCTATTGATGATATGGTCGTTCGGCGCACTGGCATAGTGGAACGACGACGATGTAACGCCCATGCTATTGATGATCGGAAGGGCAGGATTTTTCCAGACTCTGATGTGATACACGGTGGCTCCGGGCACATCACTCCAATCAAAATCCCAGGTGATCCCGTTCGGCTTAGGCTGGCAACCGTTATCCATGACCGCTCCGTTTACCGGTGAAATTAACATGGGCGCGGGCGGGGGCATCGGTGGCGCCGAGGAGACGAGTGGCGTCGGCGTCGATACCAGGAAAAGCGCGGCCAGTAACAAGAGACCTGTGACGCGAAGATGAAAAGACATACGGGTGACCTCCATTATTTAATCTAAGGTTTGGACGGACTGATTTGGCATGATACGCCTTTCGAACCAGTGATCAAGATTCTTTTCGGCATGATAACGGTGCCATCCAGTGACGGTCGGGCCACCACCCGGTCGTGCTGGCGTGTTAACAATGATCAGGTTTAGGATTGCGTCATGAACGAAGTGACTTCCCTCCAGTCATCCACCATCGCAAAGTTTCGCGCTATGCACGCGTCAGGGTGCTTCCTGCTACCAAACCCCTGGGATATCGGCACTGCGGTATATCTCCAGCACCTGGGTTTCAAGGCGCTGGCTACCACCTCCGCGGGCTTTGCTTTTAGTCAAGGATTGCCGGATAGCGTTGCGGCGATTACTCGCGGCGACATGCTGGCGCACATCGGCGAAGTGGTTGCCGCAACGCCGCTGCCTGTTAATGCAGACTTTCAAAATGGGTACGCGGATGAGCCAGAGGATGTGGCGGCGAGCGTGGCGCTCTGCATCGCTACCGGCGTTGCCGGCTTGTCGATTGAAGACGCAACCGGGAATAGCGGGGCGCCGCTCTACGAATTTAACCTGGCCGTTGAACGCATCAAGGCGGCACGCGCGGCAATCGACGCCACGCGCCTCCCCGTGGTCCTGACAGCGCGCTGTGAAGCCTGGCTCGTTGGGCAACCAGATCCCCTCCGCGTGGCGCTGAAACGACTTGTTGCCTTTGCCGATGCAGGCGCTGACTGTCTTTATGCTCCCGGCGTGACTGAGCCCGACGAGATCGCGGCGATCGTACAAGCGGTCTCTCCGAAGCCGGTCAACGTCCTGATGTCGAGACCCGACCCTGCGTTGTCGCTGCCACGATTAACCGATCTTGGGGTTCGTCGCATTTCAGTCGGCGCTGCGCTGGCGCGTGTCGCATGGGGAGCTTTCATCCGCGCAGCGCGAAGCATGGCGGAGACGGGCTCGTTTGATGCCCTCGCCGACGCGGCTCCATTCAAGGAACTCAATGATGTCTTCAGCAATCGACGACGATAAGTGTGGACGTTGTTAGCGCCCTCTTCATGGTCGGACTACTGCCGGCGCTGACTCAGATAGTATTGCCACAGCATCCGAGCCGCCACGGCGCGAAACGGCCGCCATCTTTCCGCCATTAGCAGCAGTTGATCAGGATTCGGCCGCGCGGGTAGCTGCCTGAGTCTGGTGATGGCCGTAACCAGCGCCACATCGCCGGAAGGCCAAATGTCCGGCCGGCGCAGTGCCATCAACAGGTAGATATCCGCGCTCCACATGCCTATTCCCTTGATGCGCATTAACTCCGTTCGGGCGTCTAAGTCGCTCATCCTGGACACGAAGGGAAGATTCAACTCGCGATCGACGATTGAACGAGCCAGATGCACGCAATACGCCGACTTCTGTCTGGTCAGTCCCAGCGATCGCAGGTACATTTCGCCGAGCTCAACAAAGCGGGCCGGTGTGAATGGCGAAATATTGGCGCTCAGCCGGCGAAACATTGAGGCGGCAGACGAGAGCGAGACTTGTTGCTCCAGGATGATTCGGATCATTGTAGTGAAGCCGGGTTTTCGGCCCCACAAAGGCGGCGGTCCATTCTGTTTGAAGACCAGCGCAAGATGTGGGTCAAGCCTCGCCAGATGCTGCGAGGCGGTTGATATGAGTTGGGAGGTAAGTCGACTTGGGGTTGTAACCCGGCCGTGAGGGCGCAGAAGGGGCTTCGATTTTCCATTCGTCATTTTCCAACTCTCATTTGTCATCGGATTAATTGATCGGAGCGATTGGTCGCAGTGTGGGCGTAATGGAAAATGAGAAATGGAAAATCCGCCCACGGTCGGGCTACTACCAATCGCATGGCCCTAAGTTAATAGCGCCAGCTCGTCAGATCTGCGCCAGGCGGCGAGCTCTTCAGAATGCGCTCGACAATCTTCGGGGCGAACATCTGGTGATAACGCAAGCGCGAGATCGCGTTGGGCCGGGTGTGATCGCCGTTCCAGCAATGCTCAGCGCGCGGCTCGTAATCCACTTCGCCGGCATAAAAAGGATCTTTGGTGCTCTTGAGAAAGTCGTCAACCAGATACACCGCATCGTTGAGGAAGTAGTTGTCGGCTTCGCCTACATAGATATGAATCTTGCCTTCCAGTCTTGGTCCCAGCGTTTTCCAGTTGCTGCGCAGGATGTAGCCGAGGTCGTAGTGTTCGCGCCAGTAGGCGGCCGTGCTGCGATCGATCTCTCCGGTTAGCTTGTTCCAGATCGGTCTCGGATAACCATCGCTGCCTAACGGCGAGTACACCGCTTCCCAAATATCAAACTGCCCGCCGGATCGACTGTGCGTGCCCAGCGCCAGCTCCATGTGATTCATTTCTTCAATCGTCGCAGCCAACTCGCCAAGATAATTTCGCTTGCCCGGACGCGGCGTGGCTTTCCATGAGTTGTCAACGCGATAGGCGTTCTGGTGCTCGTATATGTTGACGGTGGTGTAGGCCTGGAAATCAACCGGATCGGGACACGCCGCCCAGATGCCGTTGTATTCGTCGGGATAAAAGATTTGCGCGGCCAGTGCCTCCCACCCACCTGTCGAGCCGCCGTACATGAAGCGGGCCCAGCCTTTGCCGAGACCGCGAAACTTCTGCTCGATATAGGGAACCAGCTCGTAAGTGATCGCGTCGCCGTAAGGGCCAAGATTGGCGGAGTTCACCGCGTATGAATCATCGTAGTAAGGATTCGCGTGCTGAATCTCGACGATAAGCAGGCGGGGAAAGTTTGGCGCGGTCCAATCCTGATAGAGCTTGTAAGCGTTCTCCTGTTCGACCCGGTTGTAACCAGGGAGCCTGAACCGCTTGCTGTATTCAGGTTTGAGATTGGCATCGGGTGGGGTCACGCGAAAGCCGTCAAAGTCGGAAGGGAAGTGGCCGTGGGCGATCACCAGTGGATAGCGTGCCGACGGGTGTGTGTCAAAGCCTTCGGGCAGCAGCACATGTGCACCGAGATACATCGGCCGTCCCCAGAACTCGGAGAGGAGTTTGCTCTGAATTCTGACGTGCTTGATGTACTTCGTGTCCTTTGGCGGATCGATCGGCGGAATGATTTTGTCGAGGGTGATCGGAATTGTCTGGGGCTGGCGCGGATCGATGGAGATTTTTCGCGGTGTGCTATAGAGATTTCCAGGCGCGCGATTCCACTGTTGTCCCTCGCCGCGATCCATTGGCAGCTTTATGGTGTGTCCATCGCTCCGCTTAAAGGTTTCATAGCGGTGAAGCAGCGCCTGCACCCAGTATTCGCCCGGTCGCAAATCCGCAATGGTCTTGACCGGGTAGCCAAAAGCATTTGCCTCGATCAGCGTAGTTTGTCCCGGCTTGAGACCATCCACATCGAGGCCAAAAACCTGCTGTGTATCCGGATCTTCGGTGATTTGAAAACGCGGCTCTTTCGAATTGTCATTAGAAATGAGCAGCAGCATCCGGCCGTCGAGTGGTCTCTTGCTGCTCTCCCTCGGGAAAGAGACCGCGAAACGCAATTGGTTTTTCGTTGCTGGCTGAGATTGTCTCGCCGGCCGCGCTTTTGATCTTTGCGCAGTGACTAAGAAAGGAGATGTGCACAAGGCTGCCAGTGAGGCAGCGAGCACAATCAACGATCTCGATTTTATTTCCATGACTCCGGCTAAGAGCTTCCGCCGGCTACAGTTTTTTCGCAGTCCAGGTAACGGCGGCTTTGCATTCGCCACATTGCGGGCTGGTAGTGTTCACCTTCATTTCCCCCGATGCGGTGGTGGCAGAGTCGAACTTGCCGGAGAAAGTTGCTGTGCTCAGCGAAGCGGAGAAAGTGTTGCCCTGTACTGTCGCTGTGACGTCGCCCTCGAAAGAACCTTCCGAGGGACAGAAACCACTTTGCTGACATTGGTACTCGCATTCCAGCTTCGCCCGGGTGATCCAGGTTTTGTTAGTGACGGTGAAGGAGATTACTTTGCCCTGGGAGGTCTGGCCCTGCCAGGTGCCGGTGTAATCGGGCGAGCGGCAACCTGTTAATACGAGGCCGGCGATAAGCGTGATGGCAATTGCCAGTGTTTGAGAAACTCTGAGGGTCATTGCGTTGTGCTACCGCCTTTCGTCGGGAGTGATAATGCCTGCGTCAAAGGATTCCGGTAACGGGCCCAGAGGATATTTCATCTGCGCCGCGAGGTACAAGGCTTAAAAGAAATCGTTC
>DASXRU010000085.1:0-8036 GCA_036506395.1 Pyrinomonadaceae bacterium | reverse complement strand
CGCCGGAAGCCGTTACGGTTGAACGAAGCTCTGGCCGCACTTCGATCTTTATCGTTGTCACTTCAGCCTCGTCCTTGCGGCTAGCCAGCACGCTTATGATAATGATGAGGCCGAGCACCGCTACTCCTGCCACTGCGATGATGATTTTTTTCTTCCGCGTTAGGGCCATGTTAGCTTTCAGTCCTTTACTGGTAATTAGTTGCCCAATCGAGCCGGGTCATTAGTCCTGGAGACGCGCTTCAGGCATTTTTGCGCTAGAGTTGTTTTACGAACGAAGCTTGCCGGCGGTTTCAATAATCAGCGATATCGGGGCCGGGCGGTGGATTCGCTACGGGGCGTTTAGAGTACCGACTTTAGTCGGGCTTTTTTGCTGTCTTGAGAAAAGCCCGACTAAAGTCGGTACTCTGAACACCGCGTTGGCGCGCTGAATATTTCGCGCTACAATGAGGCGTTTCTTCGCGCGCGCGATTGGCGTCCCCCCGGCGGGCACGACAGCGCTGCCGGTCATCCCACATACACGGGGTGTTTACCTTATGACAATTTGCGAAAGGTGCAATACGGAGAACCTTGACGGATCGCAGTATTGCGACGAGTGTGGAGCGCCATTGGACAGAGGCGCCGCCTCGGCGAAGGGATCCGGCACCGGGGAGCTCGGAGGCGGGACGGGAGGCAGGCAATTCGCTGAAGCTGCGGCGGGGCAAGCCAAGTCCGCTGAAGCCCACGTTGTGGCGCCGGTCTTTAGTGGCCCGTCGTCAACCGCTGTTTCGGTGGTGGAGGATGCCCATGCGAAATTGGTGATCGAGCGCGGCCGCTCGGCTGGGAAGCAATTTCCGCTGACTGAAGAAGAGTCGCAAATCGGGAGATGGGATGCCGACGGCGGTATCTTCCCCGAGATCGATCTGGATGCCGACGATCCGGAAGCGAAAGTGTCGCGGCGGCACGCGCGAATCATGAGACGCAACGGCGAGTACTTCGTTGAAGATCTCGGCTCGACGAATGGCACGTTCATTAATCGCGGCCGTCGCCTCTTGCCCGGCGATCGCCAGCCTCTGCGCGATGGGGACGAAATAATCGTTGGCAAAACATTTTTGCGATTTCACATAACCAAGTAGCAAGTACACTCTTAAGCAGTTTCAAATGTCAGGAGTTAAATTGAACGCTAGTGACCACTAACGGCGCTTTCGGTGTTGGTGCCCAATGACTATTTGTGGTGAATGCGGCGCGATGATTGCGCCCGACGAAAAGTTTTGCGGAAGTTGCGGCACACCGCGGCTTGAGCCCTCTGCCGCCCCCGTGGCTACTGATGGGGCGAGCCCTGTGGCAAACGCTGTGGCCAGCGAACCTGCGGGCGACGCGGCATCCGCCGCTGAACCTTCCGCGGAAGATACGGGAAGCGTTGCCTCCGCGGAAGCGACTGATGGGGATTCTGCGGCTGAAAAAGTTTCATCACTCAAGCGCAGCGCTACGACCGGCGATCTTCTGGGCGACGGAGACACGGTCCCCCCAGTGCCGCATACCGTGCGTGCCAGCGAAGGCTCCGGTAAGCACTCCAAAGCAAAACAGCTCGATGCGGGAACGTCTTTGAACGGCCGCTACGAAATCGTGCGCCGCATCGGCGGCGGGGGAATGGGCGCCGTTTACCTTGCGCGTGATCGCAACCTTGGCGACGCGCCGCGGGCCGTCAAGGAAATGATCGAATCGCACATTGACGACACGCAGCATGAAAAGGCCATCAGCGATTTCAAACGCGAATCGCTGCTGCTGACTTCGCTGGAACATCCCTCAATCCCGACAATCTACGATTACTTCTACGATGATACCGCCGGACGTTTCTATCTGGTGATGAAATACATTTCCGGTGGGGACTTTTCCTCGCGGCTGCGAAATGCTCCCGGCGGCCGAGTGGATGAAAAGAACGTTACCGATTGGGGCATTCAGATCGCCGACGTTTTGCATTACCTGCACACCAGACCGAAGCCAATTATTTATCGCGACTTGAAACCTGCCAACTTGATGATCGACGGCAACAGCGGCCGGGTCATGCTCATAGACTTTGGTATTGCCCGCTGGGTCACAAAACAGGAAAAGGGCGTCACCGCCGTTGGCACTATGGGGTACGCGCCGCCGGAGCTGTTCAGCGGGCAGGTTGAGCCGCGTTCAGACGTCTATAGCCTGGGCGCCACAATGTTTCACTTGGTGACCGGCTCGGATCCCCAGGACAATCCTTTGCTGATCTTCGATTTCACAAAGAACCCGCGGCCGCGCCAGATTAACCCGGCAATGTCGACCGAGATGGAGCGCATACTGATGCGCGCGGTGGAATACAAGCCGGAGGCGAGATTTCGTTCGGCCGCCGAGATGCGCGACATGCTGGCGGCGCATCTCGAGAAGTTGCAGTCGGGACAGGTCAGCTACGGCATGCCGGCCCACGAGCTGGGCGGCGAAACGATCCAGGTCGAGACTGTGTACTGCGGATTCTGCGGCGGCCGGATTGCCGCGGACGATATCTTCTGCGCCCATTGTGGTGCGCGGCAACCAATCGGCGTGGGAACAGGCACAGCGTCCCAGTTGGCGCGGGCCACAGCCAAGCTCGTAGTAGCGGGAACTACCGAGCTGGATGCCTCGTTTCACTTGCAGAAGGACAGCAATCTCCTGGGAAGGACGGATCCGCAGTCAAACATTTTTCCTGAAGTCGATCTATCCCGTTTTGATCCGGAAACGAAAGTTTCGCGGCGGCACGCGCGCATCTGGCGCGAGGGTGAAACCTTCCTGGTGGAGGACCTGGGGTCAATCAATGGGACAGTAATTAATGACGCAGTTCGCCTGGCGCCCCGGCAGCCACGCGTTCTGGACAGCGGCGACAAATTACGGCTGGGGGAGACGACTCTACATTTTTTGGTGGGTTGATTGAGGTGGTTAGTTGAGTTACCAGACAGATTTTCCATTTGTCATTTGTCATTTCTCATTTTTCATTGGTCACCAAGTTTAAGTTTCGCCCGAACAGTCCAGTCGGGTTTGCTGTTGTTTCAAAGACAAATGAGATGCTGTCTTCAATGGAAAATGAGATATGGAAAATGTCATATGGAAAATCTGTTCTTACGACTGACCACTAACCACTAACAACTGACCTCTGACTTCTGACCTCTGTTTCTTATGACAGCCCGAATAGAACCAGCCACTGTTCCCACCGCCCGCGCAATCACGCGGGCGGAGTCTCTGGCCCATCTCGAAAGATATCGCGCCCCGTTCTCGTTGCGTTGTGGCGCTCTGCTTATCGACTACATACTTATCATTTGCATCGTCACTTTGAGCACGCTGATAGCCCGCCTGATGGGTGGCGGGGCACGCTCTGCGGGCGGCACTGCGGAAACACTGGGCATCCTCAGCGCGTTAGTGCTGGCCATTCTCAATTTCGTTTTTCTGGCCGCGGTCTGGGGCCAGACATTGGGCAAATGGGCCACCGGCATTCGCATCGAGCGCATAGACGGCCGGGAACTGAGTTTCGGCCGGGCCGTGCTGCGCCACTTTGTGGGATATCCGCTTTCTCTCCTTACCCTCGGAATTGGCTTTCTGATAGCCGGACTAAACGGTGAAGGCCGAACGCTGCATGACTTCATTGCCGGCACTGTTGTCGTTCGCGAAGGCGCCCGCCGCACGGTATCGCGAGCTCGCCGATCTTCGCCCTGATAAGAACAAGATGGCTTTTACCTGTTCCAGCTGTAACGCTCCCAGCCCGCCAGAGGCACGTTTCTGCCGGCTCTGCGGCGCTCCCCTGAAAACCGCCGCCAGCAAGAGTGGGCCGATTTCGCCGCTGGCGCAAACTGTGCCTCTGTCGGCTGAGCCACGCACAACTGACGGACTGCCTATGGACGATCCGCGCCGCCAGGCGGACACGAGGCGCGTTGGCAGTGCGGAAATCGACGCCATTCTTGAACGCCAGCGTCTGGAGTCCGGACCGGTTACCCCGCCTGATGGCGATAGGATTTCAGGTCAGTACCTCGGCGAACAATTCGCCGCGCCGACCACGTCATCGCTCGTGTTGCCGGCGCCGGCCCAAACCAAAGCGCCGGGGAAGAAACGCTGGTGGCCCGTGGTTCTGCTCAGTGTCGCTTTGGTTGGACTCGCAGCCGGGCTGCTTATCTATTACCTCAGGCATCGAGAGTCCAATGCCGGAGGGCCTGGCGTCGTGACTATGGATCAAAGCCAGGCTGTGGCGCAGCAACTCGATGAGGCTCAGGCCCTGCTCGCATCGGGAAAAGTCAACGAGGCCATTCAACGGTTGCGCTCAGTGGTTAACCTGGACCCCTCGAATGTACAAGCACATCGGCTGCTGGCTGGCGCCCTGATGCGAAATGGATCGCGCCGTGAAGCAATCGATGAATACTTTATCGTCGCTCAAAAGGATCCTCAGGACCTGGCGACGCTGCACGCTCTTGCCTCGTTGCAATTTCGCGAGCAACTGTACGCTGACGCGGTTGACAGTTACCGGCGGCTGCAGAATGCCATGGGCGAAGCCCGGCTGGCGCCGCAGGACCAGCTCGACTATGCGGACGCATTGCGAATCGCCGGCTTTACCGAAGACGCTCGTACGGAATATCAAAAAATAATTGCGAATGGCCCACCCGATATTGCGGCGGCGGCAAAAAAGAATCTGGCGCAACTACCTCCATCCAATGTTCAAGCGAACCCCCGCCCCTCTCCAAACGCGGGCCACGCGTCGACGGGATCTGCCGCCTTGCCAACGCCGGGGGTGACGCCAAAGCCAGGGCCGACCACCGTCCCGGCAGCGGTTGATCCGGATGCAGATTATGCGCTGGGGGTCAGGATCGTCGGCTCGCGCGATCCGAAAAATATTCCCCGACCGGAGTTGCTGCATGCTCTGGAGGTACTTCAACGCGCCGCTCGGGGTGGCCCGCATCGTTCACAAGCGCGCGACCTGGCCGAGCGTTTGGGAAGAGAATTCGATCGCCGCAGGAGTCTCGGGATTCAGTAAGGGTTGTCTTGAGAAGAGAAGATTTTCCATTTGTCATTTTTCACTGCCGGAGCATCGTGAGCCTCGTGGCAAAGCGGGCGTTCAGAGTACCGACTTCAGTCGGGCTTTTTGTCGCTAAAACCCAACTGAAGTTGGTACTCTAAACACCGCCCTCGTTAGATCCGCATTTCAATGAAAAATGACAAATGACAAATGACAAATGATAAATCTGCTTAGCTCTAGATCATAGAATTCCAACTAGACAAGAGCGCGCCTTTGTCACAGAATCTATCGCTCGCTACGAACCACGACGATGCCTGAATTAATAGTCAAATATCCCGACCGGCCATCGGAGAATTTTCCGCTGGGACGTCTGCGCATCACCATTGGCCGTTCCGCCCGCAACGATCTGTGCATTCCCGATCCCTTTGCGTCGCGCGTTCATGCCGAAGTGCGCCGCGAGGGTGACGGGTATGTCTTGCAGGACCTGGGATCGGCGAACGGCACTCTTTACAACGGGTCACCGGCGGAGGGCGCCTTGCCTCTGACGGTTGGGGGCCGCATTCAGATTGGCGAGACGGAAATCATGTTTGACGACGGCACCTATCGTTCGGGTACCGGCGCCACAATGATTACCGACAACAGCGCCACCTCGTTGCCCGAAGCGACAATCGCCCTGACTTCGTCTGACCGCACGACCTCCGGTCTGCTGGAAGCCATCGAAGGCGCGCGCACTAAGCCGGAAGAGGTTGCCGCTCAGCGTGCCTCAAGGCATAGCGACCTGCTGGCTCTGATCAGCAAGGTGGGCATCACGCTGCTGGCCTCGGCCACGCTCAATGAAACTTTGGAACAGGTAGTGGCCCTCGTCTTCGAAGCTGTGCCCGCGGATCGCTGCATGATCATGATGCGCGACAAGAATGGCACCGACTTGCAAGTGGCGGTGGCGCGCTTGCGCGATCGCGCGGGCGAGGTGGGGGAAATTCGCGTGAGCCGTTCGGTGATCGAGGAAGTCGTGGTGCGCGGCAAGTCGGTGCTGACCTCTGACGCGCAGGCCGATCCGCGCTTCATGAGCGGCACGGTCATGCTGCAAGGGGTGCGCTCGGTGCTGGCCGTGCCTCTCGGAGTCAGCGAGAAAATCTTCGGTATCATCTACGCCGACTCGCCGATGGCCGAAGGCAGATTCACCGAAGATCATCTGAAGGTCCTGACCACCCTTGCCTCCGTGGCCGCTATCCGGGTCGAGAACACACGGCTGCTGGATGAACAACTACAGCGCGAGCGCATGGAGCATGAGCTTCAGGTTGCCAGCGAGATTCAACAACGTTTCCAACCGACATCGGCGCCGCAGGTGCCCGGGTACGAGCTGCAAGGCATCAGCTTTCCCTGCTATGAAATTGGCGGCGACTACTATGATTTCATCCAACGAGATGATGGGCGTCTGATAGTCACGCTCGGTGACGTTTCCGGAAAGGGGACTGCCGCGGCGCTGCTGATGTCCTGCCTGCACGCCGCGGTACATGCTCAAGCGGAGTCGCACAATACACTGGTTCAGACGATCGGCTCAGTCAATCGTTATCTGGCTGAGAATATTCCCGCCAATCGTTTCATCACGCTCTTTTATGCTGAGCTGGACCCAAAGACAGGCGAGCTTGCTTTCCTGAATGCGGGCCACAATCCGCCGCTGATCGTGCACTCTGCCGGCACCATGGAACAGCTGGCGGCGGGCGGCCTGCCGCTGGGCATCATGCCGGACGCCGATTACCGCCAGGGCAAGACCAAACTGCTGCACGGCGATGTGCTGGTGATTTATTCCGACGGTGTTTCCGAGGCTCAGAGTCCTTCGGGCGAAGAGTTTGGGACCACGCGGCTCTACGACGTGGTATCGCGCAACCTGGATGCTTCGGCCGCAGGAATCCGCGATCGCATCGAGTCAGCCCTGACCAAGTTCTCGCAGGGAACGCCGGCCGCCGACGACATCACCCTCGTGATCGTCAAGCGCCAGGCCGAAGGCGCGGCCATGTCAGTGTCTGGAAGCGGGAGTTAGAAGAAGTAGATTTTCCATATATCATTTGTCATTTCTCATTTTCCATTAATCTTCATCAATCAGCTTTTAAGGAAAATCGCATCTTAAAATACCTGCAGTCAGGAAGGGGGCATGCCCCCGATCTTTCTCTGGGACTGAAAAAGACTGAATGAGGAATCTTAGCTTGAAGTATCAATGAAAAATGAGAAATGACAAATGATATATGGAAAATCTGCTGTTCTCATGGCCCTTGTTCACACTCAATCTGCCGCTAAACGCTCTTCAAACTCTCCTTGATCCTTTCCGCCGTCTTCGCTCCAATCCCATCCACCATTTCTAGCCCTCCCCCTTCAGCAAACTTTCGCAGCTCCTCGAGCGAAGAAACCTTAAACTGCTGATGCAGCAGCGCCGCAGTCTTCGGCCCCACTCCGGGAATCGTCAAAAGCTCCAGCACCGACTCCGGCGTCTCCGCAATCATTTTCTCCCATGCGTTGAAGGTACCATGCTCCAGCATCTCCACAATCTTTCCGGCAATGGCCTTGCCCACCCCGGGAATCGTTTGCAGTCCGGCCGCGCCTTCTGCTTTCGCTATTGTTTCCATCGGCGTGGGCCATGTCTCAATCGCTTCGGCAGCGTTGCGGTACGAGCGCAGGCGAAACGGATCGTCGCCGCGCACCTCCATCAGCGCCGCCATGCGGTAAAAACGTTGGGCAATCTCTGCGTTATTCATTAGCCGGTGAATGGTAAATGGTGAATGGTGAATCGTAAATGGTAAACCGTAAATAATGAGACTTCTACCTCCTATTTACCATTTACTATTCACTATTTACCGTCTTGAGCCATTCGCTATTTACCCTCATGAGCCATTTACGATTTACCATTTACGGTTTACTATTCATGTTTCTCCCGAAAAATTCAGTTTCCGAAGAGGATATTCCATGAGAATGAGAAAACTTTTGTGCGCCCTGGTGTTGGCAATCTTTTCACTCCAGGCTCTGCATTTTACCGCCCGCGCCGATGAGGGTATGTGGCCTTTTAATA
>DASXRU010000084.1:0-9325 GCA_036506395.1 Pyrinomonadaceae bacterium | reverse complement strand
CGTGTCGGTGCAGGCGCAGGTCGTGAACCTGCTTCAGGACCTGCAGAAAGAATTTGGCCTCACCTATCTTTTCATTTCGCATGGACTAGCGGTGGTGGAGCATATCTCGACTCGCGTTGCCGTCATGTACCTGGGACGAATTGTCGAGGTCGCGCCGGCAGCCGAGCTATACGAGCATCCGCTCCATCCGTACACACAGGCGCTTTTGTCCGCGATTCCCATTCCTGACCCAAAACAAAAACGCAAGCGCATCATTTTGCAGGGCGACGTGCCCACGCCCATCAACCCGCCTTCAGGGTGCCGTTTTCGCACCCGCTGTCCAATTGCGATTCCCGAATGTGCGCACATCGATCCGGATTTGCGCGAAGTGACGCCCGGCCATACCGTGGCTTGCATTCGTGTGCCGGGATGGGAAAGCGCACCTTCGGTTGAACAATTACCGAGGTCAGAACCGCCTGCGGTAGCGGGCGGGCCCTCCTATAAGCGCTAAGTACACTTAACGGGACGCACTAAGAAGGCCCGCCCGCTACCGCAGGCGGTTCTGACAGATGAAACAACCTCGCTCTCCGGCGCGTACAAGCAAACGACTTCCGAACTACTGCACCGGACGGAAAGCTTTTTCCCCGTCCTCTTTCCTTAGGAGGAAAAACCGATGAGCGATCCGAATCAAGAATTTCAGGCACCGCCGCCACCCCCCTATTCTGAGCCGGAGTCAAAACCGCCGCGACCTCCGAGAATGCTTGTCGTGGCTATAGTGCTGTTCGGGCTTGGATTCGCCATCACATTTGCGGGAATAGCAAAGCTCCTTACCGGGGGCGTTGGTGCTGGAATATTTGTGGTGCTGCTCAGCGGTTTGTTGTTTGGTCTTAGTTTTATTCGTTTGCCGAATACTTCAGCGGATGCACCTCCCCCAATGTCGCTACTTGAAAGACTTGCCGGAATATTCTACGAGCCCAGCCGGGTGTTCAAGAATCTCCGCTCGTATCCCCAATGGTTGGTGGCCTTTCTAATTGTGGCCCTGTTGTCCGTCATCTACACGACAGCCTTTGTTCAGCGCCTCACGCCGGATCGCGTTATTGGCTACCGAGTAGAGAAGCTTGCCGAGAGCCCCATCATGCCCGCCCAGGCGATTGAAAGAAGCAGGGAACAGGCCCAGCAGGAGATTCAGGACGCCAAGTTGCCGGGTAAGAAAGTGGCGACAGCCGTGTCGGGAATCGTGGCAATGTTCTTCTTAATGACCCTAATGGCTGCACTTTATCTTCTCGGCATGCTCGCGTTTGGCGGACGGATGAATTTTTGGCAGGCTTTCGCGGTTGCAGTCTATGCGGCTTTGCCGGTGATTGTAATTTCGAAAGTCTTGAGTCTGATTCTCCTGTATATAAAGTCACCTGATGACGTTCATCCGGTTCTCAACGGTGACAGCCTGGTGCAGGACAATTTGGGAGTGTTGATTACCCCGGCCGACCACCCCGTGTTTTTTGTCGCGGCCAGCTTCATCGGCTTTCTCTCTTTCTACAAACTATGGCTGACCGCGAATGGATTACGCAATGGCAGTTACCGGGCCAGCTCCGGGGCAGCCTGGGGCGTGGCGCTTACTTTGTGGATACTGGGATTGGTATTGTCGATAGCGATAGCCGCAGCCTTCCCCAGCTTCTTTACCTAAACAAGTGGCACAGACTTCAGTCTGTGACATGCAGCTGCGGTAGTGTCGTGGGCAGATGGCATAGATCGTCGGCAGTGGAGGCCTGAAAGGAAATAGCACACAGGCTGAAGTCTGTGCCACTACTCATAACGCAGCGATTCGATCGGATCCAGGCGCGCGGCCTTCCAGGCCGGCCACAATCCGAAGATCATTCCAATGGCCACGCTGGCAACAAAACCACCTATAGGCGCCCACAGCGGGACGTAAGAGGGAAGTATAAGGCGCAGCAGGAACGTCAGAAGCCATCCGATCGTCAGCCCCACCAGTCCGCCGAATCCGGTAAGCGTCGCCGCTTCAATCAAAAACTGCCACATGATGTCGCTGCGGCGGGCGCCAATAGCCTTGCGCACTCCGATTTCGCGAGTGCGTTCAGTAACGGAAACCAGCATGATGTTCATTACACCGATACCACCGACCATCAACCCTACTGAAGAGACAACCACCATCGCGATCGCTACGCCGCTGAGGATCGAGCGAAAGTTGCTGAGAAATAGTTCAGCAGTTTGCAGTCCAAAGTTGTCAGGCTGACCAAACGGGACCTGGCGGCGAACCCTTAACATGTCAGTCACCTGGTCCTTGGCGTCGTCCATCATGCCCTTGCGCGCCACTGCCAGGATGTAAACGTCGTCCGAATTCGGTTTCAACTTTCGAGCCACGTTAAAGGGCATGTAGATCACGCTGTTCTGATCGTCGTTGCCGCCGCCGAGCAAAAACTGCTCGCGCTTTTCCAGCACGCCAACCACGCGAAACTGGTTACCGGCAATGCCAATGTTCTGTCCCACCGGCGAGCCAAAGGGAAAGAAATCCGTGGCTATGGACGAGCCAATCACGCACACCTGTTCGTTGCTGTCGTTCTCATATTGGGAAAAGAACCGGCCTTCCTTGACGATCTGGGTACCCGCCCGCTCGAAGTCCGGCAGGGTGCCTTCCAGGGCGACGGCATTCGAAGTTTTGCCGCCTCCGCTGACAGTGATTTTCTGGCCGAAGAAGTTGTTGCTGATGTCGAGAAACGGAACAGACAACTCGACGGCCGGCAAATGCTGCAGGGCGACCGCGTCGTCGTAGGTCAACTCTTTCCGCATGCGTTCTTCGCGCGAGAGGCGGCCAATATGAATGCCCGAGTTGAACTTGATCACGTAGATCG
This sequence comes from Pyrinomonadaceae bacterium, assembly GCA_036506395.1. Classification (GTDB taxonomy): domain Bacteria; phylum Acidobacteriota; class Blastocatellia; order Pyrinomonadales; family Pyrinomonadaceae; genus DASXRU01. The sequence continues at coordinate 6,479 of DASXRU010000084.1, read as the reverse complement.
AGTTCGTGCCGTAGGATTCCAGCTCAGTCTTTACCGCCGTATCGACGCCGCTGATGATGGAAGAGATCAGCATGACCGTGATCACCCCGATCATCACGCCGGTGACAGTCAGGAAAGAACGTAGCTTGTTGGCGCGCAAAGTGGAGAGCGCCATCTTCAGATTTTCGTAAATGTCGCTGCGAATGAGTCTCATTAATCCGCCCTCAATGCTTCAATCGGATCAAGCCGGGCGGCTTTCCAGGCCGGAAAAACGCCTGCCGCGATGCCGATGCCACCTGAGACGACAATCGTGATCAGAATCGCCACGATTGAGAGATAGGTCGGAAAGAAGATCGCCGTCATGATACGGCCAATCAACCAGGCGATCATGACTCCAATGCTGCCGCCAATCGCTGCCAGAGTCACCGCCTCAGTCAGGAACTGTTTCAGGATGTCGATCTGGCGGGCCCCCAGGGACTTGCGAATGCCAATCTCTTTAGTTCGCTCCGTCACCGAAACCAGCATGATGTTCATGATCACGATACCGCCCACCAGCAACGCGATGGCGGGGACGGCAATAGCAACTATGAAGGTTGGTCCCAGGAGCCGGTCGCGGAATCCGGTAATCGCGTCCGGGGTGATTATGCCAAAGTTGTCCTTGTCGGCTTGCTTCAGATGACGGCGCGAGCGCAAAAGAAAACGGGCCTCCTCAACTGCGTCACTGAAAACGTCGTCAGTCTTGGAGGTGGCTTCGAAATAGAGCAAACGGTTACGGGTAAAGCCACCAAAGTTGGCGCCGTAGGTTTTCAGTGGCAACGTTACGAAATTGTCCTGCGGCACGCCGAACACGGTTCCTTTGGCGACCGCGACGCCAATTACCCGGTAGGGCAACCCGGCCACATAAATCTCCTGGCCAATCGCGGTGACCGACCCGGCAGGGAAGAGTGCATTCGCCACGTCCATGCCGATAAAGGCCACCCGCATTGCTGAGTCGTTTTCCGCGTCCGTCAAGTAACGTCCATCCGAAACTTCGACATTGTCGATATCGCTAGTGACCGGCATGGCGCCGTCAACCGGCACGTCCTGAACGATTAGTGCTTCGCGCTTGATCTCGGCGCGTGACGCGCGCGCCTTGGCCCCTATCTTGTCAATCAAGGTGGCGCGCTCTTTCAGATATTCATAATCCTCCAGCGTCAGCTCCTTGTTGCGTCGCTGCGCGGCGGCGATGGTATCGAGGTTCTTGAAGTCCTCGAAATTGAAACGCTGGATGGTGAAGGATTTGGAGCCAATGCCGGCAATCTTCTCGTCGATATATTTATTGAAGCCCTGGATGAGGGACACCACCACCACGAATGCGGTGACACCCACAATCATCCCCAGCAGGGTCAGTGCCGAGCGAAGCTTATGCGCCCAGATGGCCCCTACTGCGACTCTTAGAATTTCTACAAGTTTCACGCGTACCCCTATTACGGCCAAACCGGCTGTTGAGTTGCATCGCTGAAAACCTGCAAGTTGTTTAGAGTCGGGCTAATGCCCGACCAAGCGGGCGGTAGCCCGCTTCTAAACTGACATCACAGACTAAAGTCTTGCCAGACTACTCGTAACGCAGGGATTCAATCGGGTCGAGACGCGCAGCTTTCCATGCCGGCCACAGGCCAAAGATGATTCCCACTGCGGCCGAGATGCCCACGCCAACTGCAATGGCCCATGGCGGTACGTAGGCCGGGAGCGGCGAATACTTGTTTATCAACAGGGCGCCAACCTCTCCGATGCCTAGCCCCAGCAGGCCGCCAATAGCGGTCAGCCAGACTGCTTCGATCAGAAACTGCGACAGGATATTGAAGCGCGTCGCTCCCACCGCTTTGCGCAAGCCGATTTCCTTCGTTCTCTCCGTGACTGAAACCAGCATTATATTCATTACTCCGATGCCGCCAATCAGCAGGGCGACGAATGAAATTGCAGTCAACACCAGCGCCGTTGCGCCGGTTAGCTGGTTATAAATGTCCAGCAGCGCATCCTGTGAAGAAATGCCGAAATTATTCGGCGCGCCCGCTGGCACCCGCCGGCGGCGGCGCAGGATGTCCGTCATCTCATCAATTGCCGATTTCACATAAGCCCTGGATTTCGGTCGCACGATAATCACGAACACAACCTGGGGAAATGGCTCGTCCGGATAGTATTTGTCGAAGGTCGTAATAGGAACGAAGATAGAGTTGTCACGCGACTGACCCAGGAAGTTTCCCAGTGGCTCCATTACGCCGACGACCCGGAACGGCCGCCCTTTAATTTTCACCTCCTTGCCGACCGGGTCTTCGAAGGGGAAAAGCGCGCGCACCAAATCCTGGCCCAGCACACAAATATTCGTGCGCTCCCGGATGTCCTGGTCGGTAATGAAGCGACCGTGGGCGGCATAGCTGGATTGCGTGAACTCATAATAAGGCGTGACCCCGATCAGAATAGGTGTGTCGGATTGCTTGTCGGCGTAGCGCACAGTCTCGGCAATCTTGCGGTGGATCGGCGATACGCTAAGCACCGAAGGAGCTTCCTCTCGAATCGCAGCGGCATCATCGAGCGTCAGGTCTTTGCGATGCAACTCTTCGGGTCCGGGGTTGCGGCCGAAGCTGGGATCAAATTTTGTGGCCCAGATAGCGTTGGAGCCCAGCGCTTCGATTTGATCGGCGAACGCCTTATTCAGGCCCTGTATGATCGAGACCATCAGGACCACGGTGATCACCCCGACGCTGACACCCAGGATGGTGAGCGACGAACGCACTTTGTTCGAACGCAGCGTGTCGATTGCCATCCAGGCCGATTCTTTGACGTCTTCAAATCTCATAATTCGTAAACTGGCACGCGCCGGGATGCCTCAACATCATCCTTTGGCTGGCAGGCATGTCGAAGTGAAACGCCGCCATAGTAAGCCGCGGATTAACGCGGATGAGACGGATAACAAACATACAGCAGGAAATATTTCTGATCCGCGTAAATCTGCGTTCATCTGCGGCTCGCTTTCCGCCCTCCCATGTCACTCGTCCCGCTATTCCTTACGTAGGGCCTCAATCGGATCCAGCCGCGCGGCGCGCCATGCCGGCCAGAGCCCGAAGATTACGCCGACGATCGAAGAAACACCGACGCCCAGTACTGCCGACCATGCGCTTATCAGCAGCGGAAAGCCCATGGCCAGCGCCAGCAGGTAAGCCAGCCCGAACCCGGTCAGCACTCCAATTGCTCCGCCGATAGCCGTGACGGTAATAGCCTCAATCAGGAACTGCACTCGAATATCCGTCTGGCGAGCGCCGACGGCTTTACGAATGCCAATCTCTTTCGTCCTTTCGGTAACTGAGACCAGCATGATGTTCATCACCACGATACCGCCGACGATCAGAGAAATAGCCGCCACGCCGTAGGTTACAAAATAAATGTTCTCGGTCGCCTTCTTGTATAAGTCAATGAAAACATCCTGGGTCTCCAGCGTGAAGCCTTCGTCGTTGGCATCGAATAGTTTGCCGCGGCGAGCGCGCATGATGGCGCGGACCTGATCTTCCGTCTCCTCCAGGTCTCCTGCCGAGGCGGTTTTGACAAACACCACCAGCGAGTCGCGGGCGCCAAAATTCTTCTGGTAAGTCGAATAGGGAACGTAGACGATGTTATCGCGTGATTGCCCAAAGATCTTCCCCAGCGGCTGTAGCACTCCGATAATCTCGTAAGGACGGCCGGCCACGTGCACTTCCTTCCCAATCAATTTATCGGGTGCTTCACCGCCAAAAAGATTCTCCCCAATGTCCGCGCCCACCACGCACAGTTCGCGGGCGGCTGAGCCTTCGCTTTCGCTCCACACCCGGCCCACGTCGATGGTGACCGCGTCGATATCAAACATAGCAACGGGAGTGATGCCGCGAACGGCAACGTTCTCCGATTTTTTGTCTCCATGCTTGACTATCTCCAGCGAGTTCGCCGCGATGCCGGCCCGCCAACAGCTTGTACAGAGGCGGAAGATCGCTTCCGCGTCGTCCAGCGTAACGTCTTTGCGCTTGTTGAATTTAATGAAGTCCTCGCGCGAGGTGATGACGCGCGGGCGTTTGGAAACGGTAAAGACAGTTGAGCCCTGCGAAGAAAAGGTGGTGGCGACTGTTTTGTCGAGGCCCTTGATGATCGTGACAACTGCGATCACTGCGGTTACGCCGACGACGATGCCCACCAGCGTCAGCGCCGTGCGCAGTTTGTTTGCGCGCAGGCTCGCCGCCGCAACGCGAAATGACTCCCAGAGCGCCGCCAGTCCGAGTGGGACAGGCATTCCTGCCTGTCTAAGTTTGATAGGCATTACCAGTGGGACAGGCAGGAATGCCTGTCTGAAGTTTTAGCAAGCATTTGCGTTACGCCAAACGAAAAGAGACAGGCAGGAATGCCTGTCCTACTTTAGTCGTTCGTCGTTTTCGATCAGTCCGTCGCGGATGGCGATCACGCGATGCGCGCGCGCTGCGATGTCGTGTTCGTGCGTGACCACGACAATGGTATTGCCTTCCGCATGCAGCTTTTCGAAGAGGTTCATGATTTCGGAGCTGGTGTGTGAATCGAGGGCGCCAGTGGGTTCGTCGGCAAGCAGAATGGATGGATTGTTGACGAGGGCCCGGGCGATTGCCACTCTCTGCCGCTGGCCGCCGGATAGTTCATTCGGCTTATGCGTGATGCGGTCGGTAAGATCGACGGACGCCAGCGCTTTCTTAGCCATCTCGTGCCGCGCCGCAGAGCCGATGCCGCCGTAGATCAGCGGCAACTCGACGTTGTGCAAAGCCGTGGCCCGGGCCAGCAGGTTGAAGGTCTGAAAAACGAATCCCACTTCCTGATTGCGGATGCGCGCCAGTTCGTCGTCGTCCATCTCCGAAACATTCTTGCCGTTAAGCCAGTACTGCCCTTCTGAAGGAGTGTCGAGACAGCCTATCAGGTTCATCAGGGTTGACTTGCCGGAACCGGAGGGCCCGGTAATGGCCAGGTACTCGCCGCGCTGCACGTCGAACGTGACACCGTGAAGCGCGTGCACTTTCTCTGCGCCCATTTCATACGTCTTCCAGATGTTCCGCATCGAGATCAGCGTGTTGGGATCCACAGCCACTGGAACATCAGACTGAAGGAGTGGTTGCTGTGCGACCGGGGGCGCGAGTGCCGCTTCGTTCATTAACTACCTCCGCCCGCGTTAGCGTTGTCGCTGGCCTTACGCGTCTGCCGTTTCACTGTGGCGGCGTCTTTCAGCGTCTTCAGCACGCGGCTCGGTCCGGTTATCACTTCATCTCCGGCCTTCACCCCGCTAAGGATTTCAATGTCCGACTCACCGGTGATGCCGGTTGTTACTTCAACGAACTTCGCCTTCGTTCCCTGCAGGAGATAGACGCCTTTGATATCTTTCCGCTTCTCGGTGGTCATAGGAGTGGGTGCGCTGCCGGCAATTGTCGGGGATGGCGAAGGGGGCGCCTTCTCCACTATTGCCTGCAAGGGAACGGCGATGACGTTGTTCTTGGTCTTGGTGGTGATGGTGGCGGTCGCGCTCATGCCGGGGCGCAAAGCATTTCTTATGTCGTCAGGCATACTGTTGTCCACCTGGATCGTTACCTTGAATTCCTTTGCTTCCTGAACATTGACCCGATTGGAAAGTCCGCCCTGGGTATCTGATTTTGATACCGCCAACGGGTTCTTCTGGATTACCTCTCCTTTTATTTCTTTGTCTCCCAGCGCGTCGACTTTGATCTTGACCTGCTGGCCCACTTCAACGTTCGAGATTTCAGTCTCGTCGACGTTCACCTCGACGTTGATCGTTGACATGTCGGCAATGGTCATTAGCGGCGTGCTCGAAAGACTGGCCACCGCATATTCACCTACGCGGACGGGAATATCGGCGACCACCCCGGTCAGTGGCGAGAGTTGTGTCGCCTTTGATCGCTGGCTGGCGCTGCCGCGCAGGATTGCCTGTTGCTGGTTGGCGCGCATCTCGCTCGTGCGCACGCTGTTTTTCGCTTCCTTCACTGCGACGCGCTGCTGATTCGCGCGATCCTGCGCTTCTTTGACGGCGATCTGTTGCGCCTCAAGCTTCGCTTTGGCCTGGTCAAAGCGATCGCGCGCGGCATCGTACTCCTGGCGGGAGATCACGTTTGACTCAACCAGGTCAGTGGCCCGCTTCAATTCGCGCTCCGCAGTCTTCAGGTCGATCTGGGCCGTCACTATCTGTTGCCTGGCTTGCGCCACAGCACTTTCAGTAACCACCAAACCCTGTTCAGCCTGGGAAACCGCATTGCGCGAACTTTGTATTTCGTTGAGTGATGCCTGGGTCGCGGCGAATTGGGCTTCCTGGGTCGACTGGAGTTGGGTCGGATCTACCCGCACGACGGGCTTACCCAGCGTTACCTGATCGCCGGCATTGACGTAAATCTCTTCGATGCGTCCGGCAACTTCGCTGGTCAGCTTGATGTAACGAACCGGCCGGACCTCGCCGGAAGCCGTTACGGTTGAAC
>DASXRU010000083.1:0-21631 GCA_036506395.1 Pyrinomonadaceae bacterium | reverse complement strand
ATCGAAGGCTATAAACTGCACCTTCGGATTCTTCTTACCCAACACTTTCGTTATCGCCGCCGTCAACGTCGTCTTCCCGTGATCCACGTGCCCTATCGTCCCGATGTTCACGTGCGGCTTGCTGCGATCAAATTTTTCTTTGCTCATCTCGTCTCTTTCTCATGTGGCACAGACTACACAGTCTGTGTTCTGAGTTGTTATCTAAATCCAAACGCACAGACTGAACTCCGTGACGCTATTTCGCTACGCCCTGCACTTTTGCGATTACTTCCTCAGCGATATTCTTTGGGGCCTGATCGTAGCGTTCGAAGTGCATGGACGAAGTTGCCCGTCCCTGAGTTGCCGAGCGAAGATCGGTTGTGTACCCGAACATCTCCGACAGCGGCACAAACGCTGTGATCATTTGCACGCCGCCGGTACGCGGCTCCATCTTCTCGATCTGGCCACGGCGCCGATTCAGATCACCATTGACGGCGCCCATGTAATCCTCGGGCGTGACCACCTCGATGCGCATAATCGGTTCCAGCAAGACCGGCTTGGCCTTTTTCAATGCATCCTGGAATGCCAGCGAACCGGCAATGTGGAACGAGCGTTCGTCGGAATCCACTTCGTGATAGGAACCGTCCAGAAGGCGGACCTTAATATCCACCAGCTCGTAGCCCGCCAGAAAACCGCGCTCCATAGCGTCCTTGATCCCCTGCTCGGTGGGCTTGATGAACTCGCGTGGAATTGCGCCCCCGGTGATCTCGTTCTCGAACACAAAGCCTTCGCCAGGCGCCGGCTCGATTTCCAGCTCGACGTGCCCGAACTGTCCACGTCCACCCGTCTGCTTCTTAAAGATTTCTTTACCCGGGGCGGCCTGCGTGATCGTCTCGCGATAAGCCACTTGCGGCTTACCAACGTTCGCTTCGACGCCAAACTCGCGTTTCATGCGATCGACGATGATTTCCAGATGCAGCTCGCCCATGCCGGCGATGATTGTCTGGCCCGTTTCATGATCGGTCGAAACGTTAAATGATGGATCTTCCTGAGCCAGACGATTCAACGCGACCCCCAGCTTGTCCTGGTCGGCACGCGTTTTCGGCTCGACGGCCACGCGAATAACCGGAGCGGGAAACTCCATCCGCTCGAGTATGATCGGCTTGTTCTCATCGCAAACCGTGTCGCCGGTAGTGACTTGCCTCATACCGCCAATGGCGATGATCTCTCCCGCGCTTGCCACCTCAATGTCTTCCCGCTTATTCGCGTGCATCCGCATCAAGCGGCCAACGCGTTCTCTTGTGTCTTTTATCGGGTTATAAGCGTAGGAACCAGCTTTGATTGTGCCGCTGTAAATGCGCACAAACGAAAGTTGGCCCAGATGCTTATCCGCCATGATCTTAAAAACCAGACCGCTGAAGGGCGCGCTGGCCTCCGCCGGGCGCTGCTCAACATTGCCGTTTTTCGGATTGGTGCCGTCGACCGGAGGAATGTCCAGCGGCGAAGGCAGATAGTCCACGACGGCATCGAGAAGCGTCTGCACGCCTTTGTTCTTGAACGCCGAGCCAGTCACGACCGGCACGAGTTTCAGTTCCAGGCATCCCTTACGAAGCGCCGCGCGAATCTCGTCTTCAGAAATCTTTTCTCCCTCGATGTACTTATGCATCAAGGCATCGTCGACGGTGGCCACGGCCTCGATGAGCTTTTCGCGAGCAGCAACAGCCGCGTCTTGCAGATCGGCAGGCACCGCTGCGGTTTCATATTCCGAACCCTTGCTCTCGTCGTTCCAGATCAAGCCCTTCATCGTGATGACATCGACGACGCCTATGAATTTATCTTCGAGGCCGATGGGAATCTGTATGGCTACGGGATTTGCGCCCAGGCGAGTAATGATCGATTCGAACGACCTATCAAACGATGCGCCGGCGCGATCCAGCTTGTTGATGAAACATATGCGCGGGACGCCGTATTTATCAGCCTGGCGCCATACTGTTTCCGACTGCGGCTCGACCCCCGCCACACCATCGAATACTGCGACCGCGCCATCGAGCACGCGCAGGCTGCGCTCAACTTCCATCGTAAAGTCCACGTGGCCGGGCGTGTCGATGATGTTGATGCGGTAGTCCTCGCCATTTCTTTCCCAGAAGCAGGTGGTAGCAGCGCTGGTGATGGTGATGCCGCGTTCCTGTTCCTGCTCCATCCAGTCCATCGTCGCCGTGCCCTCGTGCACCTCGCCGATCTTGTGCGAGACGCCCGTGTAATAAAGGACACGTTCGGTGGTGGTGGTCTTGCCAGCATCGATGTGGGCCATGATGCCGATATTCCGGAACTTGTTTAGGTCGTGCTTAACCATTTGTTAGTTGTTAGTTGTCAGTTGCAGCAACCAGTTTTTTTCAACTGACTACTGACCACTGACAACGAACTATTCACCATTTGTAATGTGCAAATGCCTTATTGGCATCCGCCATGCGGTGCGTGTCTTCCTTCTTCTTGACTGCGTTGCCGCGATTGTTTGCCGCATCCAGCAGTTCCGACGCTAACCGGTCAGTCATTGTCTTTTCGCCGCGCGCGCGCGCGTATTGGACAATCCAGCGAATCGCCAGAGCGCCCCGCCGTTCCTGATGAACTTCGAGCGGGACCTGATATGTCGAGCCGCCCACGCGGCGCGATTTCACTTCAACAGTCGGCCGCACGTTGTCGATCGCGCGCTTGAAAACCTTCAGCGGCTCGTCGCCGGTCTTTTCGCCAAGCTGCTTCAGGGCGTCATAAAAGATACTTTCGGCCCTTGATTTTTTCCCGCCCCACATGACTCCATTGATGAACTTTGTCACCAGCGGACTGTTGTAGACCGGATCAGGTAACACATCGCGTCTTTGAGCAACTCTTCGTCTTGGCATATCTCTTCAGGTGTCCGCTATCAATATCAGGTGTTCATTTCGTTGTGGTACAGCCGTCAGTCTGTGATCCCGCGTGCCGCTATTTCTTTCCAGGTCCCCCACCCGTCTTGGGCCGCTTGGTGCCATACTTCGAACGTCCCTGTTTGCGATCGGCAACCCCGACCGAATCGAGCGTGCCGCGAATAACGTGGTAGCGCACGCCGGGCAAATCCTTCACCCGTCCGCCGCGAATCAAAACAATAGAGTGCTCCTGCAGGTTGTGCCCCACGCCGGGGATATACGTAGTTACCTCAATCCCATTGGTGAGGCGCACGCGCGCAACCTTACGCAAAGCCGAATTCGGCTTCTTGGGTGTCTGGGTATAGACGCGCGTGCAGACGCCGCGCTTCTGTGGCGACTCCTGCAGCGCGGGACTCGCCGTCTTGTACTTCACCCGCTGGCGGCCTTTGCGAACTAACTGATTTATCGTCGGCACTTTGTTTTCCTTGGGACTAGCGCGCTCTTGGTTTCAAAGCGCAAAAGGGCCTTACCTGCCTCTTTCCGGAACAAAACGGCTGTCCGGCAGTCAGCGCAGGCAACTGCCCTGCATATTAAATTTGATTCAGGGATGTTCTGGCTTCGCTCGTAGGCGGGCGTGGATCGTGGCTTCCCTAAAAGCCGAGTTTTTCTGTGGCGTCGCATTCTGACGAGTCGGCATTTAGCCGTTTCGCGGGCTCGTCGCGGGACCGCCCGGCCTTTCGGCCAAAGAGGTTGCGCGAGCATTTACGCCACAATAATTATCAAACGACTGTTCTCAATTCGCGAGCAGCCGGGCAACGCCTCCACACCGACAGAACCTACTGGACGTTGCACCAGGGGAATCAGACCATAAGTCCGAAACTTGAGACTATAGCGACGGCTCTAAATTGTGTCAAGGCGCGAAGGTTTGTAACGCAAACTGTTAGTTTGCGGCTCTCAGAAGATTCTCTTGGCGAGATAAATGATACCGACGATAGCGCCGCCCAGCAACACCACCAGGAAAATGATAAAACCGACGACGGCCAGCTTGAACTTTGTGTATCGACCTTTGTCGGGCGGGGCCAATGAGCCCTGCGGAAAATACGGTGGTGGTGTATATGTTGCCATTTTGGTCTTCTTAATATGTCATGAAACGATCACAGACCAAAGTCTGCGTGCCGCTCAATTAGGAGTGGTTGCAGGCGGGGTCGGGCCTTCCTTCTGCTTCTTCAGCTCGTCTGTCTGCTGCTTTTTTAGCAGATCTTCCTGATGCTTCTTTCCATCGCGAACTCTTTTCGCTCCTTCGCGCGCCTCGTCGAGCGCATCATTGGCGCGATAGTAATTAGGATCGAGATCGATTGCCTTTTGCAGCGCGGTTGTCGCCTCGCTGTATTGCGCTAACTTAATTTGGGTAGCGCCAAGCTCGTAAAACATTTCCGGATCTTCCGGTTGCAGCCGGACGGCCTGCTTGTACGCGCGCACCGCATCTTCGTATTGATGAAGGTACCGGTATGATTCACCGAGATTGAAAAACGCGTCAGCATCCTTTGGATTCTCCTGCACGAATTTCTTGTACAGTTCGATCGCTTTCCTGTACGCCTCGTCCGACTCTTTCTTTTGATCCAGTACCGCGCGGGTCAGGCCGAGCCGGTAGTAGGCATCGGCAAATTCCGGGTTTAGCTCGATTGCGTGCTGATAGGCAACTATCGCCTCTTTATTCTGATCGTTTTTATAAAGCTCGTTACCCTGTTCGAGGTAGACCCGGGCCTCATTTCTTGCTCTTTCGCGTTCAGCGGGGTTCGAACTGTTGTAGGCAGGCGCCGACGTAGCGTTGCCTGAATTATTCTCGCTGGTCGCAGGTTGGCGCTTGCACGCACCCACAACTGCGGCGAGAACCACCAGGCCTGTAATCAACGGAAGATTCTTCATTGAACCGAACTGATCTGTAGAAATTTGGTCGGGAGCAAACCTGATCTACGACAGTTGGCGCTGCAGAGTCAAATGCGCCCGGGGTAACCCAGGGAAAAACTCCACCCGCGAAACATTGAATTCCAACCGGGTTGGAGGCATATTTGGTCGCATCCCGGCTCGGAATCAATGGCTGATTGGCCGTTTTCAGGTAATGATTTGTCGCGCAAACTAACAGTTTGCGTGACAAGAAAACAAAAGGAGTCAGCAAATGTTTCGTCGAAACCGTCTCTGGTACAGCCTTGTCATAGTGCTGGCACTAGCCGCATTTGTCGGTATCAGTGTGCAGGCTCAGAAACGCCGCCCACGATCTGTCTCCAGCGGTCCACCGTTTCTGGAGTTGTCCGCGAATCCGTCCGCAGTCCGCCTCTGTGCGGGCCAAGGGTCCACTGTCAAACTTCTGGCGCGGGCAAGATCGCAAAGTGGAAACATCCTGCGATATCGGTGGGCCACCGAAGGAGGTCGTCTGACAGGAGACGGTGCGAACACAACCTGGGATCTTTCCGGCCTGCAGCCGGGGGTTTATCGCGCCACGGTGGAAGTGGATAGCGGCACCGATAACACCTGTGCCGCGTTCTCCTCCGCGGCGGTGGCGGTAACCGAATGCGCAACGCCCCTGTGCCCCAACGTCACTGTTACTTGTCCTGACAGCGTCATAGCGGATCAGCCAATCACTTTTACCGCAAACGTCGCTGGCGGCGCAGGACAAACGAATCCAACTTATAACTGGACTACCACAGCCGGCCGCATCATCGATGGCCAGGGCACGCGAACCATTACGGTTGACACCGCAGGCCTGGCCGGCCAATCGATAGCGGCCACTCTGAATGTTCGGGCTAACGGTTTGGATTGTCCCGCCAGCTGCGCAGTTCAGCTTCCGGTTCCTAGATTGGATTGCCGGAAGTTCGATGAGTTTCCCAACATCCCGCGCAATGAAGAGAAGGCGCGCCTTGATAATTTTGCCATCGATCTCCAAAACGCTCCCGGCGATAGGGCTTATGTGGTCGTTTATCCTGGGCGGGAAAATCGTGTCGGAGAGGCCGAGCAGCGTATGGCCCGAGTGGTTGACTATCTGGTCACCTATCGAGGCGTTGACGCCGGCAGGATCGTCAAGGTGGTTGGTCCAGCCAGAGACACTTTAACTGTGTCGCTGTGGAGCTGTCCGCCGGGCGCAAGACCACCTGAGCTCATTCGGTAATTTACATCACGGTGAAAAAGACTGCGCCTGAGGCTGTGTTCTTTGGGTTGTTTGCGCATTGCCCGCGCCTTTGCGCGATTGCCTTCGCCGTCATTGCAGTTTAAGAACCTTTCACTGAAGTCAACTTCCACTCATCACCTGCCGGAAGGCCGCGAGAAACGATTCCATTTCCGCTCGCTTTCCAATCGTCACGCGCATGTGATTTGGCAGCGCCGGAAAGACACGACCGACTTCGACGTTGCGCTGCTTCATGGCGGCAATAACTGGCCCTACCGGGCGGCGCAGATCGATCATGAGAAAATTAGCCTGCGAAGGAATGCGATGATAACCGAGCGCGTCGAGCTCGCCGTAGAGGTATCTCTTCGTCTCACTGTTCAGCTGCCGCCCATTCGCGACCTGGTCGGCATCGTTCAGGCTGGCAACCGCCGCTGCCAGCGCCATGATGTTGACGCTGTCCCAGGTCTGATGTGATCGCAGTCGCTCAATTACCTCCGGTCGCGCTACGCAATAACCGCAACGCAATCCCGCCATGCCAAAGATTTTGGAGAACGTGCGCGCCACGATCAAATTCGGATACTGCTTCACCAGCGGAATCGCGCTTTCGTAATCGTTCGATTCCACATAATGATGATAGGCCTCGTCGATCAGAACCACGGTCTCGCCTGGTGCCCCGGACAAGAACTCGCGAATCTCGTCCTTAGGCGTGATGCTCGCCGTAGGGTTGTTGGGATTGCAGATATAGACCACGCCGGCCCCCTTTGCCGCCACAAGCATCTTTGCAAGGTCATGCCTGTAATCTCGCGTTAGCGGCACTTTGACGACTTGTGCACCGCTGACGTTTGCGTGACGGACGATTGCTTCGAAGGTCGGATCAGCTACGACCAGCTTTCCTGATGCCAACACAGCGGCATTGTTTGCTGGAATAATTTGTGCTGTTCTCGACGGGCCTGTAAAAGCCGCAGCACATACTTTCAGGATTTCGCCGGAGCCATTCCCCGGCAGAATCTGATTAGTACCAACCCCGTTGAGCTTTGCCAGTTTCTCGACGAGGACGTCAACGTGTTCGTCCGGGTATCGCCATGCGAGACCGAACGCACCGGTCATGGCCTTCAACGCAGCCGGCGATGGCCCATAAGGATTTTCATTCGAGCTCAAGCGCACGATGCTGGTTGCTGGATTCGCGCCTGCAATTCGGGTCAGCGCAGGCGCAACATCGCCCGTCGCTGAGCGCAGTACTGATTCGGCAATCGCCGCCCCGGGGGCCACAGCTGCGCCGGCGGCGCCTGCGCCAAGCAGTTGTGCAAATCTTCGTCGCGAGAAAAAAATGTTAGTGTTTGTCATGGCCATCTCCTTTTTAAGCTACGAATGGCGAAACTTCCGGGAAGCGAACAGCGCTGTTGATTGGATCCCAATGATCGCAAACTTCAGTCAAGAATTGCGGAAAGTATATCCAGCGGCGTCTGGATTGGCGAGATATTTTTAGGTTGGCGATATACTCCAAAACTCAAACCAGAAAAGGCCCAAATGTTCATCGCGATAGAGGATGACTGCACTGTTGGCACACTGACTAAGGCTGCTGACTGCCTGCTGCCCGCTGCCTGCCTTTTTTCCGTAACCTTTTCGCTGCTCGTCAGTTTATATACCTGGAAGATGGCACGTGAGGACCAGTCTTGACGAGTCCCATGGACGACCCAAACGAACGGCTCCTGATCGAGGCGGCCCAGAAAGACCCGAGCCGTTTTGCGGAGCTTTACGAGCTCCATTTCGAACGCGTGTACGCCTACATCGCGCGACGCGTGCCCGACCGCGCGTCGGCTCAGGATCTGACCTCTCATGTCTTCCATCAGGCGTTGGCGAATCTCGGCAAATTCAAATGGCGCGGCGCGCCTTTCGCAGCCTGGCTGTTTCGCATCGGGGCCAACGCAATTGCCGACCACGCAAAACGCGCGGCCCGGGAACTCCTCAATCCTGATGACTCAAGTCCGCCTCGGTTTGCGGCCGGAGATGTGATTTATGTGGAAGAAGTCGAACGCAGCGCTCGCCTCTTCAAGTTGATACGTCAACTTCCTGAGGATCAACGCCGCGTGATCCAGGCGCGCTTCGCGGAGGAGAAGAGCATAAGAGAGATCGCAAACGAACTCGGGCGCACTGAGGGGGCCGTCAAGCAGTTACAGTTTCGCGCGTTGCAGACTTTGCGTTCGCGCATGTCGGAGTAAAGAGCAAAAAGATGTCTGAGCAGTTGCTAATAGAAAACCTGGACCAGGCGGTGGAGACGATGATGTCCAGCGATCCGGTGAGGCTTGTTCTCGCCGACGCCAGGCTGCGGGATCTGTTATCCGTGGTTGAAGATTTGCGCCGGTCGCCACGCGAAAGTTTCCGCACCCAACTCAAAGAAGAACTAAGGAGAGAAGCCATGACAACTGAAGCACAACGTGCCACGGAACAAAAACCAGCCGAACACACCCGCGCAGGCTATGGCTCCATCACGCCTTACCTGACCGTCGAACGCGCCGAGGACCTGTTGGAATTTGTGAAGCAGGCATTCGGCGCGATCGAAGTGTTCCGCACCACCGGATCAGCCGGCGGATTACACGCCGAAGTCACCATAGGCGATTCGAGGCTGATGATTGGCGGTATGCCTGGAGTTACAGAAATACCAACGGCGCTTCATCTTTACGTGCCGGATGCTGATGCTGTCTATCACCGGGCCATGGAGGCGGGCGGCACATCGCTGGAGGAACCGGTGGATCAGTTTTACGGTGACCGCGAAGCGGGCGTAAAGGATCCCACCGGCAACGTCTGGTGGATCGCGACGCACAAGCTGGGACCGGCCGGCACTCATGTGCCCGAAGGCCTGCGTGCTGTTACGCCTTTCCTGCATCCCGTGGGCGCCGCGAAGTTAATCGACTTTATGAAGGAGGCGTTCGCCGCGGAAGAGATTTCGCGCTATCAATCACCAGATGGAATGATCCAACACGCGATGGTACGTATCGGCAACTCGATGATCGAGATGGGTGAAGCGCACGGCGAGGCGCAACCGATGCCACCAGCCCTTTACATGTACGTCGAGGATCTTGACGCCAGCTACGAACGCGCGCTCAAAGCCGGCGCCACTTCATTGCAGCCACCGACAGATCAGGCTTATGGCGATCGCACCGCATGGGTAAAAGATGCCTGGGACATTACGTGGTACCTGGCGACGCCGACAAAGCAGTAGGCAGTAAGCAGCCACAGACTTGGAATACCCGCAGCCAGAAACGGGACCCGCCTCCCGCTTCGGAATTGCCTTTTCCTTGTGCTAGAGTCCTTTTCCGAGCTGCGAAATCTGCGTTAATCTGTGGCTAGTTATCTTCTGAAACCTGAGGCTTGAAACAATGCTTGCCCGCCCCCAACCAAGCGAAGCCGCCCCCTATTACTCGAAGTACATCGATCTGGTTCCCACTGACGACGTAGTCGCCGAATTAGAAACTCAGTTGGACCAGACGCTCGACTTCCTGTCCGGCATCTCTGAAGAAAAATCGCTCCATCGCTATGCGCCGGAGAAGTGGTCCATACGCGAGGTGCTCAGTCACATGAACGACTGCGAGCGCGTTTTCGTTTTCCGCGCCTTCTGGTTTGCCCGCGGCTTCTCCGATCCCCTCCCCAGCTTCGATCAGGAGATCTGCGTTAAGGCGGCGGCGGCCAACGACGTTTCCTGGGCCAGCCATGTAGAAGAGTTCCGCGTCGTTCGTCTGGCTTCTCTGTCCTTCTTCCGCAATCTGCCCGCAGAGGCCTGGGAGCGCACCGGCATCGCCAGCGACAACTCTTTCACTGTCCGCGCGCTGGCTTACATCCTGGCCGGTCACGTCACCCACCATATCGCCGTCATCCGGGATAGATATTTGTAACGCAAACTGTCAGTTTGCCCGTCTCTTCCCATGTATCCTCGCGGCGCCTTTTCCGCTAAGTGAGGCAAGCCGTTTAGTTAGCAGCATAAGGGATAACTGGCCTTGCAAAACCTCTTGTCCCTTCTGCTTAATCTGTGTAATCTGTTCATCTGCGGATCTCACCGCGGCGTCGCTACCGACCACCGCTTTACCGCCTGCGCCCCAACTTACAATCTGATGTCAGGAGGCCTGTGATGAAACGGTGTCCACAGTGTGATTTTGTTTATGAGGACGACCAGAGCTTTTGCGATATGGATGGGAACGAACTCTTCCACGCCGCTCAAACACTGCCGCTGCCTCCCCTGGAACGCGTAGCGCCTGAAACGGCAGGCATTATGCCGGAAGTGGCAAGCGTATCGACGGAACCGGCAACCGTAGCGACCGAAGCCACAACTCCGCCGCCAAAGTCCAAACGAAAATCCAAAAGAATGAGTTCCGCGGTTACGGCGACTGCCGCTGTCGTTTTAATTGCAGTTCTCTTCATGGTCTATTACGCCGTAACGCAGCGGCCGCGACCAGTTAACTTGAATGGTTCAGTGGCCCGCGTGCCTACGACGCAACAACCAACTCCGCAACTCGTCCCCTCGCCTGCTCTCGCAGAAGTTCCCCTGCCGGAGCTATCTTCATCACCGGATCTGACGCCATCGTCGCCGGCGGAAAAGCCCTCGACCCCGGTCCGCTTGCCTTCAAGCCCTGTCTCCGCGGGTGACGGAACTGGTTATGGCCCGGTCGTGATTCGACTGAATAATGGCGCGGCAATCAAAGCGGACGAGGCCTGGGAAAAGAAAGAAGGAATCTGGTATCGACAGGGCAGCATTGTGACACTTCTCAAACGCAGTCGTGTCAAAGCGATTGAACGGCCCGCGCCTGTTCGGTCAGCGGCCGTCAAGCGGGAAGCGAAAAAGCCGAACGCAGGCCCCGATGCGAAGAAGGAATCCCGGATTAGTTCGCTCCTGAAGACGACAGGACGAATCCTGAAGAAGCCATTCAAGCTGTAGAAGTTTCAAGTTCGAAGATCCCAGGATTGTTATCACTGGGAGCGTGGGCGCCCGCGCTCGCGGTAGCGGGTGGGTTGCTTGTCACCGCTGGTCCTCATGTCTCTGCGTAATCTGCGTAATCTGCGGATTCGATTGGACCTCCTGAAGCTCACTCTCCCTTCCTCACTACCCAGGTCGTCATCGCGCGCATGTTCGCCACTACCGTCGTCTTGATCGGCTCAATAAACTCTCCGCCGAGCATTGCCGTCACCCTTTGCAACATCGTTTCGTCTACCAGAAACCGATCCGACCCATCTGGCAAGTGATAACACCTCCCCTCGATCAGCTTGATTTGATCTTCGATGCCGATTGAAGAGGCCAACCGAGCAAAGAAGATCCCGCCAGGCCTTAGTACGCGCCACATCTCATTCACCATCCCCTGCCACTGCCCCTCATCGCGGGCAAAGTGAAGGACCGCACTACACAAGACCACATCAAAGCCAGTGTCCGTTCGGCTCTGGCTGTCTGCAGCACGCTCTTCACGCAGCCTAGTTTCCGGTTCCTCATTTCGCTCTGTGTAACCTTTATGATCTTTGGATAGCTTTCCTGCTGACTCCCACGACATCCGCTCCACCGGCTCGACGCGAAAGTTATCCGCCGGCAGATGAGGTGCAAGGGTGGCAGCGAGCTGTCGCGTCTGTGCAATAGCTCCTTCCGATTCATCGACCCCGAAGACTTCGTAGCCATTTCTGAAAAAGTAGACGAGGTTCCTACCCGACCCACACCCGGCATCGAGCACCCGGATCCCCGGAGCGAACCTGCCTTTCAAGAGTTGGTCAAAGACATAGATATCGATTCCGCCAAACCATTCCTGGAGATTAATGGTGGTTTGCATGAGCAGATGATACGCCGAAAACTAAACCATCGCTTTACTTAACCACCCTGCTGGCTACGCTGTCTTGGGCTTTCTCCCTATGCAAGAATCCTCGTATCCTGTCCGAGCTTTTGGGGTGCGTTTCTTAGGTCCGTAATCGAATTCCGAAATTCCCTCCTTCGCCCCTTGCTCTTTGCCTTCATCGCGCCCTGCATAAAGCCCTGCATCAGTTCGAAAACTGCCAGATCTTCACACCTCTGGCGCTACAAATCATTCTGTGCAGAATATTCTTTCCGGAACTGTTAGATTCAGATCTGAATTCACTCTCGGAAAAAATACCGGAAGTACCAACAGCCCACGGGGGAACATTAAAAAGGTGATTGCGAATGAGCGAAGTCAACCTCAACCTCATCGATGCTGAAAGAACTCTGCACGGGACAATCCATGGCTCAGTAGCAGACGCCGCCATCGCTGCGCTCTCCGCTGAACCCGAGACGATCCCGGAGTTAGTGGTGGCTTTGGCACGCTACATCAAGCCGCTAGATGATTCGAATCCCTTTCAATTGTTTAGATCTGCCGCAGAGATTGATACGGAGCGTTGGGACGCAGGAATAGTGATAATCGATCTCACGACCCGAATCGTCGCCACAGAGTCTTCTTACTCCCAGCCGCAGCATGAAGGAGAAGTTCGCTATCACGATGGAGAAAAATCTACCGATATCCCCGTGATGTACCGTCTGCCGAACGACTGGTTGTTTGTTAACTCAGTCGAGGCCTATCAATGGTCGCATGAGCGGCGAAGTAAAGCGCGCCTGGCTAAGACCCCACTCGACGTTCGTGAGGTGCTTTACGGCACTCCGTTGTCGGATTTTATTGTCAACGAGTGTGGGAAAATCGAGGTTTCGCAAGAAAGGGCCCTGCCAATAGACGCTGCGGCAAGTGCCGGCGGTTCGATCCCAGGTGCCGACGGCTCGATCCCAGGTGCCGACGGCTCAGTCGCAGACGCCGGCGGATCAATCGAAGACGCTGACGACCCTCTTTGGAGAGAGCTTTCTGCGATTCACTCACGGTGGCTAATGACGCCGCGTGAAGATCTCTGTGGCCAATCGCCACGAGAAGTCCTGCTCGCAAAGCAGGATTTCATCGATTTTGATCTCCATACGCGCTCGCTCCAGTGGAGTTTGCAGGGCGAAGGCCCACCTTGTCTGTCACGGGATTCTTTTGCTTACCGCTTTGCGGGCTTTGGCACGCAAGAGTGGGTCATTTACTACGATCTGGTCCGTCATCTTCTCTGGAGGGCGCTCGACAATGTCCGACAAACTTCAGTTTGTCGCAACCGGGATTCAGAGATAGCCCGACTCGAAGAGATCAAATCCAACTGGCTCGAGCAACCACTGCCAGATTACGGCGGACGCATCCCCGCTGTGCTCATCGACAATGAACGCAAACGGCTGCCAATCGCGCTGCGTCCACGCGACATGATCATCGATGAAGACTGCCCCACGTGTCAGATGTTTGGCGATGAGACCTCACCTTTGGGTATGGGTGTTGGTTTTTGGTTCCTTGATGGTTCTCACATGGAAGACGAGTTCGTCTTTTCGTCTTTCAGAACACGCGAAGAATGGGAGGCAGAGAACCACCGGCGCGAGGAGTTCAATAAGGAGTTCGACCGGAAGTGGGCAGAACGCCGGCAACGCATTGCCCGGGGCGAGCCACTCGAGCCTGATCCATACTTTGATCCCGAACCATTCGACCTGGGCCTGAATGAGCCGGACGCGTTGTCTAACAAGTCAATCGACTCGGCGGATGTGGATAAGGACTCAAACGATCCCATTCAGTAAAGACTCAGCGCACCATGAGAATTCCTTCGCTCAATTTATGGTTAGCGCAGTGATTTCTTTGCTCAACTGCGCGACTTATCCGCAAGTGAATTGGAGTCTTGATCGAGAAAGCCTTTAAAATCGATTTGCGGTGTACTATTCAAGCCGTATCAGACGACCTCCTATGAGCAACTCGGGTCTCCTTATTCCCACCGAGCGAATTGAACAACGCATCTTCTATCTCCGTGGCGTTAAGGTGATGTTGAGTCCCGACCTCGCCGTACTATATGGCGTGCCGACCAAGGTTCTTAATCAGGCAGTACGACGAAATAGCGATCGATTTCCGGAAGATTTCATGTTTACGCTAATGCGCGCTGAATTCGACAACTTGAAGTCACAGATTGTGACTTCAAGTTGGGGTGGGATGAGACGAGCCTTACCCTATGCGTTCAGCGAACAAGGCATTGCCATGCTTTCCGGCGTTCTGCGCAGTCGCAAGGCCATTAAGGTTAATATTGAAATCATGCGAGCTTTTGTCCGACTACGCGGCATGATGGCCTCTAACGCCGAACTCTCCCGTAAGCTTGAAGAGCTAGAGCAGAAATACGATAAGCAATTCAAGATTGTCTTTGACGCCATTCGCCAACTCATGACCCCTACGGCAAAGAGCCACATCGATCGGCTTCCGCCCAAAGGCTTTGAAGAAATAGCTTCGAATCATCCCTACTGCCTCCTACCCTTCTCCAGTTTCCCAAAGTGCCAAACGTCCTGATCCGCGGAGCCACTCCGATCGGACTTACTAAAAAACGCCACAATCTCATCGCCGTCTTCTAGTTCGGCAAACAGCTCCGGCGTCAGGCTCAAGGTAAGCTTTCTCCCGGTGTAATCACCGCTCAGTTCATCGACAAAAACTCTCTTTCCAATCTGCAATTGCAAAGGCATATCTCTCACTGGAAAGGGGCGGCTTGTTTTCAACTCAATCTGGACCAGAGGCAAGCGACTGGCGCCGATCAACCTCACGGCGTTGTGGATGATCACGACATCATTGCCCTGCCCACGCTCTCGCTCTCGCGGTGCTTCAGCCGCCTCGCCTTTTTCTGGCTCTTCCTTCCTTGGCGTGACGCGAACCACACGCGTGATGCGGTACGAAAGATTGACCGGCGCAGCAAAAGGCGGCACTGCCTGAATGGTTACAGTCGAAGGAATGGCGACCAGCGAAAGCGTCGAGCCGGACACTGGCTGTGCTTCAAACGACGACAGGGGAAACTCCAGCACGCCGGTCATGAAGGCCGAAATCTGTTTCGCGGAGATCAGACGGTTATTGTTGTCCAGGAAAGTTACATTGAAGTTACTGCCGTTGTTGTGTCCGTTGGCCCAATGTAGCTCCAGCGCCACCGGCTCGCAATCAGCATCACTTGCTGTCACGCTCGCGACGCCGACCGGCTCCCTCGCTTCGCTTGCGGTCACATTTGCGCTGCGAATTAGAATCTCGATGGCTTCTCCCACTCGCCGGAATTTATACGTGCCGAAAGTTTGACCCGGCAAATCCGCGCACACCTTCGGGCCAGCGTTTTCCTGAGCATAAGCATTACCCAAAAACAGCAAACACAATACGAGAAGCGCGATTACATTATTTCTCATCACTTATCCTCGTCTCTTACTAATCTTTGTGAGGTAACTCTGGCGGGGCTATAAGGATAGTAACGATAACTCGCCCTGCACGCAATAGGTAGGACCGGGCTATCATGTTGAGCGCCTTTTGAGCGCCTGCGGGGCTTTGACTCGACGCGCTGCGCGCGCCAACATCTGGAAACAAGCGGGGGCAGGCCCCCTTCCTGACCGCGCAAATCATAGTTGAGCGAAGAAACTTAAGTAATCGAGTAATGAGTGAAAGAACACCTGAAGAGGAGTCTGAGTTAAGCGAGCTGGCCAGCGATGGCAAGATGCTTTCGGAAGAGCTGCGCACCGCGCTGCATGGCAAGGGGCTTTCGGAAGAACAGCGGCGAACACTGCTACGTGGCTGGCGGCGGTTGGCACGATCGAATAGTCCAGCGGGCTGGGTCGCGCGCATGGCGGCAGACCCGGCGTTCCCGACAGTATCCAGAGATACTGGGCGTTGGCAGCGGCGCTATCTGGTGCTCAAGTATTTTGTGCAGCAATTGGCGCTGGGAAAGAAAGCTATGTTCATTTTCAAGTTCGTCATCGCACCGGCGGCACTGCTGGTCGCATTAGTCGCACTTCGGGTTTATACCTATGGGAACAAGGCTGTCGACGTCAAAGCGGATGCGGCGATTGTGCTTGGGGCGGCGGTGTGGGGCGATGAAGTTTCGCCCGTGTTCCGGGAGAGAATAAATCATGCGCTTGAGCTGTACCGCACCGGCAAAGTGGGAAAGATTATCTTTACCGGAGGCCAGGGCAACAGGAATGAGCTGACGGAAGCTGCCGCAGCCAGGCATTATGCCATCAAGAACGGTATCCCCGAGCGCGACATTCTGATCGAAGAAAGCTCGCATACGACCTATGAAAACGTCGTCAATGCCAAACACGTGGCGGATGCCAACGGCTTGAAGAAAGTTCTGATTGTCAGTGATCCGATGCACATGAGGAGGGCGGTGACGATGGCCGGCGATGTCGGGCTTGAAGCCTATCCTTCACCGACACCAACGACCAAGTATCAGGGCTGGAGAAGTCAGATGGTTTCGCTGGCAGATGAGACTTATCACTACATTGGCTACCTGGCGGGGAAAGTTTTCAACTATCAATTGCCGGTGAACGAGTGAAGCAGAATTGGCCGCAGATTTACGCGGATGAACCCGGATAAGAGAAAGCAGTTCACGCAAAGGCGCAAGGCGGTCAGTACCGCCTGCGATATTAGGTGGGTAAGAAAGAGCGGGGGCATGCCCCCTTCCTGACTGGGCAATTCTTACTTGAGCGGGGAGGAGTCTTATCAGTGTAATCTGTGTTATCTCAGCCTGCTTTCTGCTTTTTTCCTATCCGCGTTCATCTGTGTAAATCTGCGGCTAATTTCCCCGGCCTTCCATGTCCGCAGCAAAAAGGAGATCGATGCCGGTGGCGGCGAAGCGTCTGGCTGCAGAGATCGACCGCCAGTCGGCTTCGTGATCCTGTGACCATTGCGCGTGTCTGATCAGCAGCGCCGATTCCATTGTGCGACCAAGGGTCATTGCGAACCGGCGCGCACCTGCCTCCAGCGCTGTTGGCTCCTGGCTTGTTTGAGACAGCCAGTTCTCGGCGTGGTCGATGGCGGAGCGGGTGATGCGCGTTGGCTCGGTGAGACGAGGGTCGCGAGCAGAGTTGAGGAACAGGTCGACTTGAGCGTTGAATGCTTGAAAGGCGTCGGAACTTGCGGGCAAGGCTGCCGGCATGTTTGATGAGTCATGGGCCCGGTCGCTAACGCTCCCGGTTCTGACAGAGCCCAGGGCTCGCAATGTGTCGAGTGAAAGGACGTTTGTAGTTCCTTCCCAGATTGGCAGGACCTGGGCGTCGCGTAAGAGTTGAGGCAGTCCGGTGTCTTCAACGTAACCTTCCCCACCAAAAGCTTCCAGCACTTCACTCGCAACCATCACCGCTTGCTTCCCTGTAGTCAGTTTCATTGCCGGCGTCAGCAGGCGCAGCAAGAGCGCGTCATTTTCACTAAGCTCGCCCGTCTCAGCACGGCCGGTTAGCTCTGCCACATAGAAGGCAAGGTGAAAGGCCGCTTCTGCCTCCGCCTCTAAGCCGGCCAACGTATCCGTGTGAAGAGGTTTTTCGGAGAGTGGCGCGCCGAAAGCAACACGCTTGCGCGCGTAATCAGCCGCGAGGGCCAGGCCGCGACGCATGAGAGCGACGGCGCTGATGCCGTTCCATAGTCGGGTGACATTCAGTAGCGGCGCGATGTTACGGACGCCGTCGGTGGTTCCCTTCACCAGCTGCGCTGGTGTGCCGGCCAAAGTTAATTCCGCAGTCGGAACTTTGCGTGTGCCCAGTTTGTCTTTCAGGCGATTGATTTCAATGTTGCGCAACCGGCCATCTGCGTCGCGCAATTCAATGTAGAAAAGAGCAAGACCGCGCCCGCCGGGAGGATTGCCTTCGGGGCGGGCCAGGGTCAGGGCTATCCGGGAAGTGATGGCGGAGGCGAACCACTTGTTGCCGTAGAGACGCCAGGCGAATTGCGACTCAGGGATAGGAGCGGGGGCAAGCCCACCTTCCTGACCTGGAGACATTCCTTCTTGAGTCGCAGTCTTCGCGATTGTTTCCGATAAGCCGACGTCGGAGCCGCCGGTGATTTCAGTCATCCATTGGCCCGAAGTCCAAAACTTTTCCCGGTTGCGAGTGATCAGATGAGGTACCGCACGATCTATCAACTCTTGATTACCGGAACCAAGCAATGTGCGCGCCGCGCCGTCCGTCATCGCGAGCGGGCAACTGTAAATGTCCGTAGAAGGTGTAAAGAGATAGGCGAGGGCGCACTGATGCACGCGCGACAGACTGCCGTGTTTCTGCTCGTATGCAGTAGCTACCAGACCGTAGTCAACGGCTATGCGCTCAGCTTCGCGCCATACGGTTGTCACTTCAACGTGGTCGATGCGGTTTCCCCATGCATCCCATTGCGTCAGGCTCGGTTCGTTGAGCCGGTCGGCGAGCTGCATCTGGTAAAGTTCGCCGCCCGCCAAACATCCCAGCTCCATGAGTGACGGTTCTATTTCACGCAGCATCTCTGCGGGCAGCACGCGCGCCAGGTAGGAACGCAGGACTCGATCGTCTTCGTATTGGTTGCCGAGACTGGGCGGCGATTGCTGAAACATGCAGGGATAGTAAATTTTGCCTTAACCGTTAGAGCGTGGGCAAGCCCATAAAGCCAAAAGGCGGTCTCCTACAACTTAGGACACTACCAAGCCAAAAGCAGATTTTCCATTTCTCATTTTTCATTTCTCATTTTTCATTCGCCGTTATTAAGGTTGCATGATCAGCGCAATGGCGAATGAGAAATGACAAATGATATATGGAAAATCTGTCTTTAGTCCTGAGTGTTGCCGAACTCAACGAGTTCTCGGGGGTAGGCTCAGGCGGGTGCGCATGCGCTGTTGCCATTGGCTGCTCCTGGTATCCATCTCCTCGATCTGGGCCAGCGCGGCGCCCAATGTCTCACCGCCCATTTGTCGCATCTTCAAATAAAGCAACGCGGAAACAATGGACATCAGCGGCACCACCACGATGTTTATGAGTCCGGAAAGCTGTTGGTAAATCTGGCGTGCCGTTGAAGTCCTCGACACATGAAGACCGCCTGAGGTGTTTTTAGTCGTCGCTCCTATCCAGCCCAGCAGCGCGCTTACGGCAAACGGGATCAGAAACTGTAGCAGAACAACGACAACCACCGTGCGCCACGATCGCGCGGCCAACTCGCGCGCGCGTTGTCTGGCCGCCTTTTTCTCCAGCCCCTCCATCAAGACCACTGGAGCGTACAGCGCATAACGCACCGTTATGATGATGCCCGGAATGAAGCAAAGGATATAGCCGAGGATAATGCGCAGGGTGACGCCGATACTCGTTTTCAAAAATGGCTTCCAGCGTTTTTTCAAAACAGCCAGGGCCGTGCGCAGCTCTACCGGACGCAAAGGCGCCGCTGACAATTGCGTGACAATAACCGCAGTCATGCCTGAAATCGATGAAGCAGCAAAGAAGTAAGCGACTATCTGTAGCAGCGCGACAAGTGCCACGCACACAATTAGCGAAATCCTGGTGAAGGTGAATGCCTTAGGCTGGGCGTCCTCAAGAAGCGTCACCACGATCAGCAAGATTGAAGTTATGATCACAGGGATGTGTGCCAGCAGTGACAACTTGATGAACTTGGGAAAATATTCGCTATAGAGAGCGAACGCCCGGCGGTAAAGCGCACCGACGCCTTCTGCCTGCGCCCGCAGCGAGTTGGCAAACGCGCTCGCGGTCTGCGGGCGATCGGCAGGATCTTTCGCCAGCGCAGTCATGACCAGATCGGCCACCCGCTTGGGCACTTTCCTGCGTTCGCGCAATGGCCGCGGCGGGGCTTCGAGATGCGCGCGCATGACCTTGTTGGTGTCGCCCGTGAAAGGTGGATCGCCGGCGAGCATCTGGTAGGCAATGACGCCCAGGCTGTAGAGATCGGAACGTGAGTCAAGCTTTCTGCCGGCACATTGTTCGGGAGACATGTAGGGCGGCGTGCCCATGATCGCGCCAATCTGCGTCAATTCGGTTCCGCGAGGCGTCGCCGCCGGCGAAGTAGTCCGCACACTTCTGGCCGGTGACCGCGTCGATTGATCGAGCAATAGCGTCCCGTCCGCGTCGTCAATATCAGGAGACGCATTTGACTGAACATTCGATCGGGTGTCACGCAGAACGTCGGCGCGGACAGTTGCGGAAACGGCGACAGGCATCTCGACTGTCTGCCCCGGTGGATTGAAGAGCTGAGTTGGGACTTCTTCGGTTTGCAGAGGCCGCCTTTCACCACTTCTCTCTTTGTCAGAGCTGTCGCCATGAGCTGCGGGATACAATAGCGTGTCCGAGTCCAAACCCGGTGACGCATTCGCCCCACTGGGGGTCGCACCAGAGGGGGCACTGGTGGCCGCGCCGCTACGTAGAGTTGTCGCCATCTCGCTCGGAGTCGAGTTGGGCGTTGCCGCCGCGGGAGACGCAGGCGATGCAGTTTGGGCAGCAATCGCCGTCACTTGAGTGGACTCGTCGGTAGAAAGACCTGGTGCGTTTTGAAGATCTGATGCGGAGTTTTGCGATTCGTTTACTTCGCCGAGTTTAGCGATGCCGAAATCGAGGACTTTCACTCGATAGCCGCCCAGCCGGTTCGGTTCGAGCCAGATGTTCTCCGGCTTAAGATCGCGGTGCACAATTCCCTGTTGATGGGCCTCATGCACGGCGGAGCAGACTTGTTCAAGTATGTCGACCACCCATTCCAGCGGCAGCCGCCGCTCTTCGCTTAGCACATCGCCGAGGGTGCAGCCGTCGAGATACTCCATTACCAGATACGCGACCGTCTCGCCGCCCGCTTCGGCGAAACCAAAGTCCGTGACGTCAACTACATTTGGATGACGAAGACGGCCGGCGGCGCGCGCCTCGCGTTTGAAGCGCTCGACAAACTCTTCATTGCGCATGAACTGCGGCGTGATCAATTTAAGGGCGACGTATCGTTCCGTGCCGAGGTGCGTGGCCAGGTAAACCGCGCCCATACCACCCTGGCCGAGCAAACGCTCCAGGCGGTACTTGTCGTCAAGCACGCGATCGACGTAATCCTGCAGACCAGTCATTGCGGCGTTATGCTACATCGGAAACGAATAACAGTGAACAGTGAACGGCGACATTAAACTCAGAGTCGGACCAGCAGCGAGGCAGAACCGCCTGCGGTAGCGGGCAGGCCCTCTTTTACAGTCCCTGAAGACAGGAGGCCGGCCGGCTACCGCAGGCGGTTCTGACAACTTGCTGCCTCGCCTACTTCTTCGGCGGTGGCCAGCGTTCCATGTTGTAAATGCGTTGACCAGCGGGGGCCTTGTCAGTTGCAGGCCAGGTCAGGATAGCTTTCCAGGAATCAGGCGATTCCTTTTGAAAGCGAAATGTGTTCCGCGCTTTAAAAACCGGATCGAAGGTGATCGAGTTGTCATCCAGTGCGGTGGCCACAGAACGCGAACCATTCTCGTTGTTTCCAAACTCTCCATCCTTGAGTTCGAAGCGACTGGTTTCGGTGACTTTATCTACTTTCTCGTCCGCCAGACCTTCGACGAAGAGCGTAGTAGGATTTTCAAAATGATAGCGCTCGAAGAAAGGAGGCTGGTCGACGCCGGTGCCGCGCCACGTGCCTTCTATCCAGCGCAGTTTTTTCAAATCATCCGCTGAAATATGTTTCGGAGTCGGCGCTGGTCTGGTCGTTGGCGCCGGCGTAGGCGAAGCAGAGGTTGTCTGGCCCGCCCCGTAGTGGAACTTCAGATGCGAGCATCCTGCTGCAACCAAAGCTGCAAT
>DASXRU010000082.1:0-4823 GCA_036506395.1 Pyrinomonadaceae bacterium | reverse complement strand
GACGGCGCCCGTCATGCAGACGCCGGTAGGCCAGACGGTGACCGTAAACGGCACCCTCGCTGCCTATGATCAGACTACGGTCAGCACAAAAGTTCCCGGGCGCTTGCAATCCATTTCAGTCGATTTAGGAAGCGTGGTGCGGCGCGGCCAGAGCATCGCCCAACTCGAGACCAGTGATTACAAATTGCGCGTGCAACAAACCGAGGCTGCGCTGGCCCAGGCGCGTTCACGCCTTGGTCTGTCACCTGACGGAACCGACGATAAGGTAAGCGCCGAACAAACGGGAACGGTGCGGCAAGCGCGGGCCGTTCTGGATGAAGCAAAACTCAAACGGGAACGCGCCGCGAAACTTGTGGAGCAGGGCGTGATCGCGCGTGCGGAATTTGACTCTGCCGATGCGGAATACAAAGTGGCACAAAGCCGTTATCAGGATGCGATCGAAGAGATTCGCAATCGACAAGCTCTGCTGGCCCAGCGGCGCTCAGAGCTGGCGCTGGCCCGCCAACAACTCGCCGACTCGAACGTCTACTCGCCGCTGGACGGCGTCGTTCAGGAAAAGAAAGCCAGCGTCGGCGAGTACCTTCCCGCCGGCGCTCCGCTGGTAACCGTCGTGCGTATGGACCCGCTCAGACTGCGCGCTGAAGTGCCGGAGCGTGAATCGCGCAACGTGCGCACGGGACAGCACGTGCGCGTCAGCATGGAAGGCGATCCCATTTCATATACTGGCAGCGTGAAACGGCTGAGCCCGACAATCACACAGCAGAGTCGTGTTCTGGTAGTCGAAGCTGATGTGGTTAACAACGGGCGGCTGCGGCCGGGGTCCTTTGTTCGCGCCGAGATAGTGACTGACGAATCGAGCATGGCGGTGACCGTGCCGCCCAGCGCGATTGTTACCTTTGCCGGAATAGAAAAAGTTATCCAGGTGCAAAACGGCAAGGCAATCGAAAAGCCGGTGACGACCGGACGGCGTGGCAGCGACTGGGTCGAAATAATATCCGGCGTCAACGTCGGCGAAGCCGTAGTCGTGGATCCAGGAAATCTGCAAACGGGCCAGGCAGTCGAGGTCGTGCAGTAGATTCCGTTCTTTTTGCCTGGCGTTTTTATCTTTGGATTGATTCGTGTGATTTCGTGGATCGTCTATCTTCATAAGGGAAACGACAATCCACGAAATACACTAAATGCTTCCGCGGAGCTTAGTAAGAGGTCAAAATCTCGAAAGCGAACACACGAAGCACAAAGCACAAAGCACGATTCTAAATGCAAAAGCTAGCTGAAATTTGTATTCGTCGTCCGGTCTTCGCGGCAATGATCATTCTGTCGCTGGTCGTTGTGGGCACGGCGAGCTTTTTCAAGCTTGGCGTCGATCGCTTTCCGTCTGTAGATCTTCCCACCGTTAGCGTGCGCACAAATCTGCCGGGAGCTTCGCCCGAAGAAGTGGAATCCCTGGTGACCCAGCAGATCGAAGAAGTCGTCAACACCGTAGATGGCATCGACGAGCTGCGATCGATATCGGGCCAGGGAACGTCGTTTGTAATCGCCACTTTCAAACTGGATCGCGATCTGGAATCCGCCGCCCAGGATGTTCGCGACCGGGTAAATAGCCTGGGCCGGAGTTTGCCGGACGATGCTACTCCTCCGATTGTTCAGAAGTTCGATAATGACAGTACTCCGGTTGTAACCATTTCGCTGACGGCCGATCGACCATTGCGGGAGTTGACCGAACTGGCTGATAAAACTGTGCGGGTCCAGCTCGAGCGGGTAGGGGGCGTCGGTGAAGTGCGCGTGGTCGGCGGATTGGACCGCGCTATAAACATCTGGATCGACGCTGACCGGCTGGCCGCTTACCAAATTCCGGTAACTGCTATTCGCGACGCACTAACGCGGCAGAATGCCGATGTCCCGGGCGGCAACGTTAATACCGGTCGGGAGGAGCTGACCCTGCGGACGCTCGGCCGTTACACGGATCCGAAAGGTTTCGATGATCTGGTAATCGCTAACGTGAACGGGTCGCCAATCCATTTACGTGACGTGGGCCGCGCTGAGGACGGAACGAAGGAGCAGAGATCGCTGGCCCGTCTGAACGGGGTGCCCACTGTAACGCTGGAGATTCGGCGTCAATCCGGCGCTAACACCATCGATGTAATTAACGGAATAAAAAAAGAGCTGCCGCGAGTTACCAGCCAGTTGCCGGCCGATGTGAAGATGGAAGTAATCCGCGACCAGTCCCGCTACATAGAATCAGCCCTGCACGAAATTCAGAAGCATCTGATCATGGGCAGCATCCTGGCCAGCCTGGTGGTGTTTCTCTTCATGCGCTCGTGGCGCTCGATGGTCATCGCCGCGGTTGCTATTCCCTGTTCGTTAATCTCCACTTTCGGAATGATGCGCGCGCTGAACTTTACGCTCAACAGTGTCACCATGCTGGCGTTGGTCTTAATGGTCGGAGTTGTGATCGACGATGCCATCGTAGTTCTGGAGAACATCTTTCGTTTCATTGAGGAAAAGAAAATTGAACCCCGCGAAGCTGCCAGAGAAGCCACCAAAGACATCGGCCTGGCAGTGCTGGCAACCACGCTTTCCCTGGTGGTTATCTTCCTGCCCGTGTCCTTTATGTCGTCCATCTCCGGACGTTTCCTTTACCAGTTCGGCATAACGGCCGCGGTCGCCATCCTGGTCAGCTTGCTGGTTTCATTTACGTTGACCCCGATGATGAGCTCCCGTCTGATTCGCGTCCGCGACGCCGCAAAGGGGGGACATGGCGCACCGGCTTCGCGTCGGGGTTTTTATCGCTGGATCGACAAGGCGTACACCGTGATGCTTGATTTTGCCATGCGCCATCGCCTGGCAGTTTCATTGATTGCGCTGGTCGTGGTCTTTTCCAGCATCCCGCTTTATCGAGCCGTCAAGCAGGAGTTCATTCCCACCAACGTTGACGAAGCGGAGTTCGAAGTCAGCATCAATGGTCCGGAAGGCACCAACCTGGCGGTGATGAACCAGGCGATGCAGGCAATTGAAAAAGACATTCTCTCTACGCCGGGAGTGCGCCTGGTCCTCTCCAACGCGGGCGGATCATTTCTTGGCGGCGTTAACCAGGGCGGCGCCTATGTTCGTATCGCTCCGCACGAGGAACGCACCTTCTCGCTGGGTCGTCTTTGGACCGAAACAAAAAGAGGAAACCCTTTCAAGGCGTTTAAGGGTAACTACAGTCAACAGGACGTGATGCTTGAAATACGCCGCCGTTTGCAGAAGTATGCGCCGATGCGCGTGGGTGTGCGCAATGGGCAGTCATTTAATTTCGGCGCCGGTGGCCGCTCGGATATTGATTTCGCCCTGCGCGGCCCTGACATCGTGGCCCTTTCCGGATATGCGGAAGAGTTGATGAAGCGCTCGCAAAAAATTGGCGGAATTGTTGATGCCGACACTTCACTAAAACTCAACAAGCCGGAGCTGCGGGTGGAGATTGATCGCGCGCGCGCCGCGGACCTCGGCGTCAGCACTTCGGACATTGCCACTGGATTGAGGTTGATGGTGGGCGGCGAGGACCGCGCTTCTCGCTTTCGCGACGAGGCGGTCAATGAAGACTATGACGTTCAACTTCGTCTTAATGAGCGGGACCGCAGCGACGTTGCCACCATCCAGCGGCTTTACGTTCCCTCGTCGCGGGGAAACCTGGTGCGGCTTGATAACCTGGTAAAGATCAAACGTGATACCAGCCCCTCGCGAGTGGATCGACTTGACCGCGAGCGCCAGGTTTCGATGCGCGCCTCGGTGGCCCCGGGGTTTGCTCTGGCAGATCGCATTCAGGCCCTGCGCGGCGCGGTGGCTGAAATGAATCTGCCGGCGGCTTATACGACTACCGTGGCGGGAAAGGCCAGGGAGCTGGAAAGGACCTTTACGGAATTCATCTGGGCCTTCATTCTCTCGATTATTTTCATGTACATGATTCTCGCCTCGCAATTTGAGAGCACCATACACCCGCTAACGATCCTCATAAGTTTGCCGCTCTCTGTTCCTTTCGCTTTGCTCTCCCTCTGGGCCACTGGCGACACGCTGAATCTTTATTCCGCCCTCGGGATACTTGTTCTCTTCGGCGTGGTGAAGAAAAACTCGATCCTGCAAATCGATCACATGAACAGTCTGCGCGCGAAAGGCATGGAACGTCATGAAGCGATCATGCAGGGGAACCGGGACCGCTTGCGGCCTATCCTGATGACGACGCTTGCCCTGGTTGCCGGCATGCTGCCGCTGGCATTGGGAACCGGCCCCGGCGCTGAGGAGAGACGTTCAATCGCAGTCGTAGTTATCGGCGGCCAAACACTTTCGTTGTTGCTGACATTGATAGCGACACCGGTTGTATATTCCTTGCTCGACGATTTTAGGTTGACGACGCGCTGGCGACGCCTTGCTGCCGGATCCGAGAGCGTTTTCGAAAAACTTAAAGCACCCTTCCGCCGCCCCGCTCCCGCCCCCGGGGTTTCAGACGAGACATTGCTTGAAGCTTCGCACGGTTCCGCCAACACGGGACATTCGAATGGCCCAATTAACGAAAGCAACCTGGCCCGAACCAGCTTTGACGATGCCGACACGGATCCCGTCGGCGCCGGCGCCAGCAAGTGAAGAGATGTAGTGGGACTCACTGACGCATAATGCCGCACCCACCGGTAATATGCAGCAGTTTTGATGAGTCTTACCGCCAGGCTCAACCGCTGCCCCGTTCGCAGTTGAAGGTCATGCGCGCCATCGAGTCCTGCCGTACGGCAGCTCTCGGCGGGCACCTCCAGCAATGTGACAGCTGCGGCTATCAGCAACCAGCTTATAACTCC
>DASXRU010000081.1:0-37874 GCA_036506395.1 Pyrinomonadaceae bacterium | reverse complement strand
AGCCTTCCGCTTCAACTTGTCTTCGCAGCAGTGACAGCCTGAAGCTGAACTCTAAACCGCTGTTAGGGGCTAAAGAATTGAAGGAGTAAGTCGATGAATTACACAATCATGAACCGCAGACGACTGTACTTGCAATGGCGTCCTCGCCTAATTCTGATGCCGCTGGCGATGTTGTTCTTCTTTCTTTCCGCGCAGGCTCAAACAGACGCCGTACTTCCGCCGATCGGAGGCGGCGGAGGGGGTTCGTTCGTCGCCCGCTGTCCACAAGGCCAGCTCTTAACCGGCTTCGAACTTCGAACGGGTGAGTGGGTCGATGCAATTCGACTGATTTGCGTCACCCCCTATGGGCCGGCCGATGTAGGGCCACCTATAGCTGGAGGGGAAAGGTTTGGAGGAAATGGCGGCAGCCTGCAGCAACTTCCTTGTCCGAGGAATATGCCAATCGTGACAGGTATGTACGTCCGGTCCTGGGGCGTGGAGACGGAGACCGTCGCCTCCCTGGGTCTGTTTTGCGGCGTTGCCGCTACAACTCAAACGCAGAGGGATCACTACGACGTGTTGTTCCAGGGTCAAACGATTCATTTTATTCGTTCCCCTCCTAAGCGAACTCAATCAACGCAGCTCTGCCCCACTTCGCTCGTAGCCGTCGGCATCAACGGGCGGTCTGGTGAATGGCTGGATGCAGTTGGCCTCATCTGCGGCGTGCCAACGTTGACGCCCAAAGCCGCGCCGCCGCCCGAAGCCCCATCGAGGCCGGTGGTCCCAGCCGCAGCCAAGGTGGAACTGCCACCGGGCACGGCACACAACCCGCCCCCGCCAATCTGTGATGCTGCGCGAGAAGCTCGCGCGCGAAACAATCCAGCCGCGCCCGGCCTCGAAGAAAAGTGCCGCGCTGATCTTGCTGCCAAGGGAGCGGCTATCGCTGAGCAGGATGCAATCGTTGCAGAGGCCCGGGCCGCCGAAACGGACGTACAGTTTCAGCAGGGATTCGATATTGCCACTGGGATCTTCGGCGATCCCGCTCTCGGGGCGCAAGGCAACACCGCCAAGGGTCCGGGTTCTCTGGCAATACGAGACTCTCTCGGTGCCGCTGGCCAGAGGGGCTTCAATGCTGCAGCCAAGTTTCACTTGAGCCGCACCTACGATCGACCAGCAGCGCCGGCTGCCGGAACAATTGTTGCCAGTCCCAATCCCGTCATCGTTCCCAACGGCCAAACCTCCGCCGGGACGAGCATTTCCTGGAAACCTCCGCAGGGCTATACCTACTGCGAGATTTATCTCTCCGTAGACAATGGGCAGTGGAGTGAGTTCGCCAGAGGCGGCGACGGCACTAAGCCCACGACGATCAAACTCGGCAGCAGCCAAACCTTCCGCATGATGATCTATGAAGGACAACAGGGCACGCCAAAAATCATCACCACTCTCACCGTCACCGCCCCGACAAATTAAGGAGGAGCTGATGAAGCAGCAAATGATGAAATGCACACGATGGTTGCAATGGCAAAGCCGGCTAATACCTGTGCCGCTGGCAATGTTGCTCTTCGTTCTTTCCGCGCAGGCGCAGACGGACGCGATACTCCCGCCGCTCGGAGGCAGCGGAGGCGGTCAGTTCGTTACTCGCTGCCCACAGGACCAGCTCTTAACCGGGTTCGAGCTTCGGACCGGCGATGACGTAGATGCAATCCGGCCCCTTTGCGTCACCGCGTACGGACCGCGCGAGACGAGTGACGCGCTATTGACAACAGGCTCGGGGCTCAGAGGCACGGGTATTAAGTCGGTGTTGGGAATAGAACTACAGGAACTCGAAAACGGTTGGTACGGAGGAACCGGAGGGGGCATCAGAAATATCATCTGTCCCAAAGATGCCCCAATCGTGACAGGTATGTACGTCAGGGCGGAAGGTGTGTATACGATCACCGTGAACAACATTCATCTGTTTTGCGGCATCGCCGCCACTACTCAACAGCCGAGCGAGTTCCCGTCCGCCGTGTTCGACGGTCCCTACGCCAAATCTACGTATGATTTCTTTGGGGGTAGTCCTGTTATTGAGTTCGACAGTACCCAGCGCTGCCCGGCTGGGCTCGTGGCTGTCGGTATCAATGGGCGGTCTGGTAAATGGCTGGACGCGGTGGGACTCATCTGCGGCCCGCCACAGTTAGGGCCGAACCCGTTTGTCAAAGCCGCACGCAGGACCAGGACGGGGGCGCCGACGGGCCCCGCCCTCTCGATCTGCGAGGCTGCGCGAGAAGCTCGCGCGCGAAACTCCCCCGCTGCGCCCGGCCTCGAAGCCCAGTGCCGCGCCGCCGGTACCGCCGGTGAGGTACCGCCGGTCAAAGCCGCAGCCAGGGTCAAAGGGGCGCCGACGGGCCCGCCCGCGCCGATCTGCGATGCTGCGCGAGAAGCGCGCGCGCGAAACAATCCAGCCGCGCCCGGCCTCGAAGAAAGCTGCCGTGTCGAGCTTGCTGCCAAGGGAGCGGCTATCGCTGAGCAGGATGCAATCGTTGCAGAGGCCCGGGCCGCCGAAACGGACGTACTGTATCGGCAGGGATTCGATATCGCCACCGGGATTTTCGGTGATCCGGCCCGAGGCGCACTGGGTAACACTGCCACGGGACCTGGTTCTCTGGGAATTCGAGATTCTCTGAGTGCTGCCGGACAGAGGGGCTTTGATGCCGCAATGAAGTTGCATTTGAGCCGGAATTATAAGCGCTGAAGGGATTCCGTCATTGTGTGGCCTCTTTCAAAAGTACGCACCATGTGACCCGGCGACTAACCCGTCGTCATAACGAAGTTGAAGGAGAGAAAAACATGAAAAGAATGACATCAAAGTTAACAGGCGTTTTTGTTGCGTTGATGCTCCTCGCTGCGGCAGCGGCTACGGCTAAATCACAGGAAAGCCCGAAGGTGATCGACTGGAACGCTCTTGCTACCAGGGGAGAAGAGATCGCGAATCAGGATCCGTTGGCGGTAGAGCTCCGCAACCTGCAACCCGAAGGTCCCGCGCGACATGGGTTCGATATCGGCATGGCCGCCGCGGAAGGACAGACCTTGCCCGGTCCCGGTAAGAAGCGCCTCCACGACTTACTGCCTCCAGAGGAACAGGACGGATTTAGCATCGCTGTTGATTTCTCCCTGGAGCGCAACAGAAACGCTAAATTGGCTTCCACGGGAGCGAAGATCGCTCAGGCGGATCCAGCCGTTGCGGAGGCCCGCAACGCCAAACCGGACCTCTCCAGAAATCCACCGGGGGACTTCTACGTCTTCTATCGGCTGGGGTTCGATATTGCGACTGGGATTTTCGGTAACCCGGCTCTGGGCGCGCAAGGGAATACGGCGACTGGGCCCGGCTCGTTGAAGATTCGAGATTCTCTCAGCGACGCCGGGCAGAGGGGATTTAATGCCTCAGTGAAGTTCCATTTGGGCCAGGCTCCGCCTTTATCTACTCCCCCGCCTCGACCGAGAAGGCCTGGTGAAGGAGCAAGCTCAAGCTCCAAACTCCTTTTTCATTGCAATTGCTGGAGGTCCGATGTGTACACGCGCTTGCTAAGAGAGAGGATGACATGAGGAAATTTGAGCTCGGTTTTCTTCTGCTGGCGCTGACGGTTACAAGCTGCTCTGGCGGCAACGAGCGCGCCGGATCGGTAAAGTCATCCGGCAATTCGTCGGCTGCGCGCACCGGCACAACCGCAACCTCGCCCAGCCGCCTTTGCTCGCTCTTCACCTCAGTGGAGATTAAAGAGTTGCTCGGCGCTCCGGTCGGGGAGGGGCATGTGGCGGGACCATTAGATTCCGCGTGCCAGTGGGATGGCAGCAGCAGCGGCGACGACCCGGTGTACGCTCAAATCCAATTGATCAATGACACGCATTACTGGGAAAAGCACACGGGCGCGAAGGGATACGAAGCGCTTCGTGGAATCGGCAAGGAGGCGTTCGTTGCTTCTTCGCTGGGCGGTTGGGAAGCCGGCACGGTCACCGACAAGGCAGTCGTTTTTGTTTCGGTCAGCGGAGGCTCAGCCAGCCGTGATACCGCTGTCAAGTTTTTGCGTACCTCCCTCGAGAGGTTGGGAATGAAGTAACAAGGGACAAAAGCTATCTTTCGGCCCAAAGCAGAAAGGATTGAAACATGAAAGCGGACACAGTGACCGAACTGGAACAGCAACTTGGGATTATCACGCTCGAATTGGGGCGCACACGATCCGAGTTACGCGCGTTACAACAACGACAGCGCCGAACTGCACGCTCGACCACGTTATTGTATCTCAGCAGCTTGGTCGTGATTGTGTTGCTCGCCGGCGTTGCACTGTCGCCCCAGAGCGCGGCACAAAATGTCGCACAACCATCAGCAATAGTTACGCGTCTGCAAGCCCCCGTGCTTGTCCAAGACAAGTCTGGTCAAACCATCGTGGAAATTTCTGACCGGCCGGGATACAAGGGCGTGACGGTTTACAACTCAGGCAGTGACGCGGCGTTTTTGGGCTTTGACAAACAGAACAACGGACTTCTGCAACTCCTGGGACCGGGCCGTAAACTATTCGCCGATGTCAGCGCCGATGGCTTTAAATTTTTCGGCTCAACGAGCCAGTCCGTGGCTTTCCTGGGGGCTGACAGCTCCAATAATGGAGCCTTACAACTAAAAAATTCCGCGGGCGGGGTTTTGGTCGACGTCGGAGCAATTGATGCCAACACGGGCTTCGCGCAGGTGTATCCGAGGAGTGGGAAATCCCCTTTCCCAATTCCGAACTACATCAGGGGATCCAAGTGAAGAAATCGATGCCATCGAGGTAGAAAGGCATGGAAAGAATGATATCGAAACTAACAGGCGTTTTCGTTCTGTCGCTCCTTCTCTCCGCGTCAGCAACGGTAGGCAATCCACAGGAACGACCGCGAGACCCGGTCAAACTCTCTTCTCCCGAAACGCAACCGAGAACCTCACGCGAGGTCACGTCGATTGATAACTTTGGTAAGGGGAGCACGGCACTCGACCAAGCGTACGGCGACTTCTCAAAGGCCGGCACCCAGGCGACCGCTAATGAGATTCGTTGTCGCGGGTATAGCCGTCTCGGCGGTAGTCAGTATGTTTTCTTTGATGTCACCAGGGACAGCTCGAGCGGGGAAATCGTGACCTACGAGATGGCCTACACGCCGAGCGTCAGGCCGGCAGGCCCAAAAGGAGAGGGATTGCAGCCAGGTGAATGTTCATGGGTAGACCGCATCATAGGCAACAATGGACCGTATCGAATCAGATTTAATACTTCCGCTAATGCCCAACTCAGGCAACAACTGCACGGCACTCCGTTGGACACTTCGCCGACGGCCGCTGAAAGGTATCCCGATGCTCAGTCAATTCCTGAGTACATGAAACTCGACAGCCACTACTGGAGTTTCGTTATCCAGAATACGAGCCAGAACTCTGGCTACTTCGAGGCGGCCAGCAACAAGTACTGGAAACCGACTACTACCAACGAGAACGTCATTCTCCTCGCCGATGATTCAACACGCATCAATAATGATAGTCCCTACCTGTTGGGAAGGCCCATCGATGTCAACTCCCTTGCAGCCAAAGGAGAGGCAATTGCAAATCAGGACTCGTTGGCTGTGGAGCTTCGCAATCAACAAGCCGACGGTCCTGCCCAGAGAGGATTCGATATCGGAATGGCAGCGGCCGAAGGTCAGACCGCAGCCGGCCCCGGTAAACAGAAAATCCGTGACTCACTGACTCCGGAGGAGCGGGTCGGATTTGACGCGGCCGTCTCATTCTCACTCGAGCGAAACAAAAATGGTGAACTTGCAGGCAAGGGCGCGGCTATCGCTGAGCAGGATCCAGTCGTTGCAGAGGCCCGCAACCTGGAGACGGATGTGTTCTATCGGCTCGGATTCGACATCGCCACCGGCATCTTCGGTAATCCCGCGTTAGGTGCAAAAGGCAACACTGCCACTGGGCCAGGCTCTTTGAAGATTCGAGACTCACTTAGTGCCGCCGGACAGCGGGGATTTGATGCCGCAGTGAAGTTGCACTTGAGCCGGAATTATAAGCGCTGAAGGGATTCCGTCATTGTGTGGCTCCTTTTAGGGGTACGCACGAAACCGGACGGCTTCAGGTATCGGCGCGGGATCACCCACTTATGTACCTTCAGCGGACGGCGCTCAAATGAAATCCTTTTAGATCTACCTCGACCCAAATGTAACAAGGCAGTCTACTTGCTAATCAACGCATGAACAGCATTGGGGACTTCTTGGGGACTTTTTCGGGAACGACGGGAATACAGGGAACAAAGGGAACGAATTCTGAGTCTGTCAAACCGTTGTCTTTTCAGTAGGTAACGATATAAGGTAGACTTACAGTTAATCGACGCCCGCTTGGCTCAGTGGTTGGGCCAACCCTCGCACATTGCTTATCTACAAGACTTACGGCTTCACTAAAAAGGCGTTGGGGACTTTTTGGGGACTGCCTTACTGAATTTTCCTTATCCTCATCCTTCTATTTAGCCCAGATCCACGTCGAAGGCATCTTCGCCTCTCGA
This sequence comes from Pyrinomonadaceae bacterium, assembly GCA_036506395.1. Taxonomy (GTDB): domain Bacteria; phylum Acidobacteriota; class Blastocatellia; order Pyrinomonadales; family Pyrinomonadaceae; genus DASXRU01. Next base: position 31,353 of record DASXRU010000081.1, on the reverse strand, counting down.
AGGTAGACGTCACGCGGGCATTTCGTGCTCAAGTGTTTCATCACGCCGCACTTTTGATCTTCACTTCCACTCGTGACCCGATCCGCTTGATGACCGATATCAGGCGATCGACGGGGAGGGGCTAAGTGTTCGCGGCGCGCAGGAGCGCACCGGGATTGCGGCAGCGGACTTCTCGCGCATCAGCAACGCGGATCGGTGGCGCGCTTTGATGTCTCGGCGGCCAGAATTGCCTTGAACTGATCGGCGTCGGCATTCTTGTGTCCTACTCAGCCACGAGGATTAACGGACATAAAGCTTCGCTCGCAAGGGCAAGCGGTTTGCGCTACGAACTGAGCCAACCTCCTCTAAATCCCGCACGCCGCAATCCTTCAACTATATACGGACTCTTTCTCATCAACCGCCACAGAAATTCCGAGCGATAGTTCTCAATCATGGCGACGATTGGTCCCTGATCCAGTCCGTAGTAGCCAAGCGATACCCAGCCTTTCTTATTCTTCTTTGCTCCGGTGAAGGTGGGATTGTAACTGCATTTGACACCATACTTGCTTGTCATCTCAGGAAACTTCTGATTGAAATAATTCAATGACGGAAGCACGATTTCTGGAGCGAACGGCAAAGATGCCGTCACTGCCCACGGCGCGAGTGTTCCATCTTCCGGCCCGTTTGGAATTCCGCGCGCAACATAATCGTAAAAGCGGACAGTGCGGCTATTGATTCGACGAGTGGCCGGCCCTGGACCATCGCTCGCTGTGATTCCCCAAATGTACTCGCCGTACCCTTTGAATCCTCTTGGATTGCGAATGGCGTACTGCTGCTGTACATAAGTTGCTCGCCTGCTGTTTTCGAAATAGTCGATCGACTTGCCGCGCATGTATTCATCTTGGATCCCGCGAAAGTCGATCCACATATGCGAAATCTGATGAATGAAAAGCGGCCCGGCATACAGGAATTCGTAACCGTATAGCTTCTTCCATTTGTAAGTTCTCGTCCACGCCCGGTAACTTTCCCCGGGCAGTGGGAAAGTAGGCGAAGCAAGCGCGAGAATGTACAGGATTAGTGCTTCGTTGTAGCCGGTCCAACGATACTTGATGAATCCGGTCTTAGGTTTCCAACCATGAGCCACAGTCAATGCGCCATTCCGCGCCCAGTGCCAATCGGCGCGCCGGTAGAGAATTTCAGCCAGTTCGCGAATTTCTCGTTCGTCTTTAGTGTCGCGCTCAAAATACTGGGCGGCGGCAAGCGCTCCCGCGATCAGATATGCCGTATCAATCGTAGAGACTTCCGAGTTCCACGTTCGATGACCGGTTGTCATGTCGAGAAAGTGATAATAGAAACCTCTGTGCCCGATTGAATCCGTGCCTTTTCCCTCCGGGCCATTATGGAAGAATCGCAGCGTCTTCAACGTTCGCTTTACCGCTTCTTTGCGCGAAATGTAGCTGCGTTCAACACCAATGGGATAGACCGTCAAAGCAAAGGCAATCGCCGCTATCGAACTGGGTGCGCCTTTACGCGTGCTGTCAGGCACTAATCCGTTTTTAGGATTCATCTCTTGCAGGAAATACTTGAAGGTATCCGACTGGAGCCGCGCCAGATCCTGATCAGTCAGCGAGGGATGGAGCACTTTCACTTCCGGTTTATCCTTACTCTCGAGTGAATCCCACTTCGAGAGCAGCTACAGCAAGTGGCGGAAGATCTCATAGCCGAGTAACAATCATGCAAAGGTTCGAACGAGCTAGTTACGTTGGAGATTGGGAATCAGGTTTCATTATCCACGCAAGAATCGCCTGACTTCCTCCGCCGCTGCGCCGAAAACGAGATGTGAAGCAAACGCATAGATGTGTGTGGAGACCGGATAAGCGTTTGGGGCTTTGGACAGTCCGAACAAAGGAACCATACCTTCATCCACCACCAGCCAAAAAGCCGCGCCATACGGCAGTCCGGCTCCCGCTGTGACTTCAGGAAGCAGTTCGGCTGTCACGCCATAGACAATTCCGCTTGTCGCGCCCACGGCATAATGCACTGCGGGTCCAGCAATCTTCTTTTCCTCCCGAGTCAACTTATGGTCAAACACACTCTCCGAAAGGGCGGAGGCCGCCTTCACGGTCGCGTCGTCTTCGTTTTCACCATCGGCCTGGCTTGTTTGATTAAGTGATTGTTCGGCCTTCAAGTTAGACAGTTGCAGAGCACGTTCGCTGGAGTTCTCTTTTTTAGTTGAACCATTGTTGGACGATAAGCCAAGCCAAACATCCTGAAAACGATCCATCACCCACGATGCGACCAGGCCCGCGACCAAGCCAGCCAACGCGCCTTTCCAAACGTTTGGTTCCGAGTGATTTTTCGCCAAGTCCTTTTGATCCTTCGTTTTCTAATTGAGACTTCTCCGTAGCTCTCGCTGAATTTCCCCAAAGCAATGCTCCAAAGGCAACACCGGTCACACCGGCTAGCGGCAGCCAAGCGTGATGGATGGCCCAGCCATGCGCCTGCCCGAATCAATACTTGATCGGAGCCTTCACTGCTGGACTACCAGAAGTCTTTGCCGGAACCGGCTGGACCTCTTTCAATACCGGAGTACCCTGGTGAAACAAAGCCAGCCACTTTCCAGCGCGATTGATCCAGATGGTTGTGTGATGCTCTCCCTCCGGCGCGATGCCAGGTATCTTCACCATGTAGGTTACAAGGGCGACGTCCTCGTCAATTTTCAGGGTCTTGAAGTCACTGATGGTGGCGTTCGAGAAATCAGTCTGGCTTACGCTCTTCACCGAACCAGCTTTGTCGTAGACGCCTCCGGGTTCCACTTCGACGGAGTCGGAGGCGAGAAAGGCCTCGAAGGCTTCGGAATTGTTGCTCTTCAAAGCTTCCCAAACCAGCTTCTCGTCGGCGATCGGATCGGCGCCGGTGGAAGCCTGTGCCGGAGTCGCACCCGAAGTCGCCTTCGGTTTATTTGAGCCAGGTGTCGGCGCGGGCTTTGCTTCCGAATCCTGGTGATAGATTGCCAGCCATTGGCCTCCGCGATTCACCCACGCGGTGCTGCCCCGCACTGCGGTTGCGACCAAAGGCTGGCCTTCGATTCTTCCCTGGACGTGTGCTGTATAGATCACTACCACCGCGTCTTTATTGATCGGTAATACCTTCCAATCGGAAAAACTTAAGTCCGTCAGATCGAGTTCTTTGGTCTCTTTGATTGTGCCGGCCGGATCCAGGACTCCGTGATGGCTCACATAAATCCCATCTCCGGCCATAATCTTCTTAAAGCTCTCAAAGTCTTTTCGCCGCACGGCGTCCCACGCCTGTTTTTCTTTAGTGATGACGTCGGCGTCCGATATCAGCATGGTTTCACCGGCCTTGTTGGCGTTCGTCGAGGACGATCTATTCGTCGTCTCAGTGGGCGCTGCGCATGCGGCCAACGACAGCACGGATATCACAACCGCAAGTAGTTTTTTCATGGCTAGACTCCCTTTTGCCTTTGATTCACCAAAATGCTTACCCACCACTAACGGACGCACGCATTGGCGCCAGCAGAGCTTGGGCCGCCGGCCTATCTCTTCAGGCTGCGGACATACGCAACGAGCGAATTGATCTGTGCTTCTGAGAACTTCTTTCCCCAAGCGGGCATCTTGCCTTTGCCGTTAGAGATCGAGTTAAAGAGACGTTCGTCGCTTACTTCTGATTGCCACTTCGCGTCGGTAAGATTTCGCGCATGATTGAACTTGGCCTTGAATGTTTTCGCCTGGCCGTCCTTGCCATGGCACGTGTCGCAGTGTTTATCGAAGAGAACAGCGGCATCAACATCTTTCTGGGAGGGGTTTTTCTCGGTGACTGCGTTCACCAAATGCGCTGAGTACATCGAGGCGAAGACGATACCGAGTCCCAATACAGAAACGGCACCTCGCGTTAAAATCCTTTTCATAAGTTGACCTCCAAGTTCCTGTGGCTCATTGTCGTCCAACCAAACGGTACACTACTCGTTAACACGTAGAAAGTTAAAAAACCTTCAGACCCTTTCGATCACCAACGCACTGTTCTTGGATCCAAAGCCAATACAATTGCAAAGCGCTACGCGCACGGCTAATTCGCGCGCTTCATTCGGGACATAATCAAGATCGCAATCGGGGTCGGGTTCGTCGAGATTGATCGTCGGGGGAATCAAACCGGTGTGCATGGCGCATAATGCTGCGCCTAAACCGGCGGCGCCGCTGGCTCCCTGCGGATGGCCCAATTGGGATTTTGTCGCCGACATAGGTATGCGGTGCGAGTTGCAGTTAAGCGCAAGCTTGAGGGCATTCGTTTCTATCCGATCGTTCAGGACGGTCGACGTGCCGTGAAGATTCACGTAGTCGATTTCCCCGGGCCCAACGCCGGCATCTTCCATCGCCAGCGACATCGCCCGCGCGGGTTCGTCGCCGCCCTCTTGAAGTCGCACGCGATGATAGGCGTCGCAGGTAGAACCATAGCCGGTGATCTCCGCATAGATATTCGCGCCGCGCTTCTTTGCGGATTCGAATTTTTCCAGTACGTAAATCCACGCGCCTTCACCCAGCACCATACCTGAGCGGTTACGCGTGAACGGCCGCGAGGCCCGATGCGGTTCGTCGTTCCACTCGGTCGTCAGTACGGTTAGCAAATCGAATCCGGCTAAAATGCCGGGCGCGAGCGGCGCGTCTACACCACCAGCGATCATCACTTCCTGACGGCCCAGCGCGATGTGCTCAGCGGCGTAGGCGATTGCATCTGTCGAACTCGTGCAACCTGTCGAAATAACATGCGACAGACCCCGTAAACCGAATGCCATTGAAAGCTCGCTGGAAAGGCTGCCGTGAGTCGATGAAGGAATTGTGTAAACGCTGGCTTTGGAGGTTGGGCCAGCATACCAGTATTTGTATTGCTGCTCGGTGAAGGCCAGGCCGCCACCGCCTGTACCTAACACCACGCCGATCTGTTGGTTTTGTTCCAGCGAAAGTTCGTTGGGAGAAATCCCTGCATCTTTAAGGGCTTCGCGAGTGGCAGCGAGTGCCAACGGGACGGTACGTGGCACATGCTTGCGGTCCTTCACACTCAGTTGTGCTTGCCAGTCAAAGTTGCGGACTTCAGCCGCGATCTTCACGGGAGAGTTGGAAACGTCAAACGAATCAATGCGGCGCACTCCGCTTTCACCGCGCTGCAATCCGGACCAGAACGCCTCACGCCCGATACCAATCGGCGTGACACATCCCATGCCGGTAATGACCACGCGTCGTAGTTGTTTGAGACGGCCTAACATGGTTATTAATACTTGTGAGCGACGATGTCGAAGGTAAGTTTCAGCTTGTCGCGGACTTGGATCTTGCCGCCAAGGGCCTCAGTTGCCTTGACGTTATAGTCGCCGCGATTGAACTCGACCTCGCCGCGCGCGCGCAGGTTATTACCATTGATTGCTACGTCGGCCGGAATCACGATGTGCCGAGTGACTCCGTGCAGTGTCAAGTCCCCACCAATCTTCGTTTCGTAATGCCCCGACTCATTCAGCTTGCCGGTAACCTCCGTGCTCTTGAAGACGATCTCCGGATACTTCGTGGGTTCCAAGACTATGTCCTTAAGCTCTTTGTTGATGATCTGTTTCTCTTTCGGCTTGAAAATGGGACGCGTCTCTTTAAGCGATGCCGCGCGAATTGTCAGCAGCAGCGAAGCAGGAGTAATTGCTCCCGGAGTCAGTTCCACCTCGCCGGAGAAGTCGCTCGGTCTGACGAAGTGATCATGGCCTTTGAACCAGAGCACTCCACCCGAGAACGCGCGTACCATGAGATCGCTTCGCTTCGGATCGATCCGATAACGCGCCGCCGCAAACGGCCCAACGCCCAGCGTTGTCATGCCAAGCATCGCCTGATTTGCTCCGGGCATTTGAGCCAGCGCCTGCCAAGACCCGGCATTTTCTGTCGCGGCGATTATTCCGAGCGTCAATTGATAACCGATGGCGCCGATTAAGATCAAGGCACACGCTGCAACAGCAATTACTTTTAAGAACTTCATATCCTCCCCTTTCTCGGTTCATTCAGATCGGTGAAACACTCTCCTGCCCGGTCGATGGCCCAAGCAGGGCTTAATGGGGTGGCTTACCCCGCACTGCTCGATCCACTGAGTAGCGGTTGCAGTCTGAGGCCCAGAGCAAGACAAAGTTCACTAATCCGTACTGAACGTTGTGCGCCACTGTGGGGAAGTCTCCCATCATCACGGTGCCGAAAGCCAGGGCCGCGAGAAGCAGCCCTGACAAAGTAAGCGCCGCCGGGGTGAAAAGACCAAGCAGGATCAGTGCTCCGAGCGTTGTCTCTGCGAACGGCAACGTATATGCGAACGGCTCAACCAGTATCGCCGGAAGTTTGCCGGAGAATTGCTGAAGCATTCCGCCGGCAAAATTACCGAGACCACTTCTAAATTTTCCGATGCCAGCGAAGAGAAATACGATTCCCAAAGTCAGTCTTAAGAGGGCGTATGCAACTTCACGATGTCTCGTCATTTCATTCCTCCTCTTGCATTTTGAATGCCTGATGCAGTTCAGGGCAATAGGGGGAAAACGGACCCTGGCTCACGCTTTCAAAAACTTTCACTTGTTTGGGGAGGCTAGTTTAGTCGGTTGAGCTTTTCGGGAGCGTGGCATTCTCGGAATTTTAATCGAATTCAGAAAATGACACGCTGGACTCCCACACTGGCGTTATATGATTAGTGGTTCATCTTAAGGATGGTCAGAGTAAAGAAATGCCGCGCGGCTAGGTAGAGTTTCATTTTGAGTATGATTAAGCGCTAATCTTCCCAGTGGCCGGTTTGCAGCTAAGTGTTTTTTGGGAGATCAGGGAGAGACAAGTTGAGGTCGCGTCGTGATTGGTCCTGAGTCTAGTGACGGCCTTCTGAACAAGGCTTTTCATCTCGCCTGTTTCATACTGGGTGATAGAGACGCTGCGCTTCGCGTGGTCACAAGTGCACTGGCGAAGCTGGAAGTTGCCATTGCCGCGCAAGGTAAACGGGTCTATTACAGACCGACGGGTCGACTCTGGGCACGTCGCTCACAATGGAATCGTTTTCGAAATAATATCTCATTCAACGAACCGCATCTTCTTCAGCGTCTCATCTATATTGAATCCGAACCATACGAGATCGCGCAGGAACAAGCGAAAGGCTCAGCGGCTGTGGGTGAAGAAGACCTGGTGATTCATTTCATCAAGCACCTCACCAAGAAGACCGTCAAGCGCAACTCGTTTTACGTCACGCTCGGACTGAGCCGTCTGCTTTACAGCTATAACACCGCAGAGACCATGAACATTTACAACGCTGTGATTCAAGACCCTGAACGCGTGAAGGATGATTATTACTATCGCTCGCGAAAGGGAGTTCTCATGCAAGAATTAAAACAGCGCTTCGGTGACCTCATCAACATTGGTCATGGGCCTCGTGGCGAAGAGAGATTCGAGGCGGATGACAATCAGGGCCGGTTCGTTGAACTTGTGCGCGAGTGTCTAAGCTTTTTTACACCCTGGCACACACCCTGCCTCGTGCCAGCCGGAATCGATCCGATCACAGACGGCATTCCTTCCTTCTCATATCAAGGCCACAACGAGGAGGATAAGATTGAAATGAATCGCATCCATGCCGTGCTTCACCCGGAATGCTTCGAACGATTGACGGCCGATCTGCATTTCGATGCGCCCAATACCCGTTTGGAGATTCCGCGCTTCTTCTATGCAAACGATACGAACGGTAATGGCTCAAACAGTAAGCGCCGCAATCCGCCGAAGTTGGATGAACAGGAGTTACAGTCAATCACAAGCTCACTTGACAGTAATGCCGCGCGCCGCAAGGCGGCGAGCACAGGTCTCCTGCGCATCATGGTGGATGGAGTGGAGCACGCTCGTATTGATCTCAACCTGACCCGCGGCGCTCGCTTCAGTCTGGATAAGGATGCAGAGCTGATCGAAGTTCGCTCGCGCGACAACGCAGGTGAAGAATTATTATTGGCTTCACATCTTCTCACTCCCACGGAGACTGAGAATGGAGTTCAACCAGTCGATGCTTCAATCATCTTGGAAGGCGGGCAGAAAATCGCAATTCATACGTCGCCGGAGTTGAGCGACACAGGCACGATTGTTGAAGTCAGCTATCGCGAGACCGATCCGTTTCGTGCTGCCTGGCTCTTGTTTCGTCAACTGGCGCAATCATTAACCGGCGGCCCGTCTCGAAGGCTGTGGAAAGATCGCCGGGTCTTCGTGGCCGCACTCGTTATTGTTTTCGTCATCTCGTTTGCGGTCGTGATGAAGTACATTCGAAGCGAAAGCGGCCGAGCGACGGAGCCGAACCAAATAGCTGGCACTCAGCAGCCCGGCCAGCCAAAAGACGAAACTCGCGCGACAATGGCAACGACCGATGGCGCAACGTCTACCGCAGGAGATACAAACCTGTCGAAATCGTCAAACCCGCCACCACAAGGTGCCGAGGCGCGCGAACAACGGCACGGCGTTGGTCCCTCTCCAAAAATTGAAGAGACTGCTCGCAATTCCGCTCAAGAGAAGCCGGTTATTTCAACCGGGCCTGGAACAGTGACGGAAACTGAAACAAGGAGTATCAGAGCGCTCCGGGACACGCCGCTCTCTGCCGTGAAGAGAATTTATGTTGCAGCAGTTGGAGACGAGACGTTAAGCCAAAGTGTGCGACAGAAGCTCGCGGAGCGATTGCGCGCCACTAACCGGATCATCCTGGTCCATAATAAAGATGAGGCCGATGCTTTGTTGAAGATAACTGTCGTGAAAAGCACAAACGACGAGCCAGAAAAAACGAAGGCACTCGCTGAACTCATAAACGCTCGGGGCAACGTGATCTGGAGCAGTCCCAGCGAAAATTACCAGGGCTCTCCGGCTGAAGTTGCTGCCAGCATCATCAGGGATTTACTAGCGGCCATCAAAAACTCAAAACAGCAGAAATGAAGCGATCAAGCCTGAATCAAAGACATCACTGCGATGTGTTAGTTTCTCAGCGGGGCTCACCCTGAAGCACAAACGCAGCCCAGTAGTATGGCGCTTGCCAGCGCTTGTCATTCGAAACTTTGAGCTGCGCTGTTCTGAGGGCAGCAGCCGGTGTCATGTGTTCCGTAAGTATCGCTTTATAGAGATGGGCCATTAGCTCCGCAGAAGCTTCGTCGTCAATATCCCACAGGCTGACCAACACGCGAGCCGATCCGGCGTACATGAAGCCCCGCGTGAGGCCCACGAGTCCTTCGCCCTTGATTTCTTTGCCGAGTCCTGTGCGGCAACCGCTCAGAACCACCATCTCCGCAGGCAGACGCAAGTTATACACTTCATGAGCCCAGAGAAAACCATCCTGCTCCGCGCCTTGGCGATTCACCAACGAGAGCACGATACTTGACAACTCAGGATGCGATGCATTGAGAAAACCGTGCGTGGCAAAATGCACAAAACGATATTGGCCCAACACAGGGCTGGTTACGATGGTTCGATTCGCGTCAAAGTCCAGCGCCTTAAAACGATCGGCTTCAGGCACGAGCGCCAGAATTTGATCAGCCTCGCGTCGTGTGAAAGGGAGACGATGAATCCGGGTCACTTCGTCTGAATCTGATTGCCGGGTTAACCTCAAAGATTCTCCTATGCCCAGATCGGTCGTACCTCTCATTTCAATTGATCTCTTAGGTCCCTCATTGCGTCTTTGTCCAGTCTTAGTCCCCTTGACTCGCTCATCATCTTTCTCAAACACCGGGTCAGCCACTACAGCGAGCGTTTTCGCTACGGGAGCGCGTCCCATCAACTCGCGCCGCAGTACAGAGAGGGCAGAAGCAGAAGGAAGGCTAACAATCTCGTGGTCGACGATTAACGGCCTGGAATCTGAGATTCCTCCCGCGAAAACGGAAGGCAATGCTCCGAAGGGAAGATAGTTAAGCGCGCCGTCGCTCACAATCAACAGGCGCTTCTTCTCTAACTGGGAAGCGACAGGTCCAAGCAGCATTTGGCTGAGTGCGGCGGAAGCTGACGCATAGTCGGCATCGGCCTTAGCAATGCGTGCGCGTTGTTCGTCGGGCTTCTGAAATTTGATATGTTTGTCGCGCGCCGTTAGTAACTCATAGACTCGACGAGTCGCCGCCTCTATTTCCACACGCGGCGCTAATTCAAAACTACTGACGGAGCTTGGCGTCACGGCCCAGAGATAGCTTTTCTGATCGCCGAGAGCGTATTCAAGCAGCAGCGTGTCTGAATCGAGCACTTGCTGTTGAATTTCCTTGAGACTCAAAGGAACAGGCTGAGTCAGCGCGGCATAACGTGGGCTGCTGCTCCTCATCTCTGCTTCGACTTCTTGATATTGAATAAGCAACCCCTCGGTCTCCTTCTTTAGGCCTATGCCTTGTTCATCGGTGTGATTGCTGTTAAAGAATCGGGCCTGCTTTTCCGCAGTCACGTCAAGTTTCTGCTGCAATGCTCGTTCACGTTCCAAAAGCTCAGGCGCAATACCCTGGCGGATGTTACCGCGGGCTTCCGCGAGACTGTCTAGCAAAGTACGTGCTCGGGCACGCTCGGCCGCTTGCAGCGCCAGCGCGTCGTAGCCTTCAGCCGGATCAAGATGATGAAGGAGCATCAGAACGTCAATGTATGATTCAAAGAACTCATGTACCGAAGCGAAATAAGAGCCGCGCAGTTCCTGGCCTGTGATTCTTGTCCGCAAGTGTTCGACGATTGTGAGTGCGTGTTCCAGGTTTATGCGAGCTTCTGCGAGTTCACCGCGATCGCTCTCGACCATCGCAATGCGGCGCAACACGGAAGCTTCTGTACTCCCATCCTCGACCGCGCGGCTAAGCTGAAGAGCCTGTTTGTAAAGATCGAGCGCCTTTTGCCTTTCAGCGAGCAAAGCATAAACGGAGCCGATGTCGCTCAGCGTGATCGCTTCGCCCGAGCGGTCGCCTACGGCGCGTCGGAGTTCAAGAGCCTGATTAAAGAACTCCAGAGCCTTCTTCTTATCACCGATCGCCTTTTGCACCAGGCCGATATTATTGAGTGTGACGGCTTCCATGCGCCGATCGCCGACGACGCGCAAAACCGGAAGCGCGCGATTGTAGTAGTCCAGAGCTTTCTGCTTCTCATCTAGTGCATCGTAAACGTAGCCGACGTTGTTGAGCGTTATCGCTTCGATGCGGCGGTCGCTGATCTCTTGCAAGATGGGAAGCGCCTGGCCGAAGTACGTGAGCGCTTTCTGCTGTTCTCCAATCGAGTCATAAAGGTAGCCAATGTTGTTGAGTGTGACAGCTTCGCTTTCGCGATCGTGTGCGGCGCGTAGCAGTGGAAGCGCCTTCTGATAAAACCCGAGTGCCCGCTGCTTCTCGCCCATGGAATCGTGGAGCAGGCCAATGTTCACGAATGTTATGGCCTGGACGCGCGTGTTGCCGGTTTCTTGCAGGATGGGAAGCGCGCTGTTGTAGTAGCCAAGCGCTTTCTGCTTATCGCCCAGCGAATCATAAATCAAGCCAATGTTATTCAGTGTGGCGGCTTCGCTCGAACGATCACCGACCGTGCGTACGAGCGAAAGCGTCTGAGTGTAGTAGTCGAGGGCTTTCTCTTTCTCGCCCAGGAGATCATAGACCTTGCCGATCAAGCTGAGGGTTATAGCTTCTCGCCGTTTGTCTCCTACGGCATGCCAGAGCTTGGCGGCTTCTGAGAATCTCTCGATGGCCCGGTGTTTCGAGACTGCTGTGGCTTCTGCAAAAAGTTGCTGGCCTTCAGCAAAGATTTTTTCGGCGGCTGCGACTCTGCTGTCTTGTTGAGAGGACCCCGCAATCCGAGAGAAAGGACAGGCGAGATTGATCGATAATGAAGAGAAAAGAAGAATTGCAGACGAAGCAACCGCGCAGCGGTGCATATTCTGAAACCATGAAATAGGCGCTCGTTCGCTGCATCGGATCATCAATCCAACTCCTGGCTGGTCGACTTTGATTCGAACTATTTCCCGTGTGAAGAGATGTGTGACGCCTCAATCCTTCGACCTTTGGCGCATAAACTAGCGATCTTCGGCCAGCGTATATAATCTTTGTTGTTTACTTTGTCTTGTCAACTGCGCCGAGGACTGCATTGCGCTGATTTGTGCCTTGTCGGTTCTTGTACAAGGACCAGTAGGTGTCGTAACATTCCCCGAAACCCCCATAGCCAGTACAACAGCAGAGGGCAGAGATCGTGAGACCTGTATCTCGCAGCGCTTCACTCGAAACAGCTTTAGTGTCTCTCTGCCTACTCCTCTCAACCATTCATGTTACTCAAGCACAGAATCGAGAACTGTTCAGGAACGTGTCCTTTGTCGCCGACCCAACGCCGGCAAGAAGTACGCTATTGGGAACGGTTGTGGACGAGAATGACGCAGTTGTACCGGAAGCAAGTGTATCGGTAAAGGATATTAGCAAAACAATAAGAAAAGAGACGAAGACCAGCCGCGTGGGCGTCTTCATTATTACCGAGCTTCCGCCCGGTAATTACACAGTTGCCGTCCAACAGCAGGGATTCGCCACTGCCGAAATCAAAGGTCTCGCGCTCAAGGTTAACGATCAACTCGCGCTCAGGATTCAACTTAAGGTAGGCGAAATCGGAGAAACCGTCACGATTGATCCAGATTCTTCGATCGTTCAACGGTCTGCGGCGGTTGCTACGATTTTCAACCGGCAGATGGTTGAGAATCTGCCGCTCAACGGGCGTAGCCTTCAGCCAGTTATATCACTCACGCCCGGAGTCGCAGTTACCAAACCAACGTTCGCCGAACAGGGACAGTTCAGCGTCAACGGCCAACGCGCCAGCGCTAATTACTTCATGGTAGATGGGGTCAGCGCTAACATCGGGGTCGCCGCTGGAGCCGATGGACTAGGCCAATCCGGGTCGGGCTCTCTGCCGGGTCTGACTGCGCTCGGCACCTCGCACAGCCTATTCTCGATTGACGCGTTGCAAGAGTTCAAAATTCTGACGAGCACTTTTGCGCCCGAATTTGGCCGCACGCCTGGCGCGCAAGTGCTGGTGCAAACCCGCGCCGGCGGCAATCAGTTTCGCGGCAGTCTCTTTGAATATTTTCGTAGCGGCGCCCTAAGCGCCAATGACTGGTTCGCGAACCGCGACGATCTGCGCAAACCCCAGCTTAGTCAGCACGACTTCGGCGGCGTTTTCGGTGGGCCAATCATCAAGGGCAAGACATTTTTCTTCGTCTCTTATGAAAGGCTGCGTCTGCGCTTGCCGCAGGTCGCGACAGTTGATGTGCCCTCAATGTTCGCACGTGATGCTGCGCCGGAAAGTATAAGGCCGTTCTTGAATGCCTTTCCCGTGCCAAATGGCGATGAGAACGCGAACGGGTTCGCGCGCTTTTCCACCAGTTACGCAGATGCCGCAAACTTGCACGCAACAAGCCTTCGCATGGACCAGAAGCTCGGCGAAAAGCTGTCGTTGTTTGGTCGCTACAGCTTCGAGGTTTCGGAAACGGAAACGCGAGGTGGAGCGAATACCAGCCTGAACACGACGCTCCAGATGGCCTTCAGCACTCAAACCCTGACCGTCGGCGCGGCTCAGATGATCACTCCAAAGATCAGTAACGATTTTCGCTTTAACTACAGCACCACCGAAGGCGGAAAATATTTTCAGCTTGACGATTTTGGTGGCGCTGAATCCTTCGATGACTCCCGGGTCTTTCCACGTCTCTCATCGGTCGAAAACTCGCTTTATAGGTTTAGCCTCGGCGGCAATGTCGCATTCTCGGTTGGCAAAGACGCAACCAACTTTCAGCATCAACTGAATCTGGTTGATAGCCTGGCGATCCTGGCAAGCTCACATCAAGTGAAACTGGGGGTTGACTATCGCAGCCTGACCCCGGTTTATGGCCAATGGAAATATAAGCAATCCGCTTCATTCAATAACATCAGTGACGCGCTGAGCGGAACTGCATCGTCGGTTGTGATTCAAACGCAGGACAAGGTTAGCCTCGTCTTCACAAACCTTTCTGCCTATGCACAGGACACTTGGAAACTCTCGCGTCGTCTGACGCTCACTTACGGATTGCGCTGGGAGTTGAATCCGCCGCCGAGGGGCAGAGACGGCCAGGTTCTGTATACAGTGCAAGGACTGGATGATCCGCGAACGCTTACGCTCGCGTCTGCAGGCACGCCTTTCTACAGGGCGACTTACAATAATTTCGCGCCACGTATCGGCGCAGCTTATCAACTGTCTGAGCGTCAGGGCCGGGAGAGCGTGCTGCGCGGAGGCTTTGGCATCTTCTACGATCTGGGGACGGGGTCGCTCGCAAATGCCGCTGTTTCCTTCCCATACCTGCGAAGGCGAGTCTTATCCAATGTCAGTTATCCGTTGGATCCGTCTTTGACTGAGCCGCCTGCTCCGAGCTTCGCTCCTCCGGTCAGTCGGATCCAAGCGTCTGATCCGCGCCTCAGGCTGCCTCTGACGATGCAGTGGAACGTTAGCTTTGAGCAATCGCTCGGCTCCAAGCGCAGCTTATCAGTTTCATATGTCGGCGCAGTGGGCCGCCGCCTGCTTCGCCAGGAGCTGCTTGTCAATCCAAATTCAGATTTCGCGCAAATATTCATTACCACGAATAAGGCGGCTTCGAGCTACCACGCGCTTCAGATTCAGTTCCAGCGCCGGCTCTCGCGCAACTTGCAATCGCATCTCTCCTACACTTGGTCGCATTCGATTGACAATGCATCCAATGATTCTCTTGCCAATTCGCCGTCAACAATCATTGACCCGCGTTTCGATCGAGCTTCATCCGACTTCGACGTGCGCCACTCGTTTGCTGGAGCTATCACTTACAACATTCCTGCCCTGCCTTTCAGCGCAGTCGGAAGCTGCCTGCTTCGCGGCTGGTCTGTGGACGGCATACTCACCGCACGGACGGCGGCACCTGTAGATGTATTTTTCATGCGCGACATGGGCTTTGGGCCATTCAATCTTCGCCCAGACTTAGTTTCCGGAGTCCCACTCTATCTCAAAGATTCTTCGTTTCCGGGCGGACGAGCAATCAATCGAGGGGCTTTCTCCATTCCTCAGATTGCGCGTCAGGGCACACTGGGGCGGAATGCTCTACGTGGTTTTCCCCTAAGGCAGTTGGATCTGGCGCTCCGTCGGCGTTTCGCTCTTACGGAAAGAATAAACCTGCAATTTAGGATGGATGTCTTTAACCTCTTCAATCGACCAAATTTTGGAGAACCCCTCGGCGACCTCAATAGCGGACTCTTCGGACCCTCGACCGCGATGTTCGCGAGAAGTCTGGGAAGCAATGTCGGCAGCGTCGGCTTGAACTCAGCATATCAATCCGGCGGACCACGGAGCATCCAAATGTCGTTGAAGTTGCAGTTTTAGCGGATGTTCCGTCCTATACAATGGCCAAAGTTAATCCGAAATCTTTTTTCCGGCGATTGACCTATGCCGTCGCATTACACAGTCTTGAGAGGGTGTCCTTAGCGGGGCAGGGTGGCTTGAGGCTGTAAAGGACTAATCAATTCTACGACTCGTGACCTTCTCCAAGCTCGACCAGGTTATTTGTTTTTGGTCTTTGCGTATGGCTGAAATGCCGGTGGCGGAGAAGATCCTTCTGCGCTAATCACATACTCGCGATAGACGCTGACTTCGTCTAGCTCGACCGCCACCGGATCCTCATGTATGACCTTGTTCTTCCTCAGGATCTCGATTCGACCTTTCGTCCGCAAAAGACTTTCCGGTTGGCCTTTGACATCCTTCTGTTGTTCCTGGCGCACGAACATCTCCGCGATTTTTTCCGGGGTGAGATCGGCGACGTCCCGTGCCGACGTTCCCTTCGCCCGAGATTTCCGGCTCAGAGTTATGCTGAAGTAACCATCTGCTTCGGTGGTAGCTGAGAGCTCTTTGGCGCCCACTTGGTTGCTGGTCAATCGCACGGTCAGCTCAGGAAGCGGATTGAATTCGGAATCGGAGACAAAGCCGTGAAAGACTTCGTTACTGCCGGTGAGGGCGACCATCGCACGACGCGCGCGTGTTTCTCCGCGACGCGCCATCGTGCGCAGGATATCCACCTCTTCAATTGACGCCTCGAGCAAAGCAATGCGCGGGTCGTCTTTTTCGGCCGAACGCTGTAGCCGCTCGAGCTCGCGGCGCTGGGAAGCGGCCAAAGCTTCGGGAAGTGCGCCCAGCACCTTTGCCAGATCCAGGGCTGAGCCGATAGCCGCTTGCTGCGCGCCTCTCAGGGGCTCGTCGATGAACTGACGACGCACGCTTTCCGGCGAGCTGGTATCGGCGAAAATTTGCGAAAAGCTGTCTTTGGTTGAATCAGTAGCCATGATGGTCGCTCCTGTCAATCGTTCAATAGTTATTTAGGCGTTAAGCGCTGGCTGCTCGCATTCGCCGCGACACAGCGCTTCGATGAAGAACACGTTGTCCCGGAAAACGCGCAGTTGCGGCAACAGCGCGTTGGCCCTGAGGCAGTGTGTTGACTGATTGTCCGTCGTGGTATTCATGAAACCCAGCGACCAGGCGGAAAGCGCGACGTGCCCCCAGGTCTCTGAAAACCGATTATCGGCTTCGCGCACGCTGCCGGCAAAGAAAAAGCCATCAACGAAGAAGAAAACCGCAGTGCTGGTGATTTCGCACTGATTGTCAGTCATGCCCAGGTCGTCGAGTGTGAAGATCAGCATCGAGCTCAAGCCAAAGCCGAATGGTTGTTCCATGATGTCCAGCGTCACCTGGTTTTCGGTGAACAGGATCTTGCCGGTCGCCCAGTTCCGGACCAGCGGTGGCCAGAAGGAACGCGGCGGCCCCGGATTGAGCACGCCGAAGACCTTGGCCAAAGCGCAAAGGTTCTGCCCTCCGACAGCCGGATTCCTCCCAATCAGCTGCAGAATAAGGACCAGGATCAGACCCAGCGTCCACTCGTTGCTGAAGCCAAAGTTTCCAATCAGCACGGTGGCGGCTATGAAGTCCAGACCCTTCCCGGTGAAGCCCTGAGTAACCAAACGATTCCGCGCTACAACGACCTGGCCGAGTGCCAGGAAGGTAACGGCTCGCCCGAGCGGCGCGATAATAATGTTGTCTCGCATGGCACAGGTCGTAACTCCGCGGCGGCCACCCTTCCGGTCGATAAATATCTGGTTTGTCGCCGTTGTGGTCGGTTCCACTATCGGCATGACGAGCCAGATGTGGATCCCTCCACGAATTCCGTTCAGCGCATTGCTGACCGGCTCCTGCGACTTGGGTCCATTGTCGATGATGCGATTGTCATCCAGCTGCAACCCCTGAACGATAATCGCAAAAACGCCACAGATCGGATCCAGGTGAGACGTGCCGTTGAAAACAATTTCGTTGCGCAGTATGCGGAGGTCACTGACCTTGGCCAGCGCGATGCCTCCATAGGCGATGAAGAACAGGAAAGCCTGCTTCACCTGCTCCAGTTTGCGCCGCATACAGCGAGTAATGAAATTATCCGCGATGTAGAGGCCATGAACGCCGATCATGTCGCCGCCATTGGCGAGATCAAAAAAGCGGACCACGCCGATGCCGTTGATGCCCATGTCGCTGATGCGATTACCCGTGATTCTGATGTCGTAGAGATCTCCGGTCGAGACAAAGCGCACGCCGGGGTTCCTTGGATCGTCACCGTCCGTCAGGTCTGGCGGCCGGCACGGATTGCATTCGTCTATCGAACCCGGCGAGTCGGGCGTGTCGTCATTCGGATCGTTCGAACCGACCTGATGGAGGCTGCCGAGCGTGATGCCATTCGAAATCCCGCCACGAATAGTGTTGTTGGCAACGCGCACACGATCCGAGCCGCCGGCGAGTTGAATACCGCCGCGCGTCTTGTCGCCGATCACAATCGGACCCGCTGGTGTGTGCTGTCCAGCCGGAGCGCCTGCCGTCCCAATCGCCGGTGGTACAGTTGGCACCGGCGGTCCACCTTCACGCGGCAGAATCTCGATAGTATTCGACTCAATGAGAATGTCGTCACCGCGAGAGTAGATCGCCTGCCAGATGGTCTGCTGATCGCGCATCTGAATCAGGCACCCGCGCGCAGTGACATGACGAGCGTTGTTGACCTGCACCGCGCTGCGCGGTCCCGATTCGATTGCCAGATCCTCAATTGTGATCTCGGTGGAATTCGAGACCATGAAAGCCGGCTCAGGCAGGGCGTTGGCATTCGCGATGGACTGGACGCGTGATCTCGGTCCGCAACCGTGGATGACGATGTTTACTCGACGATCAATCACGACATTTTCGTTGAAGATGCCGGGCAACACGCAGATCTTGCCTCCCGACGGTGGCAAGGCATTCACGGCATCCTGGATCTTGCTGAAGTTTCCAAAGCTGTGCGAGCCGTCGCCCACCGTGAAAGTGCAACAGCCTTTCAGCCGCGTCAGCGGGAGAAAAGTTGGACGGCAATCATCGTCCACCTGGAATGTGCCACCGCCGCCCGGCCAGTGAATGATTCCCAGCGGCGCGATCCAGCGCCTGACTCCGTGCGGCGCCCGGCCGCTCTCCAGTTCCCACGGAACGAATCGATTTGGCGTTTCCGGGCGCGCCGCGATGATCCAGAAATCGTTTTTCCGCAGATTGGCGCCGGCGAAGGTCACCTGAATCCCGGTCTTCGTCAAAGGCACCGGCGTGCCGGGAACAAAGGCAATCGCCGGTGGTGAAGCGGTGTCGCCGCCGCGGTTCCAAACGCGCATGTAGAAGTATTCGTCTTCGGGAGGAGCCTCGTTCTTGATTCTTGTAGCCCCTGCGGGAGGCGGCAGCGCGTCCAGTCGCGCGCTCCATCGCTGGCCGAAGGCCATCACAGGCGTGCCGGTATCGTTGGGCGGCGCCGTGCTGATGAACAAGTCCTGAGTATCAGGGTTGTAGCTGCCGCTCACCTTGGCCATAAAGCCGGATAGTTCGGCATTCTTCTGTCCATTCGACAGAAGAGCAGACCACGGCAGCAACTCTATGACCTGACCCTCGAGCGGGTAATGCGCTTGATCTTTGGGAACCGTCAGCATGTGTATCTTCTTCAATGCTCCGGTGTCATCGGTTTGAAGTTTCACCCGATAAAGCGGCGCCCCGTTATCAAATCCCCAGGTGAATTGGTTCGGGCCGACAATTTGCACTCGGATCGCCTGGTTCTCGGCTCCCAAATAGCCGCCGTTTACCGGCGGTGAGCACAGATCGTCGGTGCCCGCGGTGCCGTCTGGTCCGACCGTCAGCCTCGCGTCAGGTACCAACTCGAAATCGCCGGTGAGCGTGCCTTCGGCGCTGAGCGCAGTCAGGAGCTTCGTCCAGGCCGTGGCACAATCCACGCCGCCAACGTTTCTGAAAACTTTGGCGCGCCGCATCGTGCGCACCCGCGCGGCAGTGTCGGCGCCGCCCAACGCGGCCTCCAACAATTCCTTGTCTTCAACGGCGGATACCGGCTGCTGCCAGACATCGAGCCAGACAAAATCAAATTGCTCGGCCGCCGGCGCCGTCAGCGTCTCGCCTGGCAGGGCGCCCTGCTGCAACCAATCTTTCTGGAGGTTGAAGCGTTCGTCACTCTCCATTTCGAGGCGAAGACCACCGACGTAGAAGGTTCCGGCGCTGAGCGTCAGCTCGCCGCCTACCTGCTTGAGACGAAATCCATCGTCAGGACTTCCCGCCGGTCCAATCACATCAACGCGCACCCGGCGCGCGTCTTCGGCATCGAGCCGCTCGGCTTCGTTAAAGTCGTCATCGGTCAGCACCCGGCCCTGTTGCATCTGCACACGGTCGTAGTGTTTTCGTTGATCGGTAGCGTCGCGTGAGATATCGATATTAGGCATAAGTCCTCTACTCAGGTTTCAAATACATAGACCGGCAAGAGCCCGAACGGAGCGAACTCCTCAACCTTGGCACGCAAACTGTCGAACTTGATGGGATTCAACAGACTGCTAAAAGCTCCTATTTCAGATTTGTTTTCCGCGCCCCGGCGGATAAACTCTGGCGCGCTTTCCGCCAGTTGCGCGTAGCCGGGGCGGCCAAAAATCCTGGAAGCAAACGTCGCGTTAAAGTCCCTCACGAAATAGGATTCGTAAGGATGCGGCACGCGACTGTGCGGCGAGGCGGGATTGAGCGGAACCTGTCGTTCCAGCACCGCACTGAATCGGAAGCAACCCTCTTGAGTGTTGGTGACGTTGGTGAATCCGGTAATCAAAGCCTCTGAGGCATCCAGCAACTCGACTTCAACCTCCCCAAAGACCGTCACGCGCCGCATGGTCACGCGTCCGGCCGGCACCGAGATCGCCGGCGCCGCGGATTGCTGGCCATCAACGATTGAGTCGCGAATCTCGAGATTGGTGAGCTCCCCGCCCTGTACCAGAATTGGACCGACAATAGAATTCTCGATGATCAGGTTCTCGACGTTGCCGGCAATACTCAAAGTAACCGCCCCGATCGGATTCCCATCTGAGTCAAGCCCACCGGGATCAAGCGTCAGATGACGCAACGTGACGCGCTCGTAGTCACCGAGCAGGCGAATGGAACGCGGACCGTCAGCTCCTATCCACAGGCCGTCGAGCGTCAGCTCTGATTCCGTGTTCGCCGAAGTATCCAGCAACCAGTCATGCGTCAGTCGCAGGTACGGCCGCCGGCGATTGGCCGCGCGGAACTCGAGCTGCGTGATCTGGTCGCGGTCATCAATCGGCGTGTAGTTGGCCGAGTCGAGGACTTCAACCACGTGATGAACGATCGGTGGTGGCGGGATTCCGCCTGGCGGCAGGAAGTTCGCGCCTGCAGGTAAAGTAGTCTGGATTGCGCCGCCGTTTCTGATGTTGTGCGTGACGGCAGCGGTCAGGAATTCAGCCCGGTCGTAACCACCGGCCCCGGTCTCTCCTGAAAACCCGTAGTAATAAGAAACGAGTGGTTGCGGGGCGGCACCGGCGCCGACCCAACGCAGACGACCGCGCCGGGGATCGATCAGCCACTCTTTGGCGACGCCCGGTACCGTGGCCGTCCAATTGCTGAGGTCTCCGCCAACGACCAACTCGCGCGCGGCGGGAACGAAACGCGGGGGAACGAGGTCGCCGCGAAATGTCTTGACTACCACTGAGGCGTCTGAAGAATCTTCAGCGGTCGAGCTCGGGGCAGTGTCGGTCGGGAACACGCCGATCGGAAGCAGCGCTCGCTTACCGCACTCCGCAATCAAAGCAGCGACCAGAAGTGAATACCACGCCAACGGATTCCTGAGCGCGTTGCGCAGCGCTGCCGCCAGGACCTCCGAGATTTGAAACAGGCGCGCTTCGTTTGGAAGGCGCTGTCCCCGAAAGCGACGGAGCAATTCCAGGATGGTGTTGGCGTCGGCGGCTGACAACGAGATGGGGGCGGTAGTCAGCCGGGTGAACAGCCCCGCCAGCACCTGCTCAGTGATCACGAACTCTGCATGGTTAAGCACGCGGCAACGCATCGGGCTGGGAACTTCCCACTCTTTGGCGGAAATCCACTCTTCCCAATCAACTCGCCGGCGATCGTCAGTGCGATTTCGGCGAATGAACAAGGGGATGTCTCGCCCTGACGGATCGAAAGTAAACGTACCCGCGAGCGGTCCCGGCCGCGGCGTAATGTCTTCAAGTTGAGTTGACGCCAACCGGTAAAGATGAAATCCCAGCTTGGCGATTCCATAACGTCCATCCCGGCCGCGTGGGCGCCTGACGTCCGGCGTGTGATGAAACTCTTCAAATGCCGAGTCCGCGAGCTCCGCGCCGTGCGCGCTGCGCAGATCTGCCCAGCCACCCGGCGGCGTCCCGGTCAGCAAGCCTGCAAACGGCGGTTCGGGATCGAGCCCATGACGCATCCGGCCCAACCGCCGAAACTCTTCGACCAGTTTTCCTTCCCAGCCGGTGATGTCGGCGATTAGCTCTTCAAGGATGCGTGGAGTGCCGGCCCGCCGCCGGTAATAGATCGTCTTGGCAACATCAACTCGCCGCCCACGCAGATTCAATGCGGAGACCAACCGCGTGGCCACGAGCTCGCCGATGTACGGAACGGCCCACTCCGAACATAAATCAATGAACTTGTCATCCCAGAGGCGATCGTTACTTCGTCGCAGAGTGGCGGCCTGCTGGGCCAGCACTTCGATAAAGCCGCGCAATACGCCAGCAGGTTCCGCGAGGCCGTCCTCTTCCCGATAGTGTTCCGGGATCAGAGCCCACAGCTTCTCTGCATAGTAGCGGTCGAAGTGATCGTGTACGGCCATCACTCGCTCCTCCCGTTTAGTAGCAGTCCGCTCGAGAAGTCGAAGTAGTGACCGGCGGCGGGCTTGATGCCGAAATCTGAGAACTGAGCAGATTCGAAGGTCAGTCCGGTTATTGAGACCACGCCGGTGATTGCGAGCAGGAACTCAAACAACTGGCTGCGGAACAAAGGCTTGCCAATGCCAAGACGTTCCGGCGGCAACAGTCCGGTCTCAACATCCATCAGCGCCGTGCGCGCCGCGGCTAACACGTCATCCTCAAACCTTTTTGGATCACGAGCGAGCTGAATAGAGAGTACGGCGGGCGTGGCGACCGCGCGCTCGACCTGTATTGGCGTGTCGGGTTGAGTGAGACTTCTCAGCTTGCTCAGAATAAGCTCGGTCAGATCTCCGTCAGCGAGATACCAGACGTGCGCCGCGGGAATTTGGAGCTGAGTGCTCCAGCGCCACTCGGCCGCGACCGCGCGCACTCCCGCATAGCTCGCGGCGGCAGCTTCCAGGTCAGCCAGCGACACGGCCCGTCCCAGCAGTAGCGCCGATCTCGGGGCAAACTTCGCCAGACTGCTCGACGGTTCTTCGTCGGCGCCACCATAAGGCGCCACCGGACTGCGAACGCTCTTCAGACCGGTGACCGGCTTCGCCAGTTGAGTGATGGATCCGGCGGGCGGCATCTTTCCGCCGGCGCCTTGACGGTAGTAAGCGACGACCGACGCTCCGGTGTTCAAACGACGGCCGAACACGCCATCGCCAAACGTGATAACGCTTTCGCCTTTATCGTTTTGCCGCACGATGTAGACTTCTTCATCGCCGCTGTGTCCGAAGAAGCTGGTCACTTCCGTCCACTGCAAACCGTCGACGAACACTTTCAACGTGCTGACCAAACCGGACGGCGTGGTGCCCGACGGGAAGGGCAGATAGGTCAGCGGGCTCTTCTTTAACTTGAAATTCTGGTTGGCAATCGAAGCGTCGCCTGAGCCAAGCGCCTCGTTGTTAACGGTCTCGCCCCGCGAGGTGCCAATGATATTGCCCAGCAGTTTTACCGGCGTAGCGAGTGAATCCGGCCAGTGGTCGCCATGCACCGAAAACTCGCCGGTGGAAAAGTTCAGGCTGCCCGGGCGGGTCAGACCCACACCGTTAAAGTCTTCCAACTGGAATTCGCCGGGAGGCGATGTGTCGCGCGGCAAATCCACGGGCGTCCCGACATTCAGGCTGTCAGCGTCGCTGATCTCGGTAAACGCTTCGACGGTGACCGTTCCGGCAGAGACCATTGAGTGGTAAATCACCACTTCGGTCGAATCGTCCAGGGCCAACGCGTACAAAGTCAGTCCCGGCAGTGACGGTTCGACAACCACCTTGGTGGTGCGCGCCTCAATAGCCGGAATGGGGACCTTCGCAATCACTTTGTCGGCGGCGTCCTTAACCTCGGCGGTGTCTGCCGCTTGAATGACCACGGAACTGATGCGCGCATCGATCACTTTGCGCGGATTGAGAACGCCCGATCGCTTAATGATCACATCCTGGCCGGTATGAATGGCCCGGTTAATCGACTCCAGCAGGAACCAGGTGGCGGTGGGGAAACCGACAACTGCTGAGGGAGAAAGTAAAAAGGTGGCGGTGGTCAGCGCACCGTTAGCAGAAGCGATCCCGAGGTTACCCGAAAGCATTGGGGCAAAGCTCGAGTTGAACTGCGGACCATAACCGCCCGGAGTCTGGCTCCACAGGTTGGCGGTGGCCGAAGGCTTCCACAACTTCACCGCGCTCACGTTTGTGTTCGCCGGAACCGGAACAGAACTCGAAATCTCGACCTGCGAGTAGCCGAGGTGATCCGCGCCCTCGATATCAGAGACGCCGGCGACCGTGCGCGCGTAACGCTCGGCTCCAATCTCCACGAGCACGATGTCGTCGGCTTTCACCGCTACCGAACCGAGCTCGCAGAGAAACTTTGTGCGGTTACTCGAGCTCGAGCCAAAGGTCGCCGGCCTTAGCGGCAGCAGCATCCATTCGTTCAGTAACGGGTGAATCGCGGTCTCATTGAGCAACTCAAAAACCTGTGGTGGGCTGCCCGGGAACGCTCCCGATCGGAAAGCTGTGCCCAAGGGCAACGTGACTACCTGCCGGCCGTCGGCGTAGGCCGCCAGATCCGCGAGCGCAGCCACCGCCGGCCGTGGAATGTATCCGAGCGGATCTACGAGTCTGCGCAGCGAATCCCGGCGGTGGGCCGTGCGCACGTAGGATTCATTAGCCAGTACCTCGTCGTAGAACGAAGTGAGATCGCAGACATACGCCCACATCTCCAGGAGCATCATGCCAAAATCTTCCGGATGCCGGCCGCGCCAGCGACCAATCGCTTCAAGCTCCTTCTTTAAGCCGTCGCGATCACGCTCGAGGAGGAACCGCAATGACCAGAGCGCATTATTTTCGAGACCGGCCGTGCTGCGAATCGAGATGGCCCGCAGCAAAGCCCGCCGGAATTCGGCAAAGGTGCCCGTTTGCCGCGGCAGCTCAGTCAGTCCGGAAACAATCAGCGTTTCAGGCGGAAAGCGGAAATCATCGCAAATGCAGTTCATGCGCCTCCCTCCAGCACCAGTCGGACCGCCCCTCGCTCCGGCAGTTCAGGATTGTTCTCGACGCGAATAATCTCGTCGACGGCGACGCGATAGACCAGTTCGTCAAAAAGACGCTGCGCAAACGAGCCGCGCCGGCGGATGAAGATCTCTTCTACGGCGCGCACGCCGGGGACGGCTTGGATGGCGGCCTCAAGGCGCGCGCGTTCGAGCGGGTCGCCAAACGTCCACTGATCCGGAGAGAAGAAGCCCTGCTTGGGCCGCACCCCGCGACGTCCGAACAATGCTTCGAGTACCGTCTCTTTCACATCGCCGATGTACGACGTCGGCGCGACACAGATGTGAATCTCCAGATCGAGGTTGGCAAACCTGGGATTCATCCCATGGGTCTCGCGTCCGGCGAGCCGGAAGCGATCGAGTTGTCGCTCGAGATCGTGACGCTCTTCATCAGTCAGAGTGAAACTGCCCTTCGGATCCGGTGTCGCAAAGAGAGTGAGCCAGCTTCCGGTCCAGCGAAATTGAGCGCCCGCGCGCTGTACAAATTCGAGTTTTTCGACGGCCGCGGCATAGTCTTCTGCGCGGACGGCGCGAAATGTCTCGGCGCGAAAGGCGTCCGGGGCCACATGCCGCACATCCGCCGGGGTTTCGGGGTCAACCGCATCGATCACCCCAAACCGATTGGTGACGGTAGTCACAAAAGGCAGAGCGGCAGGATCAAAGTCCGTTAGCGAGGCGGCCGCGACGTTGTCGCGACGGCCATGGCCGAGCCGGTACACGACGCGAAACCTCGTATTGCGCGTGGGAGTCTCGCCAAACAGATTGTTGCCAAACTGCAGCGTAGCCCCGGCGCCGCCTGCGTAGTCGAATTGGATAAACTCCTGCGCGGTGTCTGTCTCATCGACCCGCCGGAACAGCGCCACGCGTCGCCACGATCCGTCGTCCAGGGTGAAGTGTTTGTCGGTCGGCAGCGAAGAGCTGACGCCGAGCATTGATCGCTTCCATTCCCACTCGCTGTTGTTCGGGAGCTCAATAACACGAACTTCGGGCGAGGCATGATCCAGATTCGGGCCATGAGACACCACGCTTCTCGCTTCAGAGCCCGGCAGTGAAAACAGCAGCGCCGAACGTTCGACCGCATAACTGGAAAAATTCTCGTTGTAGAAGGTATTGGTAGTGGGCAGCCGCGCCGGCAGCGGCGCCGGCAGCACCGCCGCCTGCGGGTTCGGCTCGATATTAAAGAAGGCTTCGAGTGTTTCGCCGGCGGAAGCCGGGACGATATTTCCGCGCACGACGAGGGTCGCGAGCTCCATCTCGAAAGGAGTGGCCTGGGCTTTTTCCCATTCGAGCCGCGTGATGTTCGTCGCCGTCAGTGGATCAAATTCATCGGTCACCCGAATTAATCGAACCAACCGCGATCGTTCCGGTACGCTGGCGTCGACCGGACTCGTATGCAGCACTACCCATTTACCGGGCACATCGGGATTCGTGAAGTCTTCCAGCGGTAGATCTGCAAAGTGGTGACCGGTGACATGCAGGAAGGTCGAGCCAACCAGCAAGCAGGTATCGTTTTCGTCCCACTGATAGGCAGTCAGCTGGTTGGCCGCATTGCGCAGATTGAACGTGGAACTTGGAAAGATAGTGCTTTGTGATGCCAGGACTCCGAGCGGCGGTACTAATCCCTTATGACCCTGGACGATTCCATGCCCGACCTCATATACGGAAGGGCTGCGACCTCGACGTTTGGCTGCCGGCTCACCGGGCAAGACCGGTGGCGGCGCCCAGACGGCGTCGCCCGCGGAAACCACATGCACGGGCGCGGCCGCATTTACTTCGAAGTCGAGCCAGGTAGTTCCGCCTTTGCCGTCATGCAGGAAGTAGTCGATCATGCGCGCATGACGGCGCAGAGATCTTCTTTGGGTAGCGCTTTCGAAATAGCCTTCGCGCGAGATGCGATCCTGGTAATAAGCGAACTCGTCACCCATCGCGCTCATTACTTCCGCCAGCATCATGCCGACGTCAGCTTCCAGCCGGTCTTTCCAGGCGGGATGGCGATCTGACGCAAAGTCGAGCAGCGCCTGACGAATACTCCAGAAATCTCTCGCCAGATAATTGACCGGGTAGTCGACGAGCTCGTCTTCAGGACACTCGTGCGGCGGCGGCTCGCAGTCCAGCTCGCTCGGACAATTTGCTTTGAAACTGAATGCAACTTCCTTGAAATAAGGATCTACCAGCGGATGATCGAGGCGGAAGCGATAGCGCGAAAAGTCACCCGGGACGCTGGTGACGACGCGCAACACGCGGCGTCCGGAGCGCGTGACCCAGGTGGGCGGTGAAGTCGGATCCAGCGGCACAACGGGGAGTGATTCGCCGCCTGAAGGACTGAAGATCCTGATTTGTGATGGCTGGATCACCGCCCCGAGAATCTGCTCCGCATTCAACGTCGCATTGGGATGAAAGAAGACAAACAGGGTCTTCTGGTTCTCGCTGACGAAGACAAAGTCGATGCCGACGATGTCGTCGCGCCCATGAATATTCTCGATGCGATCAATTGCTGCCATGATTAACGGGTCACTTCCACATTGAGAAAGCGGCGTTCGCCTTTCGCCTTGAGCGTGTAAGCGATTTGGATTTCGAGCCTTTCATCGATTGCCAGGGCCTTCACGTCATTCACGATGATGGCCGTGCCCAACCACTTCGTCAGCGCCTCAAAGATAGTTACCTGCGCGATCGAAGCCGATACTTCGCTGTTGGGGGCAAAGACGAGCCGCTTAATTCCACAACCAAAATCCGGCCGGTTGATACGTTCGCCGGGCGCCGTGAACAGCACCTGAAACATCATCTGCTCAACGTGCGCGGCATAGTTCTCTTCCTCAGCCAGGCGGCCCCGGCCGAGGTCGACGGCGATCGGATGCTTGATGCTGGTAAACGGTTCTGCCATAGCTATTGACTCTGGACCCGAACTTGAGTGCTCACGATGGCCACCGGTCCCTGCGGCACCTGCAGCGCGTTCTGACAAATTCCAACACTGCTCAGGCTGAGCGTCGGCACGCCGTTGATCTTCGCGCGCAAATCAGTCACCACCCAGCGAACGGTCAGACAGGGACTCGGTATCGTGCCGGTGCCGACCGGAATCTGGAATGGACAGCCGGAAACCAGATATTGATCAGTAGCCAGCGCCGCCGGTGCGTTGGCGACCATTACGCGCGCGTTCGCACTGATGATCTGCACGAACCCTCCGTGCGGGCACATGAGCATTGAAGTGGCGCTAAGTGTGTTGCCCGCCATTCAGATCACCTCCCAGGCGCCGTTGTTGACGATCACCGTCGCGGCGGTGACTTCTACTTTTCCAGCGGCCAGTTCACTGACCACGCCGGTCGAGCCGACCGTATGTTTGGCCCCGCCGCTTTCACTTTGGATATCGCCGGCCAGCGTCACCTTTGATTGACTGGTAGTCTGCATCTTCATTTCGTCCGCGCCATCGTCGATGCGCATCGTCAGTTTTTCCGTCTTCCAGATTTTCACGGCCGCGCCACCGGAATCCGGCAACTCGTTGTCGGCCCAGAAACAACCGGTCCAGATCGGATAGCTCGGATCTCCGGCTTCAAACTCTACCCACACACCTGTTCCTGGCTCGGGCAGGCTATAAAAGCCCACGCC
The DNA here is from genome assembly GCA_036506395.1 of Pyrinomonadaceae bacterium. GTDB lineage: Bacteria > Acidobacteriota > Blastocatellia > Pyrinomonadales > Pyrinomonadaceae > DASXRU01. Next base: position 2,938 of record DASXRU010000081.1, on the reverse strand, counting down.
CTTTCCGGCGTACGGAACACAGGGCATGGCCCAGCACTCCACCGAGCCCAGGACCGACGGCACTCTGACTTTCAATCGCCCGCGATTGGTCGGATCGGCATTGTCGCTGACGGTGCCGCGGTACTTGCCGAAGAAGTGGCCGCGAATCCAGTGCAATATGTGTTGCTCTAACTCCTCATTGAGCATGATTCAGTCCGTCCAACCATTACGAATGAGTTCAAAGTCCATGAAGTGTCCGGTCTCGTTTATCGAATGACGCACTGACGAGCACAGCCACAGACCGCTATGTCGCGAGCCGGCGCCCCGTAGATTCACCAGCGTGTGCGAGCGCAGCACTTTCTGAAGGGCGCTGAACGTGGTGGAGCCCGAGGCGCGCAGGAAGAAAGAGGCCTCGATTAAGGCACTCTCGCCGCGCGCCTGCAGATCGCCGTTGTCATCAACCGGGGCCGCGACGTGCACCACGCGCGGATCAGTTACGATGTCCGCCAAACCACTTCCTCCGAGAGAGGTAAGCGGCGAACGTGGGACTGAACCGTTAATGTCCCCTTTGGTATTCAGGTCCACCTCGGTCAAATCGGCTTTCGTCGGACGCTCGACTTCCCAGCAAATTTCCAGCGCGTTTACGGTGGACCTCGGTTGCGTCAGATTCACGACCAGATCGCAAGTTGCCTGGCCATTTAGTGGTGCACGTTTGAAATGCGCGGTCTCAACGCCAAACTCGTCGCACGTGACCCAGAACAGGTTTCCGTTACGACGCGCGAGCCGGCGCACGAAAGCGAGATCCGTTTCGCGCTGAATCAGCGTGTGCTTCAACTCGAAATGACCGGCTGAAGTGCTCTCAATATCGGGAACCATTCCGGCCTGCCCGACAATGGCCGAGACGGCCGCGCTGTCGGTCAGGTCAGTCCACGCCACGGCCTTGTCTTCGCGATCCATTTTGATCGTCGAGTCCGCGCCCAGGACTGCGAGTGAAGAACCCGCCCCTCCCTGCACGAAATTGATCTGCTGGCTATAGACTGGGCCCTTCACCAGACATTCGGTGCTGCCCTGGGTCGGCACCAGCACCGAAATCTCGGAACCGGGACCGAGGTTCTTCTCCTTGAGCAGCGGGAAGTCGCCGGCGTTGATATCGAAGCGGTAATCGAGCCGGTATTGAGTCGGTTGCCCGATACGTTCAGTCACCTCGACAGACGCGGCCGAGGCAACCGTTTGATCCGGCGCTCCATTCACCCTGATTGATATTCCCAGACCCATAGACTTTTATTTGGCCTTGACCGGGATTTCGATCTCCCGGGCTTCGGTTAACGCTTCGGGCAGCATCTTGTCGTTCTGTTCAGCGATCCGCCAATAACCCGCCGGATCGTTCAGGTATCGGGACGCCAGCAGGTCGAGGCGCTCGCCCTGCTTGAGCAAATGAAGTCCCAATAGAACCTGTTCAGGAGGCGGCGGCGGCACAATCACAGTGACCTGGCGCCCGCGATGATCAGTAACCACGTCGGTTTCCGCTTTGACGTAACGACTCTTGGGATCGAACATGCAATTACCTCAGATCGGCAGCCGCCCGATCGGTTCGAACGTTCTCGGGGGCTGTTGCTCTGCCAGCGACTGCTTCTGCCCCTGTGTAAATCGGTAGCAAGCTTTGGCCAGCTCCACGACCTTGGTACGGCTTGATTCACCGGCAATATTATTTAAGTGCTCTTCATTGAGGACTGTGAGGCCGATGCTGACCTTGGCGCGCACCGGATACAGCGAGGCTGAATATTGCTGCTCTTCAACTGAGAAGGTCGTGATGCGCACCGGGACTATGCGGGCGGGCCCCCAGGAGAAAAGGACGATCGGAACCTCCCGCCGCGGTATAGCGTCGGTATTCCCCGGGCTGGTCGAAGCGTCCTCGCGACGCACTGAGGCGTTCTCCGGTACATTCAAGACTCCGCTGACCTGGTCGGACGCCGGCGGATAGCACAGCATCTCGAGGGCATAGAGGCGATCGGCGATGCCGGCCGTAATGGCAACCAGGTGGGTCAAGGGCTCTTCAAGCGCATCCGCCGCATCGAGTTCGAGCGTGAGGCTGAACGTTTCATCGGGGTCGAATGGCTGGGTCAACTCATTGAGGGGTTTGACGCCCGGCTTGTCGGTGCCGTCCTTTTTTTCGTAGACGACGCGTTCCTGCGGTTTCCACGGATTGATCGTGCGCGTCATCATCTCAGGGTTGTACTGAAAGATGATGAGCTTCGGGTCAGGGTCCAACATCGGCTCCGCGTAATGAATGAACGCGCCTTTGACGAGCAGTGGACTTCTTGAGTAACCGGTTAGTGGCATGAATAGATTCCTCAGGCAGTCCAGCCGGCGCCGCCCATGATCGCGTCGTTATTAGCTTTGGCGCGCGCATAGACCGCGTTCATATCGTCGGCTTTCAGATGGTAGTTCGGCTTGAGTTCGCCGGTGACTGGATTGGCCACATGCGATTGATCGCGAGAGACGATTGCGCGGTAGTAAGCCAACTCTCGCGTCTTTAGGCCGCGCTCGAGCGCGTCGAGCATGTCGCTTCGCATCCAGCGATAAGTGCCCTGCATGGCGTTGAATATTTTGTCGGCGGCATCCGCTTGTCTGATCGCTGACGACCAGTTGGCGCTCTCTTCATGTTCACCGAGGTGATGGATGAGTTGCCGTTTGAATTCCCCCTTTATGGCAAAACCCTGCGTGGCGCGACCCTGCGCATCGTCGCTATCCGGATCTTGCTCCGGACCACTCCAGCGGGTTTCCCGCTCAACGTGCAATTGCCCTCTGCGGTGAAGGTCTGCGGAGATCAGAATGGCCGGCATTTTGAGTCCGCGATTGCTCTTTCCTCCGGGATCGAGCTGCTCCAATTTCAGATCGCCCTTGGTGGCGGACCTGAAATACTCCCGCTCATCGCCGGTTTTCGGATGAATACCTGGAT
>DASXRU010000080.1:0-8296 GCA_036506395.1 Pyrinomonadaceae bacterium | reverse complement strand
ACATCCAGCACTTCGCCCAGCATCAGCGGCGCGTTTCGCATCCGCCGGCGCAGCGTTTCGCCATCGATGAATTCAGTGGCGATGAAGCGGGTGGCATCTGCGCGCCCGATCTCATAAATGGTGAGGATGTTCGGATGATTCAGTGCCGAGGCTGCTTTGGCCTCCTGCACAAAGCGATTCATCCGCTGCTGATCGGCAGCCACATCAGCCGGCAGAACTTTCAGCGCTACGGTGCGTTCCAGTTCTGTATCCAGCGCGAGATACACTTCGCCCATCCCGCCTTCGCCGATCTTTGCGCGGATTTCGTAACGACCAAGTTTTGTGCCGGCGGTAATGGTCATAGCGTCTCAGCGGAAGTCTCGGATCAGAATGACGTCGCTCGTCTGCGTGCCGCGCGAGAGGGCGAGTTGCTTGCCGTCGCGCGAGAAGTCGAACCAGAAGATCTGGTCGGACTTGAAGTCCGTCAACTGTTTCGGCGCCCCGCCATCGAGAGGTAGCGACCAGATGTTGGAGACGCCATTGATTGTATCTATGAAGGTCAGGGCGCGTCCGTCCGGCGTCCAGCGCAGGCCGGGGGCGCCGCTGAAGCTAGGCCGTGGAAGATCGAGCACCTTGACGGGGTCGCCGCCCGCGAAAGGGATGACGGCGACCTTGACGGGCGCGTCCGGCTGATCCTCGCGGTAGAAGCAGGCGATCAGGCTACCGTCTGGCGAGACGGTCGGATTTGCTGTCCATTTGTCGGTCAACCGCACGGGCTCACCGCCGTCGATCGAGACTTTCCAGGCCCTGACTGAACCGGAGCGCGTAGACTGGAAAACCACCCAGCGACTGTCGGGCGAAGATTGCGGAAAGATATCACTGGGCCCTTCGGTCAGTTGTTTGAGATTGCCGCCATCCGAATCCATGCGCCAGATGCTCCTTGTGGATCGCGCTCGCGTGGACGTGAAGACAATGTAGCGACCATCGGGCGTGGCCCACGGGTAGATGTTAGCGCGCGCGTGAGCCGTCAACTGCTTCTGATTCTTTCCGTCCTGCTCTATGCTCCAGATGTCACCAGAGCCGCTCGCTCGTGACATGTAAACTATCTTACCGCCGGGCATCCACGACAGACCCACCGACCCGTCACCCCTGCCCGAGGAAATCTGCTTCGCGCGGCCCGCGTCTCCCAGCGGCGCAACCCAGAGGTTCATTTCGCCTTCAGTCTGGACTGTTACCAGCGCGCTTGAATCCGCGGTCAAGCTCAGCCGGTTATAGTTAATCAGGTCGTTCGTGATCTTACGCACCTCGCCACCAGGGTAAGAGATATGCCAAAGCTGAACTGAAGACGAAGCCTGATCGATCGCAATTGCGACGAGGCCGCTTCCGTCCGACAGCCATGCGACTTGCCCAGTGGCCGTGGGGGGCCACTTCTCGGAAGTGATCGGCCTTTCCGCGCCGCTTTCGACCTGCACTTCAACCACAGCAGTTCTCGCCACGGCCTCGTTGGAAGGTCCAACTACGACCGCCGATGCGAGCAGCTTGCCGTCGGGCGACCAGGACGGCCCGCCGGTGCTGAATTCGTCAGGCCGCTTTCGCACGGCGACCGGCCTCTCGCCCGTCCCGTCCACGTTCGCCACGACCAGCGCGGTTTCCGTAGCGCTACCGCGCACAAACGCCAGGCGCGTCCCGTCCGGCGAAAGAGTGACTGGAGATTCAACGTGTTCGATCACCTTCCGCGAAGCGCCGCCGAGCGCCGACACCTGGTAGAGCGTGCGCGTCGCGGGATTATTGGGCTCGCCTAAGACGTAATAGATGTAGTCGCCGTCTTTCGAGAAAGTGATTCCGTAATAGTTCTGCCATGAGGGCGGGACGATCTGCGTGTCGCTCGTGGTCGCCACCTGCCGCAGCCAGAGGCTCCGCTGCCCGGCGTCAGTCTTGACGTGCGCGACGTATTTCCCGTCGGGCGAGATGGCCGCGTCCGAAGCCTTGCCCGAAGTCGTCAGCCGCGTGAACTTCGCCGATTGAAATGAGGGTGCGGGCTTATTTTGCTTCGCCACCCATTTGTAGATGCCATAACCCACGCCCGCCAACACGAGCGCCAGCAACGCGACCAAGACCGAAGCGACAGTCTTGTGCCGCTTGATTTCGTCAAAGATGTACTCGGCGCTCGACGGATGTGTTGAAGAAGGCGTTGGTGACAGGCTGCTTGGCGCCGCAGAGATGCGACTGGCATCGGCGCCTTGGTGAATGGTCGAACCGACAGTCGATGGTGGTGGGACTGTGGCATCGATACCGGCGCGGCCTTGTAATTCGCGGCGGACCTCTTTGACCTCAATCGCGACATCTTTAATCGTCTGATACCTCTCTTCAGGATCTTTCGCCAGACAGCGACGCACAATCCTTTGCAGGTCGTAAGGCACGTCGGGATCGAAATTGGTAATCGGCGTTGGCTGCTCGCGAATGATTTTGTTGAGCGAGTCGATGGCATCTTTTCCTTCGAAGGCTTTGTGACGCGTGAGCGCTTCGTAAAGAATGCAGCCGAAAGAGAAGATGTCGGAACGATGATCGATCTCATTAATTTTTCCCTGGGCTTGCTCCGGCGACATGTAACCGACGGTCCCGAGCACTGCGCCCGGAGTTGAATGCTGCTGCATCAGCGCCGTGGCAAGTTCACTGAGCTCCCTGTCGCGATCTCTGTCGTTTAGAGGCGGGCTACCGCCCGCCACATCGCGCGGGCGATAGCCCGCGCCTAAACCGGTTTGCGGTTCGATTAATTTCGCGAGTCCGAAATCCAGAATCTTCGCGTGCCCTTCACGCGTCGCCATGATGTTGTCGGGCTTCAAGTCGCGATGCACAATCCCCGCCGCGTGCGCCTTCGCTAACCCTTCCGCCACATGTTGGAGGTAACGCAGCAGCTTTGACAGATCAGTCTGCTTCTCGTGAATCAGTTGACGCAGCGTGAAGCCGTCGACGAATTCCATGGCGATGAAATTCACACCATTGCTCTCGCCAATCTCATAAATGTGCGCGATGTTTGGATGATTCAGGGCGGCGGCAGCCTTGGCCTCGCGAACGAATCGCTCCATGCGATCGCGATGCGAAGCGACCTCGGCGGGAAGAATCTTCAGTGCGACTTTGCGATCGAGCTTCGTGTCCTGCGCCAGATACACCTCGCCCATTCCGCCTTCGCCGATCTTCGAGCGGATTGCGTAGCGGCCAAGTCGTGTGCCGGTAACCAGGCTCATCATTCTCAGTTGTCAGCGTAACTATGGCGTCTGAAATTTTAGCGTCTGAGCAGGATCAATATACCAGCGACGATCCCAAGCACAGCTAAGCTGGTAGTGACCGTCGAAGAGACTCTGATATTGAGCAACGGCAGGAGTCCCGTGAGAATCAGCCAGAGACCCAGCAACATCATTCCCAGATTTCGCCCTGCCAAAGTACTTGTTAGTGCCATGCTTCCTCCTTTTGAAATTGAGTCATTAGGCTCGGAGTACCGCAATCACGCGGTGATTCCCTTCCGTTTGCGGAACTCGTTTAGATAGGGTCCGGATGATATGTGCTGAGGCTGCTTTGCACCCTTGCGCAAAGCGGTACACGAGCTGTAATCAGTTGCGAGCCACAGGTTAGTTCGAATCCATAATTCGCCGGGGATTCTATCTGAGTTACGCAGACGAGGCTAGCTTCAGGCAGAAGCCCGACCATCAGGGAGGGCTCTTTCTTTTGGAGTGACATAAGAAAGCCCTTGCTGACGCGCGGGCTTCCGCCTGGCTTCGCAGCTTGTCCGCGTTGGGCTCAATTCGATAGTCTGACAACGCTTTGCCTGAACTGCCGGACATCATCGTTTACATCGAAGCGCTGGAGCAGCGCATTCTGGGTCAAACGCTCGAGCGCGTGCAGATTGCGGGGCCTTTCCTGCTGCGCACCGCAGTGCCCCCAATCACCAGTGTAGAAGGGCGAAAGGTTATCGCGCTGCGTCGCTTAGGTAAACGCATCTGCATAGGACTTGAAGAAGATCTCTGGCTGGTGCTGCATCTCATGATTGCCGGCAGGCTTCACTGGCACCCAGGCCAGATCAAACTTTCACGGTCACCCCGGAACCGGGGCCTCGCAGCTTTTCAATTCAGCAACGGCACCCTTTCCTTAACCGAAGCCGGCACTAAGAGGCGCGCATCACTACACCTCGTAGAAGGAGAAGCTGGGCTTAAGCGTCTTGATCCCGGGGGCCTGGAGATTTTTGAAATTGATTTGGAAGGCTTCGCGAAAGTCCTGACATCAGCCAATCACACGTTGAAGCGCGCCTTGACCGATCCGCGATTGTTCAGTGGTATCGGCAATGCTTACTCGGACGAAATTCTTTGGGAAGCCCGGCTTTCTCCGGTCGCTTTGACGCAGAAGCTCAATTCAGACCAGATCGAGGGCCTGTTCAACTCAACGCGCGCCACGCTGACTAAGTGGGTCGAGCGTTTGCGCGCCGAAGTTGTAACGCAAACTGTTAGTTTGCGAACGCAGCTGAGGAAGCCCAACACCCAATCAGCCACCGCCTTTCCAGAAAAAGTCACCGCGTTTCGACCAGAGATGGCAGTCCATGGTAAGTACCAACAGCCGTGCCCTCGTTGCGGCAACAAGATCCAGCGTATCCGTTACGCGGCCAACGAGACCAACTATTGTCCCAACTGCCAGACTGCCGGGAAGTTGCTCGCCGACCGGGCGCTTTCGCGCCTGCTGCGCGCCGACTGGCCGCGCACCGCCGAAGAACTCGAAGGCCTCACCGGCAACCCAGGAAATTAGATCTCTCGCCGGGCTTCAGCTCCGATTAGAACCCCGGCGCGTGGTTTCACTTCATATCCGGCGGGACCGCGTTCGCGTTCCCATTTAGAAAACGATCGAACCAGTAGAGCTGCCAGTTCAAACTCTCAACCACATGTTTCGGCTCGCCGGTGCGCGTAAGGTTGTGGTTCTCGCGAGGGAACATCACGATCTCGGTGGTTACGCCGAAGTGCTTCAGGGCGCGGAACCATTGCTCGCCCTGCTCGATCGGCACGCGAAAATCGTTGTCGGAATGCAAAATCAAGGTGGGCGTCTTTACGTTGCGGGCATACTTTAATGGCGAGCGTTCCCAGTAAAGATCGAATTTCTCAAAGATGTCTCCACCAAAATCAGGCGCATGGCCGTAAGCGCCATCTCGTGTGCCATCGTCCGAAATGAAGTTGACCACGCTGCGCAACGTGACCGCGGCCTTGAAGCGATCGGTGTGGCCGACAATCCAGTTGGTCATGAAGCCGCCATAGCTGCCGCCGGTTACCCCCAGCCGATCAGCATCGATCCAGGGATATCTCTTCAATGCTTCATCAACGCCATTCATGACGTCGACATAGTCTTTGCCGCCCCATTCATTCACGATGGCGCGCTCGAACTTCTGGCCATAACCAGTCGAGCCGCGCGGATTCGTAAACAGAACTGCGTAGCCTTTGGCCGCATAGACCTGAAACTCGTGATACCAATCAACGCCATACATTCCGGCGGGGCCGCCGTGCACACTTAGGATCAGCGGATACTTTTTGCCTTCCTGGAATGCGATCGGTTTCACCAGAAAGCCCTCGATGTCAAAATTGTCGGCACTCTTATAAGAAAAGCGCGCGACATCGGCGAGCTGCAATTGTTTCCAGAGGGTTTCGTTCAGATTGGTGAGTTTGCGTTCGTTTCGTCCGTCCAGGTCGGCGACATAGAGATCGTCGAGGTGCTTGAAGTCGTTTGCGGCATATACCATTTTTTTCGCAGGCCAGTTGAAGTCGGCATTGCGCACGGCGCGGGGCCCATGCGTAACCTGCACAATGGATTTCGCCGCGAGATCGATGCGTAAGAGATGGTCCTCCCCCTTGATTCCGGCCTCGAAGTAGATCGAGCTGCCATCTTCTGTCCACTCGAGTCCTGAAGGAATCAGATCGAGCCCGTCTGCGGCCAGCACTGATGCGGCCCCGCCAGTGGCGGGAGCCAGCCAGATCTTGGGATGATCGCGGTCGTGAACTTCTCCCGTGAAAGCGATGCGCTTGCCATCGGGCGACCAGCGCGGGTTAGCATCGGCTTCGTCATGGTCGGAAATCTTTGCGAGTTTGCCGCCTTCAGCGCTGATGACCCAAACGTCCGCGTTGCGGTCGGTTTCGTACTCTTTGCCCGTGCGATTTGAGACGAAGGCCAGCGATCGGCCATCGGGAGACCACTGCGGATCGCGATCGTTCCAGTCGTTGCCTTCGGTGATCTGTTTGGCATTGCCAGTCTTCTCATCCACCACCCACAAATGTGTGCGCCGCTCGTCGAACCAGCCCGTGTCGTTGAACTTGTAAGACGTGTTCTGGTAATGGCGTACGTCACTTCGATCCTTGTTTTCCGGCCGCGCGTCGCTCGGGCCGGTGCGGCTAACTACGATGAAACGCGAGCCGTCCGGCGACCATTGAAAACTGCTGACGCCGTTTTTGAGATTCGTCACCCGGCGCGCTTCGCCGCCATCCATCGAAAGCATATAGAGCTGCGCCCGTTGCTGCTCCCCTGAAGGCGTAGGCGTGGCGGTAGCGGGAGGGGTGGCGCCGGTCGAGGTCGAACTGGCGGTCGCTTCGCCTGCGGGGCGGGAAGAAAGAAAGGCGAGCCACTTGCCGTCCGGGCTCCAGCGCGGAGAGTTGGACGACTGAGGACTGGTAGTGAATTGCCAAGGAACGCGCGAACCATCCAAAGCGACCATCCAGATCGCTGAGTTTCTTCGATTCTGCGCGCGATCAATTTTCGTCACCACGTAAGCAACCAACTTACCATCTGGAGAGATGTGTGGATCGCTGAGGAACTCAAAGGCAAAATAATCTTCAGCAGTGATCCCTCGCGGCGCGGGATTGGGTTGCGCCGTCGCGACCGTCAGTAAGCACAGTAGGAGCGCTGCGCTATAGAATGATCTAAGCAAGCTTCTCATCTTTTTCTCCGATAACTCCCCAGACAAATCCGGCTGTCCAGATCAGGAGGGCGTAAGCCAGAGCCTTTATGGTTTTGATCGGCATCTTGTCAGAACCGCCTGCGGTAGCGGGCGGGCCTTTCTGTTTGATCACCGCGGGGAACACGGCCCGCCCGCTACCGCAGGCGGTTGTGACTAGCTGCTAAACACCGCGACGCCGGTGCGATCCCAACTACTGAGCACGCTGCCTCGGCTTCCGCCCTGTGTTTCGGCAAAGGTCCACAGGTTTCCCAGCATGGGGCCGCCTTCGTTACCAAAGTTACCGTAAGTATCCAACCACCAACGACCAGGCAGGATCATCGGAACGACACGCTGCAGCAGTGCGATATCCAGATAGTGTAATTCCCGGCCGTTAATGAAAACGCCGGTGTCGCCGTTTGAAGCGTCTGCTTGCAGAGGTCCGCCAAGATTCAGGTGTGCTTCGATGGTGCACAGCACAGGCCCGCCCTGCATTCCCCAGGCGCCGCACATCTTGTCGTACCAGTAAGCGCCGTCCGGAATCTGCGTCCTATATCTTTGTTCGAGAGTAACAAGCTTATCGTCGCGAAGCTGCACGCCGTTAACGAACACCTGACGGCCGGGTGCAGGCTGTGGAGATGACGCCGGCTGAGATGCTGATGAATCAGGCTGCGCCTGCGGCCCAGGCTGCGCCGGCGATGCGGCCTGCGCGCGAGAAAGGTGGTCCATGACGATGTGTTCGATGCGCCGGCGCAAGGCGAACACTTCACTACTAACATGGCTCGACTGAATTGGGCCAAAGCCAAAGTTCGATCCGCCGATGGTGATGCGGCTCATTCCCGGATCGCCGTAATTGATAATCACGTTTAGCGTCACGGGCCAGGTTAATCCGAATTGAAATTTCTCCGCACAGACAAAGCCATGTCCAGTGTCGCCGTTTATCGTCAGACCCAGGGATGCGATCGCCTGGGCGCACACCGCTTTCGCCTGCTCCGGCGGAAGCGGGACTTGAAACGAATCCTCATGACTGGACATGGCCATGCTCCTTTGTGCTTGTTCGGAGTATCGCCTTCAGGCGGGCTTTTCATTACTCTGCGCTTAAGCTGTTAGCCGGCGACTCTGGACCGAACGCAAACTAACAGTTTGCGCTACTACGGAATGCCGATGCGCCGCACGAGGTCATTGAAGCGCCGGTCGGAGCGCAGGCTGTCGAATCTTTGGTCGACTTTCAGGCGCGCGGTGATCAGGTCATGTTCGTCGACCGACTTATCGAGCCACGCGAAAGCCTGATCCTTGTCGCCAAGCGCCGCGTAAATTAAGGCAAGCAGGCTCGGCGACACATTGCGTTGCTTTGAGAGCTCT
>DASXRU010000079.1:0-75135 GCA_036506395.1 Pyrinomonadaceae bacterium | reverse complement strand
CAAAGTCCAACCTGGGAACCTAACGTTTGACTTGGAAGACCTGCAGTCAGGAAGGGGGCCTGCCCCCGCTCTTTCGCGCAGATAGTAAAAGGCTGAGGCGAGAACTGGTCTCCCTCAGCCTTTTTATTCTGCTTACTGCTTACTGCCGACTGCCTACTCCTACGGTTTCCCACTCGCCTGATCGTCTTTCGGCGCATTATAGAACTGCCGGGCGTTCACTATGTACTCCTTGTCGTCGTACTGGCCGTCTCCGTCCACGTCAACTTTCACGACGATCTTGTGCTGCTTTCCGTCGTGTACATCGCCGGGCCGATAACCCAGGCTGTACTGACTACGAAGCATGGCGTCGATTGATTTCAGTGCCGATGGAATCTCGCCTTCGAAGGTCACGGGATAGTAAGCGCCGCCCGTTTCTTTGGCGAAGGTCGTAAGTGTGTTCTGCGCTTGCAGGAAAGTCATTCTTCCGGGATCGCCCAGCAGGCTATCCGTGGCGCCCAGACGATCTCCGTACTTCTTGAAGAACATGTTCCCCGTGCCGATGATGAAAATCGGCACGCCGGCATTCTGCGTAATCTTGCGGATCTGGCCGTAGTTGATCTTGCTAAAAGTGTCGATTCCCGAGCAAACCAGAACGATGGCCGTGCGACGACCCTGCAAGCCGGCGATACCGGAGTACTCAGACTTGTCGGATTTGGACTCTTCCAGGACGACTGAGTCACCGCGACCGCCGATAAGCGTAAACTTCAGCGCGTCGAAAAGGTTCGTCTCGCGAAATGCGGGGTTGTTTCGCAGCAGAAGATTAATTACTTCCTGAATGCGATGCGGGTCGTTGGTGAAGTCCGTCAGCGGCGTGGGCCGCATGTCGTAAGCGATCACGGTCACGTAGTCCTGCGGCGGCTTGATGAACTGGGACAGAAACATCGCCGTTGGCCGCAACACTTCATACTGGCCAGGCTCCATCCCGCCGCTGCCGTAATAACCAAGCTCTTCTCCCAACTTGCTGTATTCAACCACGAGGGCCACGGTGATTGGCGCTTCCGGCGTGGCGAAGTTGGTGATCTCCTTCTGCACGCCATCTTCAAAAATTGCGAAGTTCTGCTTCTTCAGGCCATTGACGATCTGGCGGCTCTTCTTTTGATAAACGACGGCATCAACGTTCACCAGGTTAGTCTTGACGATGATTCTCTCCGCTTCCTGGGGCTTCCCCACGATGTCAGGAGGCGGCGCTTCCTCCTGCTTCTCCGCCGGCTGCCCGCTATCGGTGGGTCGCTTATTCTTTTTCTGATTCGACGGGGGCGGTTGGCGCCGCGCCTGGGCGAACACCGGCAGGTTAGCGCCGGCGCCTAACGAAAGTGATAGCAACGCGACCAGCGCAAGCAGGCGCTGAAAGTAATTAAAGCTTTTCATAACGAAGATCCTTTTTCTGCCGGAGGATGATGGTGACAACTATCGAGCGAATTGAAGAACGAAGACTCCGGAAGCCTCAGGAATCTCGATCTATTCAGTGCCAACCCTGCAATGTCTGATGCGCCTTTGAAAGGCTGCGTTTGCCGTTTCAGGGGCCAGTTCCGCTGGCAGCTTCAGCTTCGATGACGGCGTCGTAATATCCTGTGTTGTCGCTCAGGTTTCCTTCGTTAACTCCCAAAAACAGCACGCCGTCGCGTTGCGCCACGAAATCCCGGCTGGCGCCAATGAAGATGAAGTCGTCATTGTCATCGCCAATTACCGCAATCAAGCCGCCGGTCGGTTGATTGCGCATCAGTTTTTCCCGATCCGGAAGACCAGGCACGCCCTCGGGCGTGGAGAAACGGCCGCCACCCATTGTCACGCGGCCGGAAGCGTTTATGCGCAGGCGCTGGCCGCGACGCACCACCAGACCGCTGTTCGTCCAGCCATTACCGGCATTGTCTCCACGCACGCGTACATTGACCTGGAAGAAGGTTGGGGCATTCGTCGTCCTGGGCACGTTCGATGTCGGAGCGTTGACGATGCTCGGTTGCGAAGAAGGGCGTGTCGGCTGCGTGGCTGGTTCCTGGATATTCCCGCCAGAGCTCGTGTCGTCATTTGCCAGTGACGCTGCGGCTGCCGTGGTGGCGGCATCAAACTCGATTGATTCCACGTCCTCCATGTAAACCATGATGCGGCTGCGCCGGCCGCGGGCGCCGCTGCCAAGGAGAATAGTGAACTGCTGATCCTTAAACCCGATCACCTGACCGCGCAGGACACTGCCGTCCTTCAAACGAATCGTGTCGGCTAGTACGGGAACAACACCTAGCAGCACGATTAGCGGCAGGGCCAACAGTCGGGGCGCCAATCTCTTTTTCATAGTCCTCCTCCGGAAGAAAACGGTAACTCAACGACGAGGTTTAGCAAACAGTAGCACGCTTTGCAAGCAGGAGAGGCCCGGTTGTTACCACGATGGATGCGCGGCAGGGGTTAAAGGTTGCGGTATTCAGAAAGCCCTACTTCTTGCCGATGGTTCCCACGCCGCGTACACTGGCAGAAAAAGAAAGTCAGATAGGCAATATGTTTCCAATTCGCGGCATTTACGAAGTTGCTATTCGCGTCAAAGATCTGGCACGGGCGGAGAAATTTTACCGCGAGGTACTGGAATTGGAGGTAGGCCTTCGGGACGAACTGCGAAACTGGCTCTTCCTGCGCGCGGGCGGTGATGCCGGCATGATCGTATTGCAGGAAGATAAAGGTGAATGGCCTACGCAGCATTTCGCCTTTACTCTTCACGAAGCAGATATCGAACGCGCGGCGGAAATGCTCAGGGCGAAGGGAATTGCAGTCAGCGGTCCCATGGTGCACGAATGGATGCAGGCAGCTTCGCTCTACTTTGATGACCCGGACGGCCACGCGCTCGAGCTGTGCGCCAGTCTGAAGTGAAGTGGAAAGCCAGAGGCCCACATATTTTCGCCGGTGAATTGTCACTCATTCTGTAAACTTCCTGATGGGACGAGCATTATCAGGCAAGTCCCCATTTACCAATCAGGCGCTATATGCTCTCCGGACCCTTCCTAAGAGTCTTCCAACCTTCGCCTGCTGCAGCCGTTAGCCTGACGGATCCGGCGGAGATCGCCGCCACATATCGCCACTGGCAAAAGCGTGTCTTGCTGACTTCCATCATCGGCTATGCGACGTTTTATTTCGTCCGCAAGAACCTCAGCATCGCTATGCCATACATGGAAAAGGGCCTTGGCATTCAGAAGACCAGCCTGGGTTTGTTTCTTACGCTGCATGGTTTGCTTTATGGCGTGTCGAAGTTTGCCAACGGATTTCTCGGCGATCGCGCAAACGCGCGCTCGTTCATGAGCATAGGGTTGGCGGCGTCGGCAATGTTGAACGTGCTCTTCGGGTTCAACTCCGCCGCCGTAGCGCTCGGTGTGATCTGGATGATCAACGGCTGGGTTCAGGGCATGGGCTTCCCGCCCTGCGCTCGACTATTGACGCACTGGTTTTCGCCCAAAGAACTCGCAACCAAAATGTCCATCTGGAACAGTTCCCATCCGATCGGCGGTGGCTTGGTTGTGATCCTTTGCGGTTATCTCGTGGTGATCAGTTGGCGGCTCTGCTTTTACGTTCCGGCCGCAATCGCGCTGGTGGTCGCGATCTTCATCTGGTTCACCCTTCCTGATACGCCGGCGTCTGTCGGCCTGCCCGAGGTCGAAGGCACGCAGAGCGAATCATTGCGACAAGAGTCTCTTGAAGACTTTCGAGCTTTCGCCATCGAACATGTCTTTCGCAACAAATACATCTGGATTGTTTCGCTGGCGAACTTTTTCGTTTACATCATCCGCTTCGCCGTACTGGACTGGGGACCAACTCTGCTGACTGAGTCGAAACACATTAAGATCACGCATGCGGGCTGGATGGTGGCGGCCTTCGAGATTTGCGGACTCGGCGGGGCGATGCTCGGTGGCTGGATTACGGATCGATTTCTGGGCGGACGCGCGGTGCGGGCTTGTGTCGTTTATATGGCGATGGCCGGCGTTTCGATGTTTCTGTTTTGGAGGATTCCGCTCCAATCGGAATTGTTAACCACGGGTCTGCTCGGGGCGGCTGGCTTTTTCATCTACGGCCCGCAATGCTTGCTGGCGGTTGCCGCCGCGAACCTGGCCACCAAGCGGGCGGCAGCGACCGCAATTGGCCTGACCAGCATATTTGGCTACGCCAGCACGGTACTGTCGGGCTGGGGCCTGGGGGCATTGGTGCAGCACTATGGCTGGGATGCGGGCTTTGCGGGACTGATCATCGTTAGCGCGCTCGGCACGCTGGTGTTCGCCGCCGCCTGGCCAGCGAAAGCGCATGGATATGAACAAGGGTGAAGGGTGAAGGGTGAAGCGTGAAGGTGCGGCGTTAGTGTAGCGGGTCGTCAGTTTGAGTGACGACGTGACCGTAACCGTTTTAACGGTTTACAGATCTTCGTTCACAAACTCGATCCACGAAATCACAGGAAGCCGCCCGAAAAAAGGCTGTTTGAACTCGAAACTCTAAACGCGAAACTCCTACTGACTGTCATCTGCGGAGGAATATGAAGAAGCATTCGAACACACCATTCGCCGTTGGGCTATCGCTGGTCGCGCTTATTTCTGCGGCGCTGGCGCAGACAAAATTCGAAACTCCGCTTGGGCAATTACCATTCGCCGGCATTGCCGTGCATCACGACATTGATAGTCGATGCACGTCTAACGGCTCCAGCGATGGCAACGTCTATCATTATGCGCAGAACTCCGCGAAGAATAACTTTAGCATCAAAGGAGCTCCGGTCGCCCTCGCGCTAAGCGACTTTACGCGTTTGCAGGAAGCGAGTCAGAAGAAGTTAGACACCGGCGAAATCGTGCTGAAGGGAAAATATCCGGAAGATCGCGCGCGCCTCATGAATCTTATCGACGTGAAAGGGAAGTCAGTCGGTGAAGGCTCGCTGGTTACGCTCGACGCCTATGTGTTTAGGGCGCAGTATGCCAACACGAAATTCAACAAGGATTCGAAGAACAGGGGGGGCAAAGGCGAAGCCGTCGATTGCGACA
This sequence comes from Pyrinomonadaceae bacterium, assembly GCA_036506395.1. GTDB lineage: Bacteria > Acidobacteriota > Blastocatellia > Pyrinomonadales > Pyrinomonadaceae > DASXRU01. Next base: position 70,102 of record DASXRU010000079.1, on the reverse strand, counting down.
ATCCTGAGCTGGATTGGAACGATATTCACATTGCCCTGAGTGACAAATCGTCGCCGAAGACGGATGAGTGCACAACTGTCACTGCCGAGATCAGCCCGCACTACCGCCCTGCGAGCTGGGACAGATTTCATGATGGCCTCAACGCTGACATCGAAGCCATTATTCCCGGGCTGTTGCAGCACCGAGTCACCTTCGAACAAAAAAAAGGCGACAGGCCTATTTACGTCCGGCTCACTGGCCCTCTCTTCTATGACGCCAGTCACACGCCCTGCAAGTTTGACGGCAAGAAAATCACAGAGCGTCATGGTCCTGAGCGCCGTTCAATCTGGGAAATTCACCCGGTCTATCGCATCCAGATACGTGATAGAAACAAGAAGTGGATAGACTTCGATCAGTGGGTGAAGCATTGAACGAACGGAATGCAATGCCGGTTATGCGCCCAAATTCGGCAGGAACATCGCGCCAGTGCTCAATGAAGTTTGGTTGACGGGCTTGACCGTGTTAGGCCATAGGCGGCGATTCCAGGGATTCCCAGAATGAGAGTTCCCTGGAATCTGTTTAGCTGATACCTTTCGTACATTAAGTCGAGGAGACCACAAACATGTATAGATCTTTTTTCCTGAGTTCTGCCCTCTTGCTTGCGGGCACTACGTTGGCTTGCAATGCAGTCACTGCTTCCGGCACCGCAATCCCAGACCCCGCTCTGGATGCGTCCCTCGCCAGCGCTAAAGGCGAGCAAGTCGCTGTCCTTGCCGGAGGCTGCTTTTGGGGGGTGGAAGCAGTCTTCGAACATGTCAAAGGGGTCACCGACGTTAGATCGGGGTATGCTGGAGGTTCAGCTACTTCGGTGAGTTATGAGGAGGTCAGCGCAGGGGACACGGGTCATGCCGAGTCGGTTCAAATCACATACGATCCATCCAGGATCACATATGGCCAGCTACTCAAGGTGTTCTTTGCGGTGGCCCATGACCCGACCGAGCTAAATCGGCAAGGGCCTGACACGGGTACGCAGTATCGCTCGGCTGTTTTTTACTCCAACAAAGAACAAAAGGTCATTGCGGAAGCCTACATCGAGCAGCTCAATAAGGCTAAAGTGTTCAGCCGTCCCATCGTAACTCAGGTCGCCGCGCTCCCGTCTTTCCATGAAGCCGAAGCCTACCATCAGAACTACCTGGCCAATCATCCACATGAGCCTTACATCGTTATCAATGACCTTCCCAAGATCGAGAACCTGCGCAAGCAATTCCCCGGTTTGTACGTAGCCAGGTAGCGTAAGAGTTAGTGTTGAAGGAAGCTGGCGTCAGAGTTACAGAACCGCAGCGGAAATTGGATCATGCCTCGACGTGATTTGAGCATCACGCATGTTTCGCTTTCCAGTACAGCTCCTGTTTGCGCTTAGCCCACGCCCAGAACCGGCTGTGCTGTATGTTTGCCTCTTCATTACTCCATAGATCCTTATGAACATAGATGGATTCGTTTCCGCCCGCGTCGATGACCAGCATCATCTCATGATCGTACTTCACGGTTGGCGCCATGCCTTGAATTTCTGCCGCCAAATTCTCAGCTGCAACCTCGCCCTGTCGCACCGCCATATGCCCCATCTTTGGGCCGTCAAAATTAACGCAGTCACCCGCCGCGTACACTCTCTCGATGCCCTCTACGCGCATCCTTGTATCGACTCGAACATAGCCTTCCGCATCAGTTATTCCCGTGCCCACCAATGCGCCGGTACCACCAAAGGGCGGGATGAGCATATTCAGATCGTAGTTAAGCGTCCGCCCGTCATTGGCGATTATCGAGTTGGGCGTCACTTCGGTGATTGCAAAGTCAGAGACGAGCTCGATGCGATGAGACTTCAAAGCGCCATTCAATGCTTCTGACATGGGTATGCCGCCGAACATCTCGTCGGGGGTTTCGCTGCTTACAACTGTGATCTTGCAGGAATCACGCTTGCCCCGTTCTTCAAGTAGTCGGGAAAGCGCAAAGGCGGTCTCGAAAACAGGAACCGGCAACCGTGCCCCAGGGCAGTAGCCGATCACCGCGTGGCCCTGGTCAAAACGGCGCGCGGCAATACCAAACTCCCTCGCGCTGTCCAGGCGCAGGAGATGATGGGCATGTTCGAAGAAACCCGCCACTAGCTCTGTCCTTAACCGCCTTCCCAATGCAAGGACCAGAAAGTCGTACGGCATTTCTCCAACCACATCGCCCCAGGCAAATGTGACGTGACGCTCGGTCGGGTAAATTCGCGCAACTTCGCCTTCGACGAAGCGGACCTTCCGATCAAACATGGCCTCGCGTATGTCGAGCACAATCTCGTCCTTCTCACATTGTCCAAATGCCAGCCGGACCAACGCTGGAAAGAAAAGGAACTTTCGGCTGCGGGATACCAATGTAATTTCGTGCTCGTCTCCGAGTTTTTTCGCCAGCGATTCGGCAGCGACAACGCCACCAAATCCGCCACCGACAATTAGGATCTTTGCCATTAAGCAGCCTTCACTTCCTTCGCTCGACCGAGATCAGGACGCCGAACGACTTCCACTGAGCACTTTGCATGCGACACGATCCCCTGCGAAACCGAGCCCAACAGAAGACGATGCCATGCGCCATAACCATGGGATCCTACGACAATAAGATCGGCTTTCCAGCGATCGGCTTCCTCCAGAATGACTGATCGCGGGGCGCCCGGCATAATGTTGCTCGTTATCTTGATCGAGGGAACCAACGACCTGGTTAGTTTCCGCATAGCGGCATCCTGAACAGCCACGGCCTGCTCACGAGCTGCCTGGTCCAGCACCTCAAAATAGTTCGGCGGCAAGGCCCAGATTTCCCTCATGGGAGGCGGCGGCAATTCGTATGCGGTTATTATTCTTATCTCACTGTCAGGCGGCCAGACCCGCGTTGCTACTTCCGTCACCGCCGCTTCACTGTAGTCTGATCCGTCTATCGCTAGAAGTACCCTCATGACTTATCCTCATTGAGACTTCGAAAATAGTCCTTCGTCGCGGCCTGATGCTAGCCATTCAGGATTTTAAGCGCCGATCGCGCAATTCTCTTATCATCCTTATAGACGAACTTCATTCCGTTCCCATCCGCGGTGAAGGCCTTTTCGCGGGCCCACTTCTCGTGTTTGAGCGGTCGCGTTACCAGCACCGGGCAAGGAGCCTGTCGCAAGACCCGGTCGACATTTGATCCAAAGAGCGTCCGCATGCCAAAACCTGCGCCATGGGCGCCCAGGCAGATGAGGTCAATTTTGTTCTTTTCCGCGTAATTAAGTATTTCGCGATAAGGCTGGCCCTCGCTGACAGCGTGCTTGATATCACACCAAAGATGCGTCTCTGCAGGAACGGCCTTCTGCAAACGGTGTGCGGCCTTGTGATATGTCCCCTCCTCGCCCAGTGGATACCAGGAGATCTCTGGTTCCTTTAGCGAGAAAGACGGCAACACGTGCAGCAGATGCAACTCCGACTGATACTCTTGTGCGAATGACAGCGCGTAGTTGAGAGCCAACTCGGAGTAATCCGAGAAATCGTAAGCCACGAGAACACGTTTCAGTTCAATCCTGGTGTCAGAGCCGCTTACCCAATCGCGTTCATCGCTATGCATCACCAGGACAGGACACGGTGCGGTTCGTGATACGGATTCGGCTGTCGAACCCAATAACGCTGCGCGATGGGGCCGTCTGCGTGAGCGCATGACGATTAGGTCAACTCTATAATTGGCGGCTTCGCGCACAATCGCCGCCCCGATGTCGTCGCAATCGACTACCAGACTTCTCCAGTCGAGTCCATCCATTTCAGGCGAACCGGAGTACTTCATCAACGCCTCTTGAATCGACTGAGCTGCTTTGCCTCGGGCGCCCCGCTTTGCCGGCCCATCACTTTTGAGGTCGCAATGCAAAAGGATCAATTCGGCGCCATAGGCTCGCGACAGCGCTATCGCATATCGCAGAGCCTCGTCGGAATCAGGCGATAGATCGGTGGGACACAGGATGCACTCGATTTTCATAAAGTTTCTTCAGGGTCGCAGCCCTGCCTCCGACCCCTTTTGAGCAACGATTGTGCCGGAGCGTAATTTGTGCGTTTTCGGCGGTTCATCAGCTGCAACTGCGAATAATCCCTTAATCGTCTGGGGATATTCCGCAATCAGCGACACAGATCTAACCCAGCCTACTGATACAAACCTGGTGTTTCTCAGTCCAACCAAGTGGAATACGTCTTGCTCCCGTTTATAGGGATCGCAGGGTGTAGAGCCGATTCGGCAGGTTAAGACGAGGACGCAAAAAGGAAGTCTCCCCAGATATCATGCAGAACCAAAACTCTCTGAATACAAATCTGATCCGATGCATCGATCCCCTGATGCCGGCAAAGACATCGATCCGCAAGACGCCGGCTCGCTTCAAGCAGTTGAAGCACATGATTGGCAATACGCCATTGCTTGCCATTCGGTTTTCATTCAGAGGAAAAGAGCGCGTTATTTATGCCAAGGCCGAGCAGCTCAACATGACCGGCAGCATCAAGGATCGGATGGCCTTCCACATCTTGAAGAAAGCTTATCAGGAAGGCTGCCTCCAGCCGGGCGACACGATTGCCGAAGCGACCAGCGGCAACACCGGCATCTCCTTCGCGGCGATCGGGCGGGCGTTGGGCCATAAAGTCGTCATCTTCATGCCCGACTGGATGAGCCAAGAGCGAATCGCTCTAATACGAAGTCTGGGAGCGAGAATCATTCGCGTTAGTCGTGAACAAGGTGGATTTCTTGGCAGCATCCGTATGACTGAAGAATTCGCCGGGCGCGAGCAGAATGTGTTCCTGCCTGCACAATTCGACAACCTGGCAAATAACGAAGCGCATGAGCGAACCACAGGACCGGAGATCTGGTGGCAGCTGTACTCCCACTCAATAAAGCCGGATGTGTTTGTTGCCGGGGCCGGTACTGGCGGCACAATCATGGGCGTAGGAAAGTTTCTACGGCAGCATAACCCGGCAATCAAAGTCTATCCGCTCGAGCCGGCCGAATCGCCAACGCTTTCTACCGGACGTAAGGTTGGGCGCCATCGCATCCAGGGCGTCTCCGACGAATTCATTCCCTCGATTCTCAATCTTGCAAAGCTTGATCCGGTGATCGGTGTGCCGGATGGCGATGCGATTCTGATGGCTCAGAAACTCGCCGCCGGTCTTGGCCTTGGCGTCGGCATCTCATCGGGCGCCAACTTCATTGGCGCGTTGATGGCCCAGAACCAGCTCGGCGCAGACGCTGTGGTTACGACTGTATTTCCTGATGACAACAAGAAGTACCTCAGTACGGATCTACTTCGCGATGAGCCGGTGAAAGACAGTTACCTTGCGCCGGAAGTCGAGCTGCTGGGTTACGAGGCCGTAAAACGAGTTTGCTATACCTGCTTTGATGACGAAGGGTAAGCCGCGACTAGCCGCCTCGACTTTTGAAGATTGCTTCAGCAAGAGACGACATCGCTGCAGGCTCTGGAAGCCGAGAAAGCCGGACAGGCGCTTTACAAGAGTTGTTGGTATGTTCCGTAACCGCTGACCTAATTTCAAGAGTTTGCCATGGGGTGAGCCAACACTTTCCTGGCCGCCAGCGCCCGTCAGTTCGAACTCTTTCGAATTACTTCTACCGAACAGTGTGCGCGGGCTGCAACTGCCGCCGAAACACTCCCGAGAACAAATCTCTCAAAGCGATTACTGAATCCGGCAGACCCAACGAAGATGCAGTCTGCGCTCCAATTTGCTTTTCATAACCTGGCCTTTCCGTGTTAGTGCAAAATTCTCTCGTGTGCGCCGGCTAACAACTACCTGGTCTTAAGGAGCAACACGTATGCCTACGAGTCTTTATGCAATACGAAAATGTCGAACAGTCGGCCTTACGCTCCTCAGCACTACATCTTTGAGAAGCGTTCTTGCCCACCGATCAGCGGGAGACTCTTTAGCGTGATCTCAGCGAAATCAAGCGGATAAAATTAGCTGGCGTTGTCATATGCAGTTTCCCCCGCCACGCAAACTGTTTAGATTGCGTCAGCACAAGTTTTCCCCTTAAGGCTCTTTGCTTGCCTAATTCACTGGCGGCGCGATATTCACGTACTCCGTGGGTGGGCTGAGCGGTACGCGATGGGCCTCCGTGTCGCCGGCAAATTGAAACTCCGTTACCTCGTATTCCCCTGTAGCAGTCAGAACGGTGCGCACCGTAAAACTATTTGCTCTGCCCCGCGTCGCCGGGGTGCAGTGGAACGAAATAACCAGCTTGTCCTCGCGTTCGCTGTTGCCTTTGTAGATATGGGTGCATGCTTGTCCCCGCATCATAGCCTCATCGTCATGGACGAAGAGGTACTCACCTCTTAGCCTCAACCCCATGAGTTGAACCGGCTGGTTGAATGTTGTTACGGCGCGTTGCTTGTTTGCTGATTTGGCGGCCCCGGTAACTGACGTCGCTGAATTGCTGCTCAGAAAAACGGCGCAAAGAAGTGCGATTAACAATAGAAAAGTCTTCATGATGATCTCCTTCACTGTCTTCTCTTTTGGGCAAGATCTCACCCTGAATTTGCAACGCACGTGCCGGGACGAACTTCTTTTATTTCTCGACGAAAGCCGGGGTTCAGGTCTCCGCTTGTTCTCAAAAAATCGCACCGGTGCGGGAAAGTGCGCAGTGTTCTCAACGCCAACGCTCCTGGAATCCCGGAAAAGCTGTCAAAAAGCTGGCACACATCATGCAGTCCAACGGCCTGAAATTCTTGCCTGGGAACCGGGCGGTTGATAAAGCCGCGATTGCTCTTCAACAGTCAAAAGCGGTTTAGTTTGAGGGAGAGTGTGTAATGAAAATATTATTAGCAGTTGACGGCTCAGCTTACAGTGACGCGGCGATTGAGGAGGTCGCGCGCCGGCCGTGGCCGTCTCAAAGTGAAGTCAAGGTCATTACGGCGGCGGAAACGCCGATTATGGTCGGGATGGAGCCGTGGGCTGCCACACCAGAATATTTTGAGACTCTGGAAAAAGCCGTTCACGAAGCTGCAGAGGGAATCATGAAGCGAGCTCTGGCGAAGCTGAAAGAAACTGAGACCCAGACGTTGAAGATAAGCAGTGAAATCATTAGGGGCTCGCCCAGACAAGTGATCGTTGAGGCGGCGGAGCGATGGAAGGCCGATCTGATCGTGATGGGGTCCCGCGGATTGGGCACATGGAATCGACTCTTATTGGGCTCGGTCTCCAATAGTGTCGTCCATCATGCCAATTGTTCTGTGGAAATTGTGCGGAGCTCGAGTTAACCAGGTCTGAGGAGTGAAAAACTGTTGACAGCAAAAGCTCGCAGAGGTTGCTCTTAACTCGTTGTTCCAAGGTGCCGGCGAATGCTGTCGACCCATCCTTCCTTTCGTATCAAGGGGTGGGTATCCGACACTCCTGGGATGTCCGGCGTTGCCCGATGTCCCGTCATGTGAGCAATGTGAATGCGATAGAAGACCGGCACCAGGGAGTGGCAGCCCTCACGGTGCGCATTCGACATGTAAGCAGGTTCCCACCACATCGCGCGTTGTTGCAGCAGTCGGTGGGCCTTCACTCGCGCAGCTTTGTAGTGAGGTTCATCGGGCATCTCCTCATAACGGCCAAAAACGATAACGCTCATCCATTCTTCGGCGCTGGTCCGCTCGTCGATCTCCAGGCATACCTGCGGGTTCGCGCGCATCCATTCGATCTTCTGTCCCACTGTCGTGAACCCGTAGAGATGTTGTCCATCAAATGCGAAGTAGATGGGAACAACATAAGGCTGGTTATTGAGAGCGCATCCCAGTCTGCCTACAGTCGACTTTTGTAAAGCGCTGCGGCATTCATCGGCAGTCATTTCATGGATAAACATGGCGCACCATCCGGCCCACCGAACACGAATGACAAGTATCAATTTAAGAACTGGCAATCAGCGTTCCAGAGAGGAGAGTTGCTGTCGCCCCAATTCATAGTGATTGACGCCATCGAATTATTCGCGGTTGGGGAAACTGACGCAGATATTGTGTTAAAGCCCGCTGTCGTTTCCTTTGCATCAAGCCTGCGATTGAGTCCTTTGCAATACCTGCCTGAAATCCGACCGCTTTTGGAAACTTTGCGCGCCGAACCTCTTCGAACGGAGGGCACAGACGTTGCCTATGTCTAATTCTGAAAGTGAGAGCTGGCATGCCTGGCGAAAGCAGCTGGCAGCGAGAATGAATTTGCAACGCAATCTTCTAAAGAACACCTCCGAGAGGAAAGTTCAATCATGAAAACCAAAGAGATTCCCAAAAAAGAATGGCCGAAATTCTTAGATAGCTTCAGCCGGCAACATGAGGGTTCGCTGGCAGCACTGGACGTTTTCGGAACCGAGATTGGAGCGCAAGTTGAGGAGAAGGGGTTACCTTTTGAAGGCATTGTTGCTGAATGGGACGAGGTTCAAGGAGATCGGATTGCCATCATGATAGGTGGCAAGCCCTACGATCACCTTACCCACAGCGTTACCGCTCCGACAAAAGTGAGTCTGGAACAAACAGATGAAGGCGCCGATCTCGCGCTGGCGATCAAGTCGGCAGACGGAGTAACGGCGCTGTTGCGCTTTCGTTCATCAATGTTGCCGGACATGGTCGATGCCATCGTGACCGACAGCGAGGCGCGACCGCACGGAAGCAGGAGCTTATGAACATGCCGATTGGAATCTTCAGCCAAAAAGGCGAGATATGCCCGCCTGCATGGGGCCGAGATCGGCAAGGCTGTGGTGATGATGGGGTATCCCACCGGACCTAATCGGATGCTTGCTCTATTGCCGGAAAAGGAAGCGCTTGCCGTTGAAAATGAGTATGGAGGTTCGCTGGTCGTTCTGCTCGATCAACTTGCGAAGCGTGAACTGATTAAGCCGCTCACAACGCAGGGGCATATCACGGATTTATAAAAGAACCGGATCGTCTTCGATGCTGCCACCAGTGACGGCTCATCGGGAACACCAATGTTCGGTGAATCGGGTCAGGTGATTGGGATTACCTTCGCAATCTTTGCTGACAATTCCGCGTCGAATCTTGCGGTTCCGATTGCAGCCGGCCTGGAACAGCTTAAGAAAGCCGGATGGAAACCTTAGACGAATGAGCGAATCTCACTCGGTGTTGGCGCTAGTCCGAAACCGCCGACCTATTTCAAGAGCCTGCGCATCAGCTTTCGCTTTACAATTTCCACCAATAGCAGATAAGTACCAGTCGCCCCGGCCAGGAAGAGAAAGAAGGCCGGGGGCAAAGGCGTGAACCCTAAGAGTTTTCCCAATGAAGTAAACGGGATCACAATGCCTGCCATTACGACTGAAATCGTGGTAGCCGTCAGAGCCAAACTGGGACGACTGCGAAAAGGATTTCCGGCCGTGCGGATGACGAAGATCACGAGCGTCTGGCTGGCGAGCGACTCGACGAACCAGCCGGTATGGAAGAGTTGTTCAGAGGCATTGAAAACCCTTAGCAGTGCAAAGAATGTCAGGAAGTCATAGATGGAACTGATTGGGCCAATGTAGATCATGAAATCGCGGATCATGCTGACGTTCCAACGCTGAGGCTTATGGATAAAAGTCGGGTCGATGTGATCTGTCGGAATCGTCACCTGCGCCAGGTCGTAGAGAAAGTTATTCAGGAGAATCTGCGTCGGCAGCATCGGCAAAAACGGCAGGAAGAGCGACGCGACGGCCATGCTGAACATGTTGCCGAAGTTGGAACTCGTCCCCATCAGCAAATACTTCATCACATTACCAAAGGCCTTGCGCCCTTCAATGATGCCCTCATGCAAAACGTTCAGGCTGCGTTCAAGCAGGATGATATCGGCTGCATCTTTGGCCACATCCACGGCGGTGGAAACAGAAATGCCGACATCTGCCGCATGGAGCGAAGGAGCGTCGTTGATGCCGTCTCCCAAATAACCGACGACGTGACTGCGATGCTTGAGCGCCAGAATGATCCGGTTTTTTTGGGCCGGCGAGACTCGGGCAAACACTGAAGCTTGCTCTACGACATGCGCCAGGGCAGGGTCAGTCATTCGCTCAAGTTCGTCGCCGAGGATAGGGCGTCCGCCATCGAGACCAACCTGCGAGCAGATATGTTGAGTCACCAGCTCGTTGTCGCCGGTCAATATCTTGACCTGTATACCGTCGCGGCTGAGATCGCGTAGGGCAAGCTTAGCGCTCTCCAGCGGCGGATCGGAAAAGGTCAAAAATCCAGCCAGCACCAGATCCTTTTCGTCGGCTGCCCGATAAACGTCTTGCTGCGGCACCGTGGCGTAAGCGACAGCCAGTATGCGAAACCCACGGGCGCAGAGTCCTCGATAAGTCGCTTCGGCGCGCGCTCGTGAATCGGCGTCGAGCGGTTGTTGTTGACCGTTCAACTCGTAAGCAGAACATACGGGCAACACACTTTCAGGCGCACCCTTAGTGATCAGCAATCTCTCGTTCTCATCTTCCACCACAATCGAGACGCGACGCCTTTCGAAGTCGAAGGGAATCTCATCAATCTTCCTAAAGCCGTGAATGTTCGGATGATCGTGTTGCAGGACGGCTGTATCTAGCGGATTACTGGTCCGGCTCTGCTTGATCGCTTGATCCAGTGGATTATTCACACCTGTTTCGTGGAGGCTGTTCAGATATGCGAGCAGAAAGACGCGTTCAGATGGAGTGCCAAATGGATCAAGGTGTTGGTCCAGCGCCATCTCGCCGCTGGTGAGCGTGCCGGTCTTGTCGCTGCAGAGAACATCGATGCTGCCGAAGTTCTGCATCGCCTCGAGATGCTTGACGATCACCTTCTTTCGCGCCATGTGAACGGCGCCCTGGCCCAGAGTGACGGTCGTTATCATCGGCAGAAACTCGGGCGTCAACCCAACCGCGAGGGCAACGGCAAAGAGCAGAGACTCGAGGAAATTGTGATGAAGGACGACGCTTACCAGCAGAACAAAAAGCACCAGCAGGATGGTGGTCTTCATGATTAAGAGACCAAACTGCCGGGTGCCTCTTTCGAACTCGGTTTCTGGTGGCTTGGTGGCAAGGCGAGTGGCGATATCACCGAAGGCGGTGCTCTTACCCGTAGCCATGACCAGCGCTGTTCCCGTGCCGCTAACCACAGAGGTGCCCAGAAACACTTTGTGATCATCGCTTGTGTCTGGAGAAATTGTATGGAGGTCGAGGGCTTCTTTCTGGACAGGAAGTGACTCTCCCGTGAGCGCGGCTTGCTGTACATGTAGATTGCGAACCTTGAACAGCCACGCATCCGCCGGCACAAGATCACCCGCGGTAAGCCTAATGACATCGCTCGGCACGAGCTCGCGTCTGGGAATCTCCGTCCAATTTCCGTCTCGTAGCACGGTGGCTGTGGGAGCAACTTCTTTGCGAATGCGCTCGACGGCACGCTGCGAACGATAGGTCTGAACGAAGTTGAGCACTGCGCTCAACAACACCATCAGCGCGATAATGGAAGCATTGAGGACTTCACCGACAGCAGCCGAGATCGCGCTGGCTACCAACAGGATGATGGCCAGCGGATTTATGAACAGAAACAGGATCTGGGTGAGGCCGGATGTGCGGCGCGACGAGACGGGTTCGTTCGGGCCGACGTTGCTGAGCCGCAGACGCGCCTCTGTAGTGCTAAGACCGGCCCCGGCGTCTGCCTGGATATCAGCTGGCCGAGTCATCTTTAGCGAGTAGTAGCTTCATGAATGACTGCAGCTCAGCTGAGTGTGTCGCTCACTCATCCGGACGAGCGAGAGCATCGGCTTTTGTCGCATGCACAATACCGTCGGGATGCTCCGGCGGCGAGTAGACCGTGAACAGTTTCAGAGCTTCATCGCCAGTGTTAATGAAATTATGTTCCGTTCCGGCGGGCACCGCAAACATATCGCCAGGGCCGATATCATGCGTTTCCCGTCCCACGACGGCCTCTCCCGCGCCTTTGACAAAAACCAGGACCTGGTCAACAACTTCGTGGACTTCCCGGCCAATGTCTTCCCCAGGAAGAACATTCATCAAGACCACCTGGGAGTGCTTATTTGTGAACAGGACTTTCCGAAAGTTATTGTTTTCCAAAGCCAGCTGTTGGACATTACTTGTATTGCATGAAACTCGATCCCCTTCCGTTCAATGACTCTGTTTCAACCCTTGAGTTCTCCTAATCGTCTAAGCTGGAGACAGGCTTCACACAATCGAGGGGACCCCAGGGCTGCCAGTCAAAAAAACCGAGACGGCGTTGTGCCAGACTCCAGAGTTCAAGAAATGAGCACGCGCGGTTAGGACTTGATTGCTATTTTCAACACTCCATCTCGCCGTGACCCGAACAGATCGTAGGCGTCGGCAATCTTTTCCAGAGGGAACGTGTGCGTCAGCAGCGGCGTAAGATCGACGCGACCGCTTCGCACGACTTCCATCAGCCGGCGCATCCGCTCCTTGCCACCGGGACAGAGGGTTGTGACTATGCGGTGATCTCCGATGCCTGCCGCGAATGCTTCGTAGGGTATCTGCAACTTGCCGGAGTAAACGCCGAGACTCGAAAGCGTACCGCCCGGCCGCAAACTGCGTAAGGCACTCTCGAAGGTTTGCTGCGTGCCGAGCGCCTCGATCGCTACATCAGCGCCGCCACCTGTCAATCTTTGCACCTCCGCAACCACATCCGAGTTTCGATAATCGAGGACCGCATCGGCGCCCATTCGCTTTGCCATCGCCAGGCGAGTGTGATCGCCGTCGATGCCGATGATAAGAGTTGCTCCCATCAACTTCGCGCCGGCCGTGGCGCATAGTCCTATTGGTCCCTGCGCGAAGACCACTACCGAATCGCCGATTTTTATCCCGCCGGCCTCGGCGCCGCCGAATCCCGTGGAAGCAATATCGGCGAGTAAGATTACCTGTTCATCGTTCAACTGATCAGGAATCTTTGCCAGGTTCGCCTGGGCATACGGTACTCTCAAGTACTCGGCCTGGGCGCCGTTGATTGTGTTGCCGAAGCGCCAACCTCCAAGTGCCTCGTATCCATCGCCATGTCCGCATTGTGAGGAGTGTCCCGACAAGCAGGCGCGGCATTGTCCGCAGGGAGTAATCGCACCCACCAGTACGCGGTCGCCAATCTGATATCCGGTAACGCCCAGGGCAAGCTCCTCAATCACTCCAACAGCTTCATGACCAATGGTGAGCCCGGGTTTGACCGGGTACTCTCCGCGAACGATGTGGAGGTCGGTGCCGCAAATCGTAGTGAGGGTGACTCGGATCACGGCTTCAGCTAATCCGGCTCGTGGCTTTTCAACCTCTTCGACACGGATGTCGTTCTTGCCGCAAAACACATTTGCTTTCATCTTCACCTGGCTGGTGACTTGTGGCGCCGGCGAGGCTGGCTCAGTTAAGTGGCGGTGATTTCCGGGAGGACTAATGATGGATTGCATGGTCTTGTTTTCCTTAGGTCAGGGTTCGGTCTGTACGCGCTCCCAGCATTCAAAGCAGAACGCCACGGCGGGGTCAAAATCGAGTTTGGTGTCTTCAATCCACCTGCCACACTTGCAGCAATCGCCGTACGAACCCGACATTAATCGATCGAGCGCGTTGTCAATCTTGCGCAGGCGGGCCTGAAGCAGCTCCCGGTGCCAGTTTGCAGCATGCATCGCCTCAGGCGATCGCTGCTGTGCTTCCGGAACCGCGTCCCCCGGCGCGTACTCTTTGAGGAGAGTTTCGCAAATCTCTTCTCGTTCGGAATGTAGCCGGTTCCATACAACGCCTCCATTTTGCCCAGGAGCATTGTCGATTATGTGAATCTGCTGATTGGCACTCATGATTATTACCTCCATTACGTTTGCGTGGTCAGTGTCGCTAGCCTTGCTGCGCCAGATGATTCAGCAGCAGCCCGACTCCATATGCCAGAGTGGCCGCCATGGCGCCGATTACGAGAGTTGATAGCCCGGAGCGCCACCAGGCGGACGTGGACCACCGGCTCTTAACAGATCCTATCGCGAAGAAAACACCTCCGGTCATCACGATTGAAAAAGCGAGCGCACTATTCGATCGAAACAAGTAGGGGAGTAAAGGCACAAGTCCACACGCCAGGAAGGCGCTGAACGTCGTAATGGCCGCCAGCCAGGGAGAGCGGACTTCCTGGGGCAGACCGTATTCCTCCGTCAACATTGTTCTAACCCATCGCGTGCGATCGGAAGTAATCAGGTCGACCAGGCGTGCCAGGTCTTCTCCGGCGAAACCCTTGTTGCGAAATATCTGTCTTACTTCTTCGCGCTCGCCTTCGGGATCTAGATCGACGTGGCGATACTCAATCGCTTCAAGACGTTTAAGGTCTTCGTGTTCGGCTCTGGTGCCCAGAAAATTGCCGGCAGCCATCGAGAAACCATCAGCGAACAGGTTGGCAAAGCCCATCACCAGAATTATCCAGGACGAGAGTCGCGCGCCTACCACACCGCTGACGACGGCGAAAGTAGTTACTGATCCGTCGATGCCGCCGTAGATCCAATCTCGAAGATAGTTGTGGCGTGGTCCTGCGGAGAGTCGAGCTGCGATCGCTTCGATCGAATGTTCGTGTTCCATTGCCGTTACGCCATCGCTGCCATCCTGGCTTCCGGTTCGAAGCGCAACAGGTTCCGGAAACCTTCGCCGCTTACTATTTCCAGCGCTTCGTCGCGTCCGTTCAGGCCGCGCTTCGGCGTGATTTGCTGCACGTTTGCGATTACGTGCGTTAGGTGGCGCGGTTCATTCGCATCATTCGCGCCGAGCATAATGTCGACAGAAGGGAAGGCGCTGTTGCCTGTTTTTATGTCAATGCCTTCAAACAACAGTCCGTGTTCCAATTCCTGCGCGCCGAGGTCGCCAAATACTTCCAACCGCGTGGGTCGCCATTGGTTGCGCCTGGTGAACTCATTGAAATAATTTATCCAAACGCTTCGATCAATGTTGTTCTTCATAATTGCTTTTCCTTTCCTGGTTAAGGCCCAGTGGCTCCTAGCCTTCAGCCACGCCTGTAATGCGATCGATACGAATGCGAAACACGATAGGGTTCGGCGCTCCGGCATCCTGGGCCATTACAGACTCCACTGGCGTCAGCAACGGGAAGCGAGCAAGCAGTTTGCGGAGGATCAACCTCCGGTCATCCGAGATGCGAATTTCCTCGAAGTCACCGTAGGCAATCGCACTGCGCCAGTGAAAGTCGTCGGTGTGCTGGTCAACCTGCAGACACGCGCGCGGGTGCGCCCTCATTGCGTCAATCTTTCTTCCCGGCAGGGAATGGCTGTAAATCGATCCATCCTCAACCACGTAATTGATCGGCACCACGTACGGCTCGCCGTTATCAATACATCCGAGACGTCCAATTCTGCAGGCGCTCAGTAAAGCTCGTGCTTCGTCCTCCGGGAGTGTTTTCATGACAAATGCCGTCCTTCCCATAACGACTTAAAGGAGCAACGCATGTGCCAACACAAAGTGTTTGAATTACGGCTGATGTAGTGGACGGGTAGGCGCGCGTGCGAGCTTTCGCGCAGCCGCGTGGGAAAGTTTGCGCAGCCCTTCGGAAAAACTCTAAAGCAGCTGCGGCCTTACTTGGACAGGTCTACGGGAAGATGAAGGGTAAACGTCGAACCGTTACCGGGAGAGGATTTGACGTCGACTTTGCCGCCATGGGCGCGCGCAATGCGGCGCACTGCGGGAAGGCCAAGTCCGGTGCCTCCCGGCCTGGTGGTGAAGAACGGATCAAAGATGCGACCAACATCTTCTTCACTGATGCCGCGGCCATTATCTGCAACTTCGACTATCGCCTCGTCTTCAAATTCCGCAGCGGGATCATGTTCAGATCGAGCAACGCGAATCTTGACCTCCCCATCGCTATCGGTGGCCTCGATTGCGTTGATGATCAAGTTCAGCACAGCGTCTTCGATTTGCGCAGCGTCGATGGAAATGATTAGAGGATCGGCAGGAGGCTCAAATTCCAAGGTGACGCGTTGACCATGCGTGGCTGCATTCGTCAACTGGGCGCGGGCCAGATTTACAGCGCGCCCCACAACGGCGGTGAGTGAAGTTGCTTTTACCGAGACCAGCCGCGGGCGGGCGCGGTCAAGCAGCGCGCGTACAGTGCGATCGATCCTTTCCACCTCGTGCCGCACACCCTCAAGCGCTTCACGTTCGGGATCATTCTTTTCGCGCCGGCGAAGTAGTATATCCACGGCGCCTTGAATTCCGGCCAGCGGGTTCTTGATCTCATGCGCCAGGCCGGCGGACATTTCACCGACGATTGAAAGCTGCGCAGCGCGCTGCAGTTCCGTTTGTAATCTCTTCTTCTCGGTGATATCGGTATTTACCACCAGCTTCCGGTGGTGCTTGCCGCCGTCGTCGAGCACCAGGGTCCAGCGGCTCTCGACGATGATCTCTCGCCCGTCTTTGGTGACCTGTTGCATCTCACCGCGCCACTCGCCGCTCTCCTCCAGCACCTTTTGCGCTTCAGCGTATTCCGGCGGAATGTATTTGAACAAGAGATCGAGCGCGTTCCGGCCGATAACTTCGGCTGTGCTCCATCCGTAGAGCTGCTCAGCGCTCTTGTTCCAGTAGATGATAGTGTCGTGGAGGTCGCGCACCAGAATCGCATCCTGGGCCTGGTCCAGCAGCTCGGCCTGTTCTCGAATGCGCTCTTCGGCAAGTTTTCGCGAGGTAATGTCGTGACGAATGGCGACGTATTGATACGGCTTGCCTTCATTGTTAAGAAAGGGAACAATCGTTGTGTCTACCCAGTAGATGCTGCCGTCTTTCGCGCGATTGCGAATCTCGCCTTTCCACACTCTGCCGCTGCCGATCGTAGTCCATATATCGCGGATGAATTCCTTTGGATGGTAAGCGGAATTAATGATGCGATGGTCCTGTCCCAGCAACTCTGCGCGCGAGTATTTCGAGATGAGGCAAAACTGATCGTTAACGTAGTTTATGATCCCGCGCTGGTCGGTGATGGCGACGATCGTTGACTGGTCGAGCGCGAACTTGATATCGGCCAGCTCTTTCAGCGAACGCTCAAGACTGCCGCCGTCCTGTTTCGCAGAGCGATCTGGATTTGTTACTGCTGAGTTGGACATCAATTCGGGATCAAGGGATCGGGTCGCCAGGACCTCAATAGCCCTGAAAGGGCGACATGACAATACGAATAAGCTACAACCCTGACTGATTTGTGTGCGGGCGCTGTCCTTGTCCCTCACTTATTTCGCCCCTTCAGGGCTCGGGACCTTTTGTTCACTTGACCCAGGGGCCACGCTCCTAGCGTCGCTTGCCCCTGGCTGTTGCATTTCGCGCCTTTGGCGCTGAGAACTGAGTCCGATCGAGTGCGGCGGCTACACTTCCTGATTGCTCGCCACTGCGCTGGCTTCTTCCAGCTTCTTCATGCGATAGCGAAGCTGGTCGCGGGAAATATCCAGGAGCTCCGCTGCTTTGGTCTGGTTTCCCCCGCTTCGTTCCAAAGCCTGCCGCACCAGGGCCATCTCGACCTCGTCGAGTGACACTCCGTCGGCTGGCAGGCGAAACTGGCTTACTGATTTGGCACTGCCGGCGTGCACGTCGCTTCCCGGGCCCGATTCAGCCAAACCCCGCGGTAGATATTTTGTCGTGATGGTTTCATCGTCTTCCAGAATCATGGCCCGCTCGATCACATTCCGCAGCTCGCGGACATTGCCGGGCCACTCGTAGCGGCGAAAAGCTGCCAGCGCCTCCGGCGCGATGCCGTCAATGCTTTTGCGCAGACGGCCCCTGAAACTGGTTATGTAGTGTTCAGCCAACAGCCTCACGTCATCGCCGCGCTCGCGCAACGGCGGAATATCTATTTGAATCACCGAGAGACGATAAAAAAGATCGGCACGAAAGCGGCCCGCTTCACTCTCCGTTTTGAGATCCCTATTCGACGCCGCTATGACGCGCACGTCCAGCGGCAGGTCCTTGAGGCCGCCGACGCGACGAAACGATCCTTCTTCCTGCACGCGCAAAAGTTTCGCTTGCAGGCCCAGCTCCACTTCACCAATTTCATCAAGAAAAAGCGTGCCGCCTTCTGCCTGTTCGAACAATCCTTCCTTGCGTGCTTTCGCGTCAGTGAACGCCCCTTTCTCGTAGCCAAACAGTTCGCTTTCGATCAATGTACCGGGCAAGGCGGCACAGTTAATTGCGACGAATGGGTTCTCGGCGCGGGACGAGTGGTAATGGATCGCTTTCGCGATCAGGTCTTTTCCGGTACCCGATTCGCCTTGCAGCAACACCGACGAAACTTCGCTCTCGGCAACCTTGTGCGCGAGCGCCAACATCTCGCGCATCGCCGGAGAGTCGCCCACAATTTGATCGAAGCTGAACTGTTGAGATCTCTCGCGGCGAAACAAATTCACTTCCTTACGCAAGTGACCGGCTTCGATGCCATTGCGAATCGCTACCTGCAGCTCTTCGAGGTTGATTGGTTTGCCGATGAAATCGTACGCCCCGCCGCGCAACGCTGCGATGGTTTCGTCCACCAGGACGTTAGCGGTAATCATAATCACCACGGCGTCCGGCTGCTGGTGCCGGATCTTGCGCAGCACGTCAAGACCCGATCCATCGGGCAGATTTATGTCGAGCAACACAGCCGAGGGCGGCTCTGCTTCAAACGCAGCCAGGGCCGCGCTGACAGATTCCGCCTCAATGGGCTCGAAGCCCCAGCCGCGCAACGCCTCGCCCAGCGACCATCGAATCATCTTTTCGTCATCGACGACGAGGATTTTCTGTTTTTGGTTTGTCAGCGCGTTCTTTCTCACTTCCCCGGTTGCGCGCTAAAAGCAAGATTTCAGCGGCGACCTGATTATAGGAAACTCTGCGAACATTAAGAAGGCTGAAGGGCCTCACACCGCACGCTGGACCGTGTCAGTCTAACAACTCGGGACGCTTAGGCGGAGTCGTTCATCTCGTGGCGCTGGCCCGGCTGCATGATGGTTGTCTCACGAATGACCGCTCAACGACCAGGTCCGGATGCTCGCGACGGAACGTTTGAGCGATGTGGCAATTCCAACAAACGGGTGCGTGCGTTTTCAGTGCTTCCATCAGAGCGGGCAGAGAGATTTCGTCCCATTCAAGAGTGAGGCCTTCTTGGTTGACCAGAGCTGGTTTGTGATCGATCAGGTGTGGCTCGTCGAACACTCTCCGGCAGAATGCGCACTCTTTGCCTTTGTACCATTTCATCAGAACACCGCGCACCAGACACTCTGGCGGGGCGACGTCTAACTGGATCAGGCACTCCTGGCCGCAATCCTGGTTCAAAGGCCAACGCCAGCAGCTTTCGAGACGAATGTCCGGTTGGCCCACGAGTGAAGTGAGCGCGGCGTGACGCGCGTCCACCTCGACCATCGCCTGCTTGCCCGTTTCAGGACAAATGATTACACCCGCTGTGCTGAAGTGCTGGTAAGAACGAAGCAGCCGGCGACTCAGAAAATAGCCTCCGACCACAACCAGAGTTGCAGCGGCGAGATAGACCAGCGTAATCATGGAGCACTTCCTTTCGCTCTTCCTTCTTCAGCGAGACGTGAGGTCTCGATCTCCTTGATCTTCGAGCGCAACCAGGCTTTCAATGCCTCCTCGAGCTTTTGTTGATCCTTAGCCTCAAGGTTATCGATTGTATCCCCCGATTCATTTAGCGGAATGAAATGACACGGCACCTCTTCCGAGCGCCGCTCGTCCGGGACAAAGTCGATCAAGTGACACTTGTTGCAGGGATGAGCTTTCTCCGGATAGGCGTAGTTAATGCAGGTTAAAGAGTCCTGAAACGCCGATTTCGCTTTCCAGGGCGTGCGGACAGAGCGACCGTAGCCGCCTTCCTCGACGAAGCTCAGTTCCTCTTGCAACACCTCGAGAATGTCGCGATTGTCTTTGGCCATACTCACCTCCATATCCGGACCAACAGGCCGGGCGAAAAAGTCGCCAGGAACACCCGCAGCCATTCGTTGTCCTGAGTCCTGCGATCTCAGGTTTCAGTTAGGCAACCGATGTACCCACCTAATTGCGCGTAATTTGTGGAACATAAGAGAGACACAAAGGCGAGAAACTGGGTAACTTCGCGCACTTTGGCGAAGTTTCTCGCAGTTGAGAACCCAGCAATAAGAGTTGGCTTGTTGGCGAGACGGCGGGATGTGCGGGCATCCAAAAATTACTTATTTTTGATCTTCGGTCATAAATCCAATCCGGCGAGCGTGTTCACTTCTTGGGATGACACTCAACGCACTGGAACATCGAAATATCACCCAGATTCACGGGATGTTGGAACGGCTTGTTCGGTTTGTGGCAATACTCGCATTTGTGATCCGCGAGCGCGCCCAGATCAACAGGGTGTTGAAACGGCCCGGTCTTCGCATTTTTTTCCGGCGGGCCGGCAGAGTCGTAGATTACCGTGTGGCAGACGTTGCAGTTGTTGGTAATGACTTTGCCGGTATTGCTGACGTGATCGCCATCGTGACAGCGGAAGCAACCCGAGGAATAGAGATGGCCGATGTTGTTAGGGTGGGTCTCCCAGTCTGTCTTCATCTCCGGGAAAAAGTAAGTCTGAAAGATACGCTGAATCTCGGTGACCGCGCCTTTGATCGAGGCCTCTTTTTGCGCATACACGTCTTTGTAATTCGTGCGATAGAACTCGTTCAATCTGGCATCAATCGAGCTTAGCGCCTGCGGTGTCGTGTCGTATCGTTCGCTAAGGGCTTCGACAGCTTTTCGCTTTAGATATGGTATTGAGGGATCCAGCCTTCCGGAAACGAAGGCCTGGTCCACGGCAACATCCGGCGGCAGATAGGCGTGCGCGGGACGATTATGACAATCGACACAGTCCATCCGGCGCCTACCGGCGGCGGCAATTTGCGCCGATGACAGCGGCCGGGTGCGATCGTAATACTGAGTGACATTGCCCTGTCGATCTTTGATTTGCACCCAGGGAATTACCTGTCGATGATTGTCCGTGGAGATGTAGGTAATTTCATTCGCAATGTTCATGTGCCAGTGGATGCCAGTGACCAAACCGGTGGTCGGACTACCCCCGCCGACGTTTATCAGCATGCGTCTTTGGCGCAAAGTATTCCGCTCGTCATAGCCGTAACTATTGAAAACCTTCAGTTGGGCGCCAAAGAACTTTTCCGGCCAGTGACACTGTTCGCAGGTTTCCGGAGCAGGGCGAAGGTTGTGTACCGGCGTGCTGATGGGCCGCGAATATTTATTAAAGGTTACTGAATAGAGTTGGTAGGCGCCGGAGAGTTTTGAGCGCGCATACCAACCAGCGCCGGATCCGACGTGACAATCAACACAGCGCACCCGCGCATGTGCGCCGGCCTTATAGGCCGTGAATTCCGGTTTCATTACCGTATGACAAGTCTGGCCACAGAAGGCGACCGATTCCGTGTATTCGAACGCGCGATAGCTGCCGAAAGCGCTGGCGGAGATAAAGAAAAATGTGACCACAAGAAAAGCCAGAAGCGCATGACGCGCATGCGGGTCGTTCAAATCCAGCTTTGGGTAAGCCATGATATCGTCGGGCGCGGCTCGCCGTCGTCGTCGCCGTTCCAACAACATACCCAGGGCGACAACGAAGAGGCCAAACATCAGGATCGAGGGAAAGATTATGAACGTGAGAATCCCCACGTAAGGATTCTCAACCGTTGATGTGGTCTCGATGAAAAACAGGAGTAAGACACTTGCCAGGCTGGCGAGGACGATCGCTGCCCCGACGAAGCTGATGTAGTTGCGGAAGAGGCTCGGCTTTTTCCGGGCCACTGGTTCGATCTCGCCCATCTTGTTTCTGCTCTAAAATAGACAATCAACCCGGCTACGGCAAGGATGAGATCAGATCCAGTCGCCATTATCGCTTAGCCCGCACTTAAGATCGTGGACACAAGGGCTAATCCAAGGAAGAATAATGTTGGGCACTTGCTGTTCCCGGAGGACTTCCTTGTCCGTAAGAGGTTAATGGCGTCACAAAAGCAAATCCTGACATGACCAGGAAAAAGGAGATTCTTCTCATTAGTATCTTCATCAGCTCAACGCATTCAGAACAGACCAATGCCTCCTATGCTCTCATCCGCTTCGCATAGGAGGTGTCGACCAAAAATGAGCTTGTTCGCACGCCCACGGGGCGCGCTGGAACCGAGGCCAAAGCGCTACCGCATTCGTTTGCTCTGGTACTGGGCTGGCATTTTCAGCCCTGCAAATGGGCTATTGCTTCAGCGATTTCATGAACGCTACCAGCGCCTTCGCTTGATCTGCCGTGATGCCTTTTTCTTCAAAGCCTGGCATGTTCGGCGGCTTCTCCATCTTTCTGCCCATGAGCACGGTCTGGATGAGCACATCGTCCGCCTTGGTCGCATCGAATTTCTTTTCAGCCGTTGCTCCGTGGCAAGCGAAACACTTGGATTTGTACAGCGCGCCGGCATTATCATCAGCACTTGTCCGCGCCGGCACCGAAGCAATCAAAAACGTCGCCGCGATCATCACACCGACAAGCAAGAACGCCAGCTTCTTCCATCGATTAATCGAACTCTTCATCATTCCCTCAACCTTTCGTGAACCTTACAAGCTCGGGTTAAACCCCTAAGCTGTGCAGCGCAATGACTGTGCCGCAGCAGATTACGGAAAATCGGAGATGAAAGTCTCGCTGCTTGCGTCCTTTTGCCCAGAAAAAGGGAAAATCCCCCACAGGCGAATTTCACTTCAAGTCGCGGTCTTCTTGTGACACACCATGCATTTCTTCGAGGTCGGCGGCGGCGGAGTCAAATCAGGTCTGGCCTTCACAACTTCGTCGTGACAGCTGCCACACTTGCGATGAAACGCCTGTTGGTTAGTCATGATCGTGGGCTCCGCGCTACCCTCAAACTTGACCTGCGGAATCGCCGGCAGAAGTTTTGGTTTCGTGTCCGCTTTCGCATGACAATCGCGGCAGACAGCTCCAACTGCATTCGGATCCTTTTCAATCAACTCCATCGTTAGAGTAGTGGTCCGGTCTGCCGGCCACACCGTCTTGTGCGGAGGATGCTTAACAGCTTCAGACGCAGGTTGCGCCGTGTGATGGCATTCGACACACGCAATCGGCTTGGTTCCATCGACGCTGCGATTCTTGGTTATGTGCTCGAGGTGGTTGAACTTAATCGGTCCAAGTTTAGCCTCAGCTCCCAGAGTGATTACTTCCGGCGGCTTCTTACCCTCCTGAGTTGATGGGCCGGGCGTAACATTCGATGTGTTCGGGACTAGGAAAATGGAAAGGACAGCAAATGCAAAGATCGTAAAGACTTTCATGGTTACCTCCTGGACTACTGCCACAGATTCACACGGATTGACAAAGATAAGAAGACTTAGCCGTGTTGCAGTTGTGCCGTTTTCTGATCCGTGCTAATCCGTGTAAATCTGTGGCTGCTAAATCAGTCTTCAAAAGTGCCACGATGTTCCGGTGTGGCAACGCTTGCAAACAGTGAAATCATCGCCACCGAATGCGCGCTTACCGTCATGGCAAGTCAGGCAACTTTGCGCCCGCCCCGTGGCGTGATGATTGAGCGGCTGCGGCGCGGTGACTTGTCGCCGCTGCGGCATACCGGCTCTAACCTGATGGCATTCATTGCATGTAACCTTTTGATGCTTGGCATGATTGAATCCCACGCGGAATGCCTGGGCGAATTGAGGTGTCCGGGAATACCCACCTAACTGATGACAAGTGCCGCAGGAAGAAATATCGCGACCGCCGGATTGCGCGCGCGGAGTGTGACAACTGTAGCAGGTGGTGTGTGCGTTGAATCCCGCGGGTATCGATAGTGCCACGCCACCACGCGAAGGTCGATGACACGTCGCGCAGCCAACGCTGCCCATCCTCAGATGAAGCGAATGATCGAACTTCATTCTAAAGCTCTTCAGACGTGGGAATGATTTCAATCCTCCTGATTTTACGTCGGTGTGGCAGATGGTGCAGATCGGGCTGTCAGAATTTGAAAACTGCTGCGCATGACATCCGGCGCAAGGCAAGTGACCGGAACCGCCCGGACGTTTCGGAACCGGTGAATTCGTCTCGCGATGGTGGCACAAAAGACAAGGCAGCCGCGAATGATTTCGGCTGTTGTGCAGGAACTTTGAATAGTCCAACCCTTCCGGAAATTGCATCTGCTCCTGATTTGATTCGGCCAGCAGGGATTCGGAAAGAGAGTTTGGTATCGATCCAGACGCGCGTGAATTGAAAACAGTAATGAAACCCAGAGCGATAACAGCGCCAACCAGAACAAATGCGCCAACGCGTGATTCAATTAACAGACCCGCGAAATCGCTCTGCGGCTTCGCCGCCCGATGTGCGGTGGCGGCTTTGCCCCACCGTGCGCGCGACCTTATCTGTTCCGGCGCTCCGCCCCTTTTGGGGGCGCAGCCCCTATATGTTTCAAGCATGCCGAGCCGGAACGTCGGAGACCTTCCGCACATCGGGCGGCAGAGCCGCTGAAATCTTGTAGACAAACCAATCATCAACTCTGCTTCTTCTTTGGTACAGGTGGTGGAATCGCCTGCGGGTGATCTTCGGGAACACCTTCCTTGCCAAAGGTGACGTGGCACTTCGTACAAACAAATGCGGCATCCTTTTTCTTCTGCGCGATCTCGAAATTCAAAGCGCCGCCGTCATCGGTCGTAGCCGTTATGTGACATCCATCAGCGCCACCACACGACCGGACTGGCACCTTCATAGTCTTCGGATCGAGGGTATTGAACGTTGTCACGTTATGACAGCCCAGGCAATTCAGGTCCGGGTGCTCGCCGCCTTCATGACGAAACGCGCCGGCCGAAATTCGCCTGCTCCATCTTGCGAGGATGATCCTATCCGTAATCCCCATGTCGGCAGCCATCTTTGGATCGAAATCGACTTTCAGGCTCGGCTCCGCCGACAGGAGCTTATGGCAAGCGTTGCAGTCGGTTGGCACGGGCGCAATTCCGGAATCGGCGCTGTGGCAGGTGAAACATACCGTATGACTGTTCGGGATGGTCTTGAATGTGCCTTTCTTCAACCAGAAACCGTCACCGATATTCTTTGGCGGCTTGGTCATGAATTCTTCGCTGGAATTGCCTTGCGGCTGATAAGTCTCGTGACAGACGGGACAGCTCTTTGGCGGTTCGTCCTTTTTCTTTTCCTGGAGAGACACCGCCACGAACCACCCGCGGGAATCTCTTCCCGGCTGCGGCGCGTTAAAGCCGACGACGTCGATGTGCTTGTCATGCGGGAAAGCTACACCGAATTCGGAAACGAACTCTCGCGTCTTTATCTTCGGGTCAGAAACGTCGCCGAGACTGGGAAATAGATAGCGGCTGGTGTCGCGCGGGCTAACCTTAAGGTGGCAGTTCGAGCAAATAACCGGCGCGGGTCTTTGGCGCGCAAAGAACCGTTCACGATGACAATTCAAACACGAAGCGTGCTCGGGAAAATCAGTTACATCAGGGAATGCGGCATCACCCGTGCGCACTTCCTTCCAATTCTTCGAGGGAACCTGGTGGCAGGAGCTGCATGCCAGCTTTTGATTTAGGACGTGAGTCTGATGAGAGAATTTCGTGTAATCGACCCGCGGTGTTTTCGGCGTCGCGACTTTCTTCTGCGGGCGACGACCTTGTGAACGTGGTTGTGGATTAATCGCATCTCCGATTCCGGCGGCATGCGAGCCAGAACGCAAAGCCAGGAGCATCCCAAGCACAAACAGCCCGAGCAATCCCAATCCCAGCTTGCGCAACACCGTGTGGCTCATCGTTCCCAACGCCCGGTAGCGGCGAGATGTTCATAGATTCCGTTAACTAAAAACAGATGATGGTCCCATTTTTCTATTCCGCGGCCGCCTGCCGCCTTTCGATCTGCCTGATCTTCAAATACACCAAGCCGGCCAGGAATAGAATGAACACCAGCGAGACTGCGAGTCCTTCACGTCTGAATCTCCGTTCCGCCAGCGCGCCCAGTCCCGCCTGATAACCCTTAACCGAAGCTGCCAGCCCCGGCGCAACTACCTTATCGACTTCCGCAGCCGAGGAAGAATGTATTAGCACTCGAGTGTGGGTCAACGCATCCGTTGCTTCCTTCATTTCAAACTTCGGCCGGCTCACTTCCATTCCGGCGCGCTCGGCTCTATTGAGAATGTCAGTCGATTTGCCGATGCTCGTGATCAGCTCATCGATTTGCGAACGCATCTGGCCGGCCGCGACTAAACCCTTGTCGCCGGATGTGTGACAGTTGATGCAGAGCGATCCGTTGTTTGTGCCAATCATATGGTCGCCGGGTTTGGCGATCGCATGATTGCTGTGGCAGGTAATGCATTCGCCCAGCTGTTTCTGATCGAACGCAGCCTTGTGCGGACTGGTTTGAAACAGTTCGGCCTGACGAGCATGACATTGGCCACAGACGTTGGCCACCGAGGCAATCCCGGGCGGCGTGGCGCCATGATTGCCATGACAATCGTTACAGGTCGGAGCGGACAAATCCTGCTTCTCATAAAGCGCTTGCGCGTGCACGCTGGTCTTGTATTTGGCGAACTGATCGGTCGGAATTGGGAACCCGCGCATGTAGTCCGCGTTGGCGTGACACTTCGAGCACGTTTCGGCAACGTTCGACGGATAAACAGACGATAGCGGATCAGTAATGGCCCTGATGCCATGGACGCTGTGGCAACTGATGCACGTCGCGACCCGCGTTTCTCCGTTCTTGAGCAGTTTCCCGTGCACGCTGGTGTAGTATTCGCGCTCCTGATCTACCCGCAGCGAGGGATTGAATCTCTTCATCAGGTTCGCGTCGCTGTGGCACTTGCCACAGTACGCCGGAATATCGAGTGTTTTTGGTTTGCCCAGATAGCCTTTTCGCGGATCTTTTGCGCCTTCCTTGGTATATGCGTTGGGATCGCCGCCATGGCAATCATTGCACGAAAGTCCACGAGCATGATGAATGTCGTTATCAAAGGCCTTCGCGGGCCCGCTGAGCCGCTTGTCATCCAACTTTGAATGACATTCGATGCACGAACTCTTCTGCTGTGCCGGCGCCAGGCTAAAGAGCGCCAGAATTATCGCGAAGGGAAGAAGAGAATTGATTGAGCGCCGTGCGAAAAAAGCCGGCAGAAAGATATGTGCTTCTTTCACCGTCCGCGCGATCACCGGCCAACACCGGGAAGATTTGTTCGCTTGCCGAGCCCTCATAATCGTCTCGTCAGGTCAGATAGCCAACGATTGTCATTCCCACGATATAAAGCAGCGCCAGCACTCCAATCACATTGAAGATTAATCTTCGTCGCTGATTCTCCGGCGACCGGTCCACAAAAGGCACGATGAACAAAAGCAGCGCAATAAGGTTGAATGCCATAATGCCGATTACTTCGCCATCGAATTTCCAGATCTTTGCCGGGATGTACTTCAATGTCTGAAACATGAAAAGGAAATACCATTCGGGCTTGATCCCCGCCGGCGCCGGTGCAAACGCGTCCGCCTTTTCTCCCAGTTCCGTGGGAAACAAGGCTGCCAATGCGGCCAGCACGCCAATAGCCAGAATCCAACCAATGAGATCGCGCAGAAGAAAATTGGGGACGAACTTCATCTTCTTGACGGGCTGGCCACGCAGCCTGGGCGGCACGCTCATCCCATGAAGTTGAACCAGTAACACATGAATCGTAATAAAGGCGGTCGCCGCCGCCGGCAAGACAGCAACGTGAAATCCGAAGAACCGCGTCAGCGTTGCGCCGGTCACATCGTCGCCGCCGCGCAGGAATCTGAGCATTGGCCGGCCAACAATGGGCACGACTCCCGCGATCTCTGTGCCAACTTTCGTCGCAAAGAAAGCCAGCTTGTTCCATGGAAGCAGATAGCCGCTGAAGCCGAAGCAAATGACGATAAACAGAAGAAAGACGCCGCTAATCCAGGTGATCTCGCGCGGCGGGTAATACGCGCGCAGGAAAAAGACGCTGAACATGTGAATGAAGAGCGTCGCGATCATCAGATTCGCGGACCAGCTGTGGACCGAGCGAATCAGCCAACCGAACTTCACCTCAGTCATGATGAACTGCACGCTCTCAAAAGCGTTTTCTGAACTGGGGCGATAATAGAGCAGCAGCAGGATTCCAGTGACTACCTGCACGATAAAGAGAAACAGCGTCATGCCGCCGAAGTAGTACCAGATGGAATGCCGGTGAACCGGAACTTCCTTCTTGCTCGCCACCTTTGCCAGCGTACTAATCGACAGGCGCTCGTCAAGCCATGATTTCAAAGCATCCAGCTTCATCTTTACGACCGACTGACCACAATGTCGTCACCGCGCGTATTTACCTTGAACTCTTCCAAAGGCCGCGGCGGCGGACCACCGATGTTCTTGCCGCTCAGGTTGTACTGACCGTTGTGACAGGCGCACCAAATCTGTTTCGTATCGGGGCGATATTGAACGATGCATTCCAGGTGAGTGCACACAGCGGAAAGAGCTTTCAGCTCGCCCGCGGACGTGCGCACGAGAATTCCAGGTTTGTTTCCGAACTTGAAGATCTTTCCGGTATTGACCGGCACCTCGTTCAGCTTAGCGGCCACCACTGAGTTCTCAGTGGATTCGATAACTTGCGGCGGCGCCATGAATCTGAGGATGGGATAGACGATCGCGCCGAAGGTGGCGATCGCGCTGGTGCCGAGCAGGTAGTCAAGAAATCGGCGCCTGCTTGTATTTGGCCGCTCAGGGCAACCAGGACTTGCTGCGCGTTTCTCAGGCACGATTTCACCCATGCTTCGCCCTCCAGCCGGAAAACAACGAAGAGAGGATGATTTGGAGCCTGCATCCCAGCTCTGTCGTCTTCGTTGGCTACTTCGTCACAAAGCAAACTCCAACCGCGATGAACTTCGCAGCCGGAGTTTTTTATTAAAGCTTAAAAGTGAACACCGAGTTCGATATTATTCTTTGCGACCAAAATAGAATCGCAGTGACATGGACGGCAAATGCGCGTTGTAATTCTGCGGCCGCGGACCCACCAGCGCGCTTTCGTTGTAGTTGTAGTACTGATAGCCAATATTCCAATCCAGCCGCCGGTTGATTCTGATGGCGAGCCGGCCTTCGGGCGACTGGAAATTCATGGGGTAGGAATTTACCAGCGTGCCGGGATTTCCCGTCGGGTCGGCAAGGCGAGTGCCCTGCCCATTATCCTGATTGACCCGGTAGGAAGTGTAGAGAGTTACTCGCGGAAATAGCTGCGCGGTGGTATCAAAGAAAAAGAAGTTGTTTCTCATGAAATAGAGCGCGTGACCGGCGGGATGCCTGATGCTGTTGAAGAAATAGTCGATAACCGCGTCGCTATTCACCCAGTTATAGTTGTAGCCGGCACTAAACGAGAGCCGGGAATTGGGACTCCAATCAACCGCCGAAGTAAATGTTCGCGATTTAACATTCACGCCAAAATCCGACAGCGAAACGCCGGCGATCTCTGAAGGATTAGAATTATCTTTTGTGATGACCGCCAGGTTAAATGATAACTTGCGATTTGGCGCATACCTGCTCTTGGCGCGAATGTTCGTATAGTCGTAATTTCCTATGCGCGTGAAGACATTGTCCGCCGTGCCATGCTCGGCGTCGAAATAAATCGTCCAGTTCTTTGCCGGACGCGCCTTAAACCCGCCAATGAAAGCATGGGTGTGATTGGTTTCCACTTCGTCTTCCGGGACGAGCAGCGTCGGTGCATTGGAATTAAGGGCAAATCCGCTCAGGATTTGTTCAATGCGGCGACTTCCGTAACGATAACCGAAGTGGATCGAGTAGTTCTTGCTGAATTGGTAATCGCCTTCAACGGTATCCTGATACTTGCGGTATTTGGTGATCTTGTTAACGCTAAGATTGGTGAAACTTCGCGTATCGACTGTTGTCCCCCGCGAGACTGAGAAAAAGTCGTTAAAGACATCCACACCATTAATCTCAAAGTCTTCTACCCGAAACGTGTTTGAGACTCTGAACTTGCTGGTGGCAAGGTAAGTCACACCAAAATCGCCGAGAGTATTTGGCCGCTTGACGTTTCCGGGGATGTTGTATTGACCGAGAACAAGAACGTTGGGCGGTCCCAGTTGGGCCCCGGCTCCGCTCCCGATCCTGGTGGCGAAGTTCACGCCCGTCATGTTTTCGAGAAAAAGTGAGTTCGAGGTTGCCCTGCTGTAGACAATACGGGCCGTGAGGTCCAGTTGTTTTGCGACCAGGCTGTGGACGCTGAACCGCGTATAGTCAACGCTGCCACGCGTTGGCTCATTGCGAATGAAGCTCGTGAAGCTGGCGACTGCCGGATTCAGATTTATACCCGGGGTTGGCCCCAGGCTGATAAAGCTATCGTCACGAAAACGACGGAAGCCTTGCAGAAATGAAAAGTCGATGGGGCCGACCTTGCCATCGGCGCCGACGCGGAAGTCGTTTGCCCGCGACCTGAGCTGAGACAGGAGCAGGAATTCGTTTCCACCAATGTGGTAGGTCGTGAAGGCTGGACCGCTGTAACGCTCAGGTGAGTAGCCGACGTTGAACCTGATCTGATCGTTCTTCGGCAATATTGTAAGATCGAAATCTCCAAACTGCGTTCGCGTGTTGTAGCCGTGCGAACCTGTCTCGGGATTGGGTGGACGGCTGAAGGTCGCCGGCGAAAATACCCAATTAGGATTCGCAAAATTATTCAGAAACCTGAAATACTTGAACCGGCGATAGCTTCCCTCGAATCGATACCACTTCGGCTTTTCCACATTGATCCGCATGCTGCCGTATGGATCAGCGCCCCAGCCGCTGGAAGTCACAAGAAAACTGTCAAAGAGATCGCCCTTGCCGTCCTTTGATCGGAGTAGGAAACTGCTATCGAACAGACGTACGCCGGCGTTGTAATTGAGATCGCTCTGGTACTTGTTGTGATCGCCGCGGACTCTCAGGCCTCGAGCACCAAACTCAATGCTGGATATGATTGTGTAGTCGCCGGCATCTTCTCCGGTTTCCGTCGTTGAGCCTTGCGTCTTGGCATCTGACTTCTTTGGGGTCGGCGATGGTGATGGCTGCTGCGCGTCTGCAAGGCCGGACAGTAGCAATAGCGCCAGTGTTAATCCCGACAGAGTACGCAACAAGTTCATGACGTTTCTTTTCATCCGATCCATCCCTGGGGCTCAAATCTGGTTAAGCGCCACGCGAATTTCGCTCCGGCTTCAATCAACGGAAGAAAACCGGACTCGAATGCGATCCGTGAATCTTCACATGGCAGGCAGTGCAGTTCGCATATTGCGCGTTCTGATTATGTTGCGGGCCAGCCGGTTCAATGGCCCCGACGTCATGAGCCACGCTGTGGCATGTCAGACACAATTGATTGACGGCGCCGTACCTCAACAACCGCGGATTAGACGATCCGTGCGGCGTATGACAGGCAGTACACCCTTCGGTCTTCACCGGCGCATGTTCGTAAGTAAATGGACCCTGCTTGTCCGCGTGACACTTAACGCAAGCTGCGTCCCCGCCCGTTGCGAGCCTGGCCTGTTTGAGTTCGAATCCGCCATGCGGATTATGGCAATCACTGCAGCGCATGGCGCCTTCCAGAACTTTGTGATGGAAGGGCGCAGAAAATGCCGGCTTGACCTCGCTGTGGCAACTCACGCAAAGCTGCGGGTCGCTCATCTTCAACATTCTGATGGTTGAAAAGCCGGGCTTCTCTCGGTTCGCTGGGCTCACTAAGACATTCGAGCTCGCGAGATTTCTGCCGGGCGTCGTTGTCGCATGCGGCGAGTGACAATCCGTACAACCTATGTCGTTGCGCCAGTGCTCGCCCCGACGGAAATTGTTCCGCTCCTCTTTGCCTGCGTGGCAGGAAAGACATGTCTCAGCGGTTTCTTTCGATGATTTGCTTTTGAAAGAGATAATCTTCGCCGGATCGCCTTCTTCAATGTGGGCCTTGCCGGGACCGTGGCACGCTTCGCAACCCGTCACCTTTCCCTTCCAACTGCTGATGGTTGAGAGTTGGGCATGCGAAGTGTGCGAGAAGGCTTTGAACTGGTCTTCGTGACAGTCCTTGCACGCGTCACTGCCAACGTAATCGGCGGCGCCGTAATTCGCTGCTACTACTTTGGTTTGGCTCGGCTTAACGGTTTGAGAAGAACTACCAGAAGCGAACCACATGACTGTGGCAGCCAGCGAGCCGCAAAGGAGCAAAGACTTGATGATTCTGTTTGGATTCAACCCTCGGCCCTCACTTTATGCGATTCAAGATCAACTGCAAAAGACAAAACCGCGAGAAGGGAGTGTTGCCTGCCCTATTCGCTAGAAACCACGTTTGTATTAAATGCCAAGCATCATAGTGGCTACTGCTGTTGTCTGGCTGTGACGGCCATCACATCAAAACGGCACAATTAAGGTGAGGCCCCCGATGTCTGTCGAGAGTTTAGTTTCTAACAAAAACCAGGAAGGCCGTCTGTGCGCTAACACACAGGTTACCCCTCGCAGATATTGCTCAGCAGCCGGCCAGTGATTCAAGCGCCCTGCGGTTGCGAACGAAAATCGCGTTATCCACCAAACTAACAATGTGCTTGCGCTTGAACTCGCCCAGCACACGCGTGACGGTCTCGCGCGATGCGGAAATCATCTGCGCCATCTCTTCGTGGGTAAGACCGGAGTCTATTCGAATCCCCTGGGCAGTGCGTTTGCCGAGATCGTCACACCATCTAACCAAAAGCCGCGCCAGTTTCTCCGACGCCGACTTTGACAAAAAGAGCAGACGAGTATGCTCAACGACACCGCTCAGTTTGCGGCTAAGAGCCTGGGCCACACTGAGACAAGCCCTCTTGTCCCGATCAAGCAGCTTCAAGAGATCCTCGCGCGAGATGAAACCCATCCGGCAGCGCTCAAGCGTTTCCACGGTTGCCCCATAAGGCTGGCCCGCCAGCGTTGCGTTCATTCCTAACAGGTCACCTGGTTGCGCTATCCGTAGGATCAAGGTCTTGCCTTCAGCGGATGCGATTGAAACTTTTGCGCGACCTTCGCAAAGCACGTAGACTCCGCGTGGTCGTTGTCCTTCGACGAACAGCACCGAACCGCGCGGGTAATACTTGCTAAGCTTCAGGTTGTTCAACCCTCGGACATCGCTTATTGGAGACTCGCAAGGAACTTGCGTGGACTCCATCGAACCCTCGTTATCTTCGAGGTTTTTCGCCCTCAACATGGTCTTTACGTGAGCTTTTGGCCGGCGCCGGCTTTGTATTAGTCCGTTATGTATGAAATGAACGAATTCCTAGCTCAGCGCCCTCTGCTCACCCTCCACCGAAGTAGGCGCAACGGATGTGCCAATCGGGGTCTCGAAAAATGCGCGCAAAAATTGACAAGCTGGATCAATGAAAGCCGAGAAAGTGGAAAATTGCGCAATCGAGTTGTGGCCAGTGAGAGTTTTTCCACGCATGTTGTCTCTCTTATCTCGAGTTGATCACCTTGGGTAGGCTCGCACACTATTGGATTCAGAAGACGTTGTATCGTATTGTGGCTTTACGCTTGCCTTAATCATTGCTCTGGTAGTGTGTCGAGAAGCAGATTTCGTAATCACGCTTAAGCATCAATGCCAACCCAAGCGAATCATCGCGCCCCTGTGCTGATGGCCCTGGCCGCATCCGCGGGACTGACTGTGCTGATCATTCTCGGATCGCGAAATCTTGAACATTATGATGCGGCGCTTTTTGGCTACACGGTGGCTAGCGTAGTCGCGTTCGGCGCGGTTGTTTTTCGCTATGCTATCTGGCTACAGCGTCCTGCGACGCGTGTGTATTGGCGGCGAGGCTGGAAGCTATTTCGAGACCGCAAGAATTTGCTTGCCAACACAAGCAGCGCAGCGAAGACGCTGGTGGGTGGTTTGGCCGTGCAGAAGTTTATTTTTCGCCGGGGTTTCTCGCGCTGGCTAATGCATCAGCTGATTATGTGGGGCTGCGTCATCTCGGCGCTGATAACTTTTCCGCTGGTCTTTGGCTGGCTTCACTTTGAATTGGAGGGAGAGCGCGGCTATCGCGCTTACCTCTTTGGTTTTCCGCTCAACGTAATGGATGGTCGAAACGCAATTGCCTGGGTTACTTTTCACGCGCTTGATTTCACCGCAATCATGGTGCTCGCCGGTTGCGCCATTGCGATTCATCGCCGCTTGCATGATCGCGGTGCTATTGCTTTGCAGCAATACATCATGGACTTCGTTCCGCACCTGCTGCTAATCGCGATTTGCATCACCGGATTGATGCTGACCGCATCGAGCCTGTGGTTGCACGGCTACATGTATTCGTTCATTGCGTTGTCGCACCAGGCGGTTGTGATCATGACGTTGTTTTACTTGCCGTTTGGCAAACTATTCCATGTGATTCAGCGACCGGCGTCGATTGGCGTCGAACTTTATCAACGGCGCGCGCGCGAAATGCCGCAGGCTGCTTGTCCGCGCTGCGGCGTTGAGTTTGTGGCTGAGATGTGGCTGGGCGATCTCAAAACAGTCGTCGATAAACTCGGCTTTGATTACACGATGGGTGACGGCCATGTTTGGCAGGATTACTGTCCGCGTTGCAAGCGCGTCATACGTGGACTGGCGTATGCCTCGCTAATGAAACACGAGGAAGTTGGGCCGCAGATTAACACAGATAGACGCGGATAGGACAATGAAAACGAAAGAACGTCCAGGATCTTTCTGATCTGTGAATCCGTGTTCATCCGCGGCTAATTAGTTATGAGCAGGGTCGATAATCTGGAAAAGATCATCGAAGCCTTCGGGCCGCATTTGCATGATGCGCCGTACGACGGCTGGCGCGCCGATCGCGTAATAGATCGCATCGTGCCGACACACTGCCCTTACTGCGGGGTGCAGTGCGGCATGAATCTCCTCGTCGAGAACAATCATGTCGTCGGTTTTGAGCCGCGCTACGATTTCCCGGTCAATGAAGGACGACTGTGTCCCAAGGGTGTAACCGCCTACTTGCAGGTTCATCATCCCGATCGTTTGCTACATCCACTCATCAAGCGTAACGGCGTGTTTGAACGCGCAAGCTGGGACGAAGCGCTCGACCTGGTGGTAGCGAAATTCAAAGAACTGCAAACCAGGCACAGCAAAGATTCGATTGGCGTCTATTCGGGCTCCTCGCTCACCACAGAAAAAACCTATCTGATGGGCAAGTTTGCGCGGGCTGGCCTGGGCACGCGTTACATTGATTACAACGGGCGGCTTTGCATGGTCTCGGCTGCGGCGGGGAACAATAAAGCATTCGGCGTCGATCGCGCAGCGAATCCGTGGGATGACATTCCACTTGCCGAGATTTTGCTGATTGCCGGATCGAATTGCGCCGAGACGTTTCCCGTACTGAACAAGTTCCTCTGGCAGCAGCGCGACAACGGCGGACGCTGGATCATAATCGATCCGCGCGAGACGCCTACCGCGCGCCAGGGCGATCTTCATCTGCAGCTAAAGCCTGGCACTGACGTAGCTCTCGCGAACGGCATGCTGCATGTTTTGATAAAAGAGAACTTGATTGATCAGAACTTCATCAGTGCCCGCACGAATGGTTGGGAAGAAACGCGAGTCTCGGTGGCCAGCTACACGCCGCAGGTTGCCGCGGAAATTACCGGCGTGCCGGCGGAAAAGATTGTACAAGCGGCGCGGCTCTACGGTCGTGCCAGGACTTCGATGGTCCTGCACGCGCGCGGCATCGAGCATCACTCGCACGGCGTCAACAACGTGCTGTCCTATATCAATCTCGTGCTGGCGACAGGGAATATCGGCGCGCCCGGACGCGGTTACGGCACGATCACAGGACAGGGTAATGGACAGGGGGGCCGCGAGCACGGACAGAAAGCTGATCAACTTCCCGGGCAGCGCTCAATCCTGAATCCCGAGCATCGCAAGTACGTCTGCGAAGTATGGGGCTTGCCTGAAGAAGAGTTACCACAAGCGGGTGTATCAGTCGTCGAGATGTTTCAGAAAATGCGCGAGGGCGAAATTCGCGGACTGCTCTCGATCTGCAACAACGTGATGGTGAGTTTACCTGACACGAATGAAGTGCGCCGCTCGCTCGAAGGCCTGGACTTCTATGTCTGCATTGATTTCTTCATGTCCGAAGGCTCTCGTTACGCGGATGTTGTCCTGCCCGGCAGCACCTGGAGCGAAGACGAAGGAGTGACGGCAAACAGCGAAGGCCGCGTTGTCAAAATCAACAAGGCTGCCGACCCGCCGGGAGAAGCGCGCGCCGACTGGTGGATTATCCAGGAGATCGCGCGACGCATGGGTCGAGAAAAATATTTTTCGTTCGACGGGCCGCGCGCAATCTTCGACGAGATGCGCGTCGCCTCGCGCGGCGGCAACGCTGACTATTACGGCATCACCTGGGAAAAGATCGAGAAGAATAACGGCATCTTCTGGCCCTGCCCGACCGAAGATCATCCCGGTACGCCGCGTCTCTTTGAAGATCGCTTTTATCATCCGGATGGCAAGGCGAAGTTTCACGCGGTCGAATACGCGCCGCCGCAGGAGACGCCTGATGAAGAGTATCCACTGATTCTGACCAGTGGCCGAGTCGTTTATCAATATCTCTCCGGCAATCAAACGCGCCGCATCGGCTTTCTCGTCGAGCAGTGTCCCGAACCGTATGTCGAGGTTCATCCGGAAACGGCCATGAAGCTGAAGGTCAATGACGGCGAGCGTGTGCGCGTTGTCTCGCGGCGTGGCAATGGTGTGTTTCCCGCTCTGATAGTGAAGACGATTCGCAAAGACACGATCTTCATTCCCTATCATTGGGGCGAAGAGCTGGCGGTGAATCAACTGACGAACCCGGCGCTCGATCCGATTTCAAAGATTCCTGAGTTCAAAGCGTGCGCCGCGCGCATCGAGAAGATTCATTCAAGGCAACTTCCGATTCTCGGCGAAAAGCGTAAGGGTGTGTCGCGTAGTGAGTTTAGGTAATTTGCCACAGATGAACACGGATAGATACGGATTAGGCAAAACAAAAAAAGCGTGGAAAAGATGTTATGACCAGGGGCTGATGTTTGGATTATCGGTGAGAATCTGTGTTGGTCAGTAGCGGAATTTCTGAGGTGACTATGGAAGAAACAATGTTCATCGATCCGCAGCGCTGCATCGGCTGCCGGGCCTGCGTGGCGGCGTGCCGAGAGTGCGGAACGCACAAAGGTTATTCGATGATCTATGTCGACTACCTTGATCGATCGGAGACAACCGCAACGATGCCCACCGTGTGCATGCACTGCGTTGAACCGACGTGTGCGCTGGTTTGTCCGGCAGACGCGATCAAGAGCACAGAAGATGGCGTCGTTCTTTCCGCACTGAAACCGCGCTGCCTCGATTGCCGCAATTGTGTCAATGCCTGTCCATTTGGCGTGCCCAAGTACAACACAGAGATGCACCTCCAGATGAAGTGCGACATGTGTTTCGATCGTTCCAGCGAAGGCCTGAAGCCAATGTGCGCCAGTGTCTGTCCTACGGGCGCAATCACATTTGGCAAGTACCAGGACATCGTTCCGCTTCGCCGCACCAAGCCGGTTAACGCGCACGTTTTCGGCAATCAGAAGGTCGAGACGAAAGTTTACTTGATGTTGCCGACCGAAGCAGACGAAGTTGAAGTTGATGGCTGCGGCGTGTTTGAAGGACGCGTGAAAACTGAGCAGCAGCCGGCAAGCGAATCATGGATCGACTTGCAAGTTGAACATACGGACAAGAGCAATGAGTTCTAAGCTCAGCAAAACGAGCGACAAAGTTTCAGGTGACACCCGATCGGACGAAAGCGATGTGCGCTCGGCCACCGCGCCGCATCAGCACGACTTCCCGTACGACCGCGAAGAGGAAGCCCAGGTAACTCGGCGCGAGTTCTGCAACTTCCTCGGGCTCACCTCAGCCGCTTTGTTCGTAGGCGCCGCGGGGTTTGCGGGAAAAGCTGCACTCGACGTGGGCCACACAGAGACTGTCACTGCTGCAAAGATCGAAGGCGCGGCGGAACTGATGCCCGGTACGTCGCTTAGCTTTCGTTATCCCACTGAGAGAGACAGTGCGATCCTAGTGCGGTCCCTCGACGGCACTTACCACGCCTTTGGGCAGAAGTGCACACATCTTTCGTGTCCAGTCTATTTTGATCGCAGTCACCAGCGGCTCGAGTGTCCCTGCCACGAAGGCGCATTCGATGGCCGGACTGGCGACGTATTGCACGGTCCGCCGCCGCGGCCCCTGGACACCGTGAAGCTGGAAGTGCGAGGAAATGGCGAGGTCTGGGCCATCGGGAGAGCAGCAGGCAGTAACGAGAAATTGATCTGATGCAGTATGCAACAACTCCAACCAAACCAGGTTCGGTCCACGGTCACGCCGGCAGGGGACGTACAGCCGTGGCCCAGGCGCGACTGGTACTGCTCGTAATGGTGAACGTCGCGCAGCTTTGGATTCTGGCAGCGACGGTTGAAGCCGCGCTGACGCATCGGTTTTCTGCGTTACTGCCGCTCGTTGTCGCTTCCGGCATTTGCTTTGTCGTCACGCTTACGCTGATTTTCTGGTGGCGTCCGGCGTCGCCCAGTTTCACCAGTTCCGGTTACTTGAAACGATGAAGAACCCGGTCGCGTCGCTGCTGGAAAACGACCACGAGTCGCTGGGCCAGTTGCTTACTGAACTCGACGCACAGCTGGCAAAGCCCAACATCGCTCGCGCCTTCGAGCTGCTCGATCTCTTCTGGGCTCGTCTTGCAGTTCACATTCGCGCCGAGAACCTGCATCTATTTCCCGCTCTCGCCAATGCTCCAGCCTCGCTCTTCACCGGGAGAGACGGTTTGCCAACATCTGAAGAGGCGCAAGTGGTACTCATGCGCCTGCGCTCTGATCACGATGTTTTCATGAAGGAACTTGCGCTAACGATAAAGGCTATGGGCGAGATGGCTGGGAGCCAGGAGGCGCACTTCGAAGAGATTGAAGTATTGCGGCAGCGCCTGACTATCATCAAGAAGCGCCTGGAAGCTCACAATCTTTTGGAAGAGGAACAAGCTTACGTGTGGCCATCGACGCTGTTCGATGAGCGGACGATGGCCGACCTTTGTGATCGCCTTCGACACGAACTGGAAAATCTTCCGCCGCGGTTTGCTTAGCACCGCGCTTCGGCGGCGAGCTATTGAGATGGAGATGTACGAGGCTACGTCGTCGTGAGTCCGCTACGCAGGCGCTTTTGGATTGTGATAGCTAAATAGCACGGTTCCCCTATGGCGCTCTGGCGGTTGCTGCTGCCACAGTCCCCGCAAAAGCCCCCAGCTATATTGCCGTTGCTTCCAGCCCCTGGTAGTGCTCGCCTCATACATTGGGTCCCACGAAGGAATGATGTTACGCCGCACAGATCGGCTTAGCATCGAATGTATGCCCGGCCGGTAATGACAACTAGAGCAGGAACTCAATGCTGGTCTGAGCTCTCGCTCAAGTGATCCTTGTGCTCCCGTCAACTCGAACAAGTCAATGCCGTGTGACTGAAACAGCGGGAATTCCTTCTCGTCGGGCGCGACCGGACGAAGTCCCCCTGAGTCACCGGCAAAGAGCTTCGCACGACTCAACTTGAACTCGTATGTGTCCAGCGACGTGCGCGCTGACACCCTATCCCGATCGAGAGTCTGCGTAGTCACTTGTGGAATGGCGCGATGTACCCTGATCTGCACCTGCACAATGACAGGCGTCGGCGTAAGATTGCCGTGGTCATCAATCAGCATCATTTGACGAACCAGTGCGAGTTCGGTGCCAACCGGGAACTGCGGTAGCTCCAGGTTGGGTAGGAAGCGTTGTGGGTCTTGCTCATCCGGCAACCATGGCCGCGGGAACTCTGACGTTTGCTTCAGATAAGCAAGGGTCGCCTCCCTTCCTGCCGGCAAACGCACGAAGATGAGAAAGATCGATCGTCCGGAGAAGCCGAAAACATGGGCCGGAGCCACAGGGTCGCCGCCCTGAGCGCTGACCAGCACCCATGGTCCGTTCGGCTGAAACAGGTCAGCCGGCAGGAAGGGCACTTGAGGCAGATCCGGATCATATTTAGTCGCGAACTTCTTCGCCGAGACCGCGTCCTGGTAGTTATTTGGCAGTGCCCGAATTCGGTCGGTCGGCAAAGACAATCGGCGGATGACCTGGGCTAACCTAACCTCGAGTTCCCGCCGCGCCGGCGAGGGACTGTAATCGCCCTCGGTCGTCCAATCAAAGATCGCCCAGAGGTCGCGCTGTAACATCGCTCGCTTCAGCGGATCAAAAATTAAGCGTTCGGCATCGGTGGCCAGGAATTCATCCAGAGTGTTGATCGCCTGCTGGTTGGCCGCTCCACTGAATAGATACTTCGAGTTATACCAGAATAGCGGGTCGAGTTCGTCGTAGCCATACTGCTGACCGTCACCGGCCACCCGCAAATAGAGAGAGCGATATAACCGGTTCCAGATGTGGTTTGGGTCGGAGTCATATAAGCGCCACGTTTTAGCTTCAAACGAGGTGCTGAAATAAATCAATGATGTACCGTCTTGGTGGCTATTCGCTCGTCTGAAGATGAGATTAGAGTTGTTAGGAGGTAGATATAGTCCGATGAGGACCACCCACAGTGCTCCGATGAAGAATTTAGTCCGGTGCATTTTCTAAACTTAACGACAATCCAACGCCGGCCGCGCTTCAGCGCCGAAATACCATTTAGGAGGTGGCCTTATTGTGATCCTAATGCAACCGCGTACAGGTTAACGCCGATCAGAATCATCTGGAAGCGCCGGCAAACCAGAACGCCTTATACTGAGGTGAAGTATTAGGATGCGCAGAATCCCGCGATCGCTCCGCCAATTCTCGCAACTCTTCCGGCAAGTTCTGGTAAACCTTGGCAGGAACCAACGGCACAATCATTGCTCAAGTGCTTGAAGGGTATTTCTATGCCCGTCAGGAGGCTGGATTGAAAACTATGAACGCCCCCGGTGGGGGCTTGAAGACTGAGAAGATGCCGGGTCATTGGGTCTTAGCCCGCCTGGGTAAGCGTGTGTTGCGACCTGGCGGCATGCAGCTAACCCGCCTTATGCTTGACGCGCTCGGAATCCAACCCGCTGATGACGTGGTCGAATTCGCGCCCGGTATGGGTATTACGGCTCGACTCACGCTCGAGTTAGACCCGAAATCTTACACTGCGGTTGAACGGGACGAGGCGGCCGCGAAGATCGTCGTCGGCTACTTGAAGGGAAACCAGCAACATTGCGTTGTCGCAAGCGCCTCGGACACGGGGCTTCCCGACCAGTGCGCCACTGTCGTTTATGGCGAGGCCATGCTCACGATGCAGACTGAAGAGATGAAACGCCAGATCGTGCGAGAGGCCCATCGTCTGCTGAAGAGCGGTGGTCGTTACGGCATTCATGAGATGTGCCTCATGTCGGATAATATCGACGAGAATGCGAAAAGAGAGACTGAGAGAGCACTAACGGGAGTCGTCCATCATGGCGTCAGGCCTTTGGCTGTTTCAGAGTGGCGCTCGCTTTTGGAGTCGGAAGGATTCGAAGTTCAATCCGTGGACATGGCTTCGATGAGCCTGTTGGAGCCAGGCCGGCTGATTCGTGACGAAGGCTTAGCCGGCGCGCTGCGCTTTGTCTGGAATCTACTTCGTGATTCAGAGGCACGGCGGAGAGTGCTGGAGATGAGGTCCATCTTCCGGAGCCAGCGCAAGCAACTCGGCGCCGTCGCGATGACTGGCATCAAACGCTGAGCAAGTAAACACGCCTCTAAGAGTATCTTTGGTTGGTTTAGGAGCGGGCTAATGCCCGCGCAGTGTATAGACCGGCTTTAAACGAACGCGCTTGATGGGGCTTTCGGAGAATACGAATATTCATGAGTGATCAAGATCAAAATGTAGTTAGACCTGCTGAGGTCAAGCAACTTGTTGAGCTGCTGCAATACCAGGATGGCTCTGTCGTGAGCCGTGTGCTGCTGAAGAACAAGGGCGGCACGGTTACACTGTTCGCGTTCGACGTTGGTGAAGGCCTCAGCGAGCACA
The DNA here is from genome assembly GCA_036506395.1 of Pyrinomonadaceae bacterium. GTDB lineage: Bacteria > Acidobacteriota > Blastocatellia > Pyrinomonadales > Pyrinomonadaceae > DASXRU01. The sequence goes on along the minus strand of DASXRU010000079.1, from coordinate 28,136 downwards.
CCGCGCCGTTCGATGCACTTGTAGTGGTCACTGACGGAGAGGCGGACATCGAGATCGCCGGCGAGAGTTTCAGCGTACGACAAGGCGAGACTATCATCCTGCCGGCGAACCGCCCTCACGCGGTGAGAGCCGTTACCAGGTTCAAAATGCTGCTCATCATGATCCGGGCGTAGTATCCTCCAGGAAGCGCTTGGTGAAACGTCGAATCACAGGATTTGATACCGACGAGCACGGCGATTGGCGTGCTGAGCTCGAGTGTGGACATTTTCACCACGTGCGACACGACCCGCCGCTCACGACGCGATCCTGGGTGCTAACGGAGGAGGGTCGCGCCTCGCGCATCGGCTTGGAACTCGACTGCAAACGCTGCGACGAAGAAGCTAAAAAGGAAGACAAAGCGATATGACGCGCGGGAAGATTATCGGAGCAGCGGCCGACTTGTTTCCGGGTTACTTCGCCTTGGTGATGGCGACTGGAATCATCTCCATCGCCGCGTTTCAACTGAAGCTGAAACCAGTGGGATGGGTGCTGCTGGCCATCAATCTGACTGCCTACGTGGTTCTTTGGTTATTGCTGCTAATTCGTTTGGTCCGTTTCTTCCCGCGCGTTAAAGCAGACATCATGGACCATGCTCGCGGACCAGGCTTTTTCACGGTCGTCGCCGGAACATGCGTACTCGGCAGTCAGTTGGTGATCGTCGCCGGCCAGTACCGGGCGGCGGCTGTTCTTTGGCTGATTGGTCTCCTGCTCTGGATGCTAATCATGTACACCTTCTTCACTGCGGTGACAGTGCGGGAAGATAAGCCTCAATTGGAGACCGGAATCAGCGGTACATGGTTGCTGGCGGCGGTGGCGACGCAATCAATTTCCGTTTTGGGAACGCTGCTGGCAGATTACTTTACAGCCTATCGTGAGCCTTTGCTTTTCTTCACACTCTGCATGTTTTTGCTCGGCTGCATGCTTTACTTGTTGCTCATTACCCTCATCTTCTACCGCTTCACGTTCGTAAAACTGACGACCGCAACGCTTACTCCGCCCTACTGGATCAACATGGGCGCAGTCGCCATCACGACTCTCGCCGGAGCGAGACTAATTCTGGCGGCTTCTGAATGGAGCTTTCTCGCCGACATTTTGCCATTCATAAAAGGATTTACTTTGTTCTTCTGGGCCGCGGGCACCTGGTGGATTCCCCTGCTCTTCATACTCGGATTCTGGCGTCATGTTTACAAGCGTTTCCCACTCCGATATGACCCACAGTATTGGGGCATGGTCTTCCCGCTTGGGATGTACACGGTGTGTACTCTTCAGTTGTCGAAGGCGATCGGCTTTGAGCCGTTGCTGTTCATCCCACGCTACTTCGTCTTTGTTGCATTAGCAGCGTGGCTGGCTGCTTTTGTCGGGCTAATTCACAATTTGCTGTCGCGCAGAACAAGTGTTGCCGCGCTGGCCCGCAATGCTTGAACGAAAACGTTCTTGATTACTAATTTCCCGCGCCTTATGCTTCCCAGGTCATCTGCGACATCTGCTTGTATTGCTGCCACCGGCGATGCACGGATCTCTGCGCTTGCGCCAGTAGGAACTTAGCCACTGCGGGATCGCTCTGTTGCAGCATGCGGTAGCGGCCTTCGGTGTAGATGTATTCTTCCAGCGGAATCCTGGGGCCGTGCGAGTCTAACTGAAATGGATTCTTGTTTTCGTCGCTAAGCTTGGGGTCGTAGCGATAGAGCGGCCAGTAACCGGAATCAACCGCCAGCTTCTGTTGATGCATCCCTTTCGACATGTCGATGCCGTGCGCGATGCACTGGCCATAGGCGATGATGAGCGATGGGCCGTTGTGCGCTTCGGCTTCGATGAAAGCCTTGACTGTGTGCGTGTCGTTCGCGCCCATCGCGACCTGCGCGGTGTAGACGTTGCCGTAGCGCATCGCGGTCAAGCCAAGATCCTTCTTCGGTGTTGGTTTTCCTCCGGCGGCGAACTTCGCGACCGCGCCAAGCGGCGTCGCCTTTGACGCCTGCCCGCCGGTATTCGAATAGACCTCCGTATCGAGCACCAGAATATTGACGTTCTGCCCGCTGGCCAGCACGTGATCCAATCCGCCGTAGCCGATGTCATAAGCCCAGCCATCGCCGCCGACAATCCAAACGTTCTTCTTCACCAGCGCATCAGCCACGCTCAGCAGATCGCGCGCTTCAACTTGATTGCAGGCCGCGAGCTTCGCCTTCAATTGGATTACCAGCTCGCGTTCCGTATTGATGCCCTGGTCGGACGATTGGTCCCTGCTGAGTAAAGCATCGGCAAGCTCGTTTCCGATCTCATGCCGGAGTCTCTTCACCAGGTCTTTCGCATAAGCGGCTTGATGATCGAGCGCCATGCGCATGCCAAGGCCGAACTCGGCGTTGTCTTCAAATAATGAGTTGCTCCATGCCGGTCCTCGGCCTTCGCGATTCGTCGTGTACGGAGTAGTCGGCAGATTGCCGCCATAGATGCTTGAACACCCGGTGGCGTTGGCAATGATAGCGTGATCGCCAAATAGCTGAGTCAGCAATTTGATGTACGGCGTCTCACCGCAACCGGCGCACGCGCCCGAGAATTCAAAAAGCGGCTGCAGCAGTTGCACGTTCTTTACTGAGCCAAAAGTGAGGTGGCCGTTTTTCTGAATATCCGGCAGGTTAAGAAAGAAATTCCAGTTCGCGCGCTCGCGTTCGCGCAGAGGCAACTGCGGATGCATGTTCAGAGACTTGCGTGACGGATCCCTTTTGTCCGTGGCTGGGCAAACTTCGACGCAAAGCCGGCAACCGGTGCAGTCTTCGACGGCGACTTGAATTGTATAGCGCTTGTCAGGTAGTTCCCGCCACTTTGCCGGAATGTGTTTGAAGCCTTGGGGCGCGTCGGCGAGGTCAGCTTCGTCGCACACTTTCGCGCGAATCGTCGAATGCGGACAGACCAGGACGCACTTGCCGCACTCGATGCAGAGATCAGGCTCCCACACCGGCACTTCCTCCGCAATGTTCCGTTTCTCCCATTGGGAAGTGCTTACCGGATATGTGCCGTCGAGCGGAAACGCGCTCACCGGCAACTGATCGCCGCGTCCGGCCATGATCTCGCCAGTCACGTGTCGCACAAACTCGGGCGCTTCGCAGGCAATAGCTTTCAGGGGTTCGAGCTTGCTGGTGGCTTGCGCGGGAATTGGGATCTCGTGCAGGTGCGCCAGCGCTGCATCTACCGCCGCAAAGTTCTGTCGCACCACCGGCTCGCCGCGCCTGCCGTAGGTTTTACGAATTGATTGTTTGATTTTCTCGATGGCTTCTTCCTGCGGCAGCACACCGCAGATGGCAAAGAAGCATGTCTGCATAATTGTGTTAATGCGATTGCCGAGCTGTGTTTCTTTCGCAACCGCGTTTGCGTTAATCGAATAGACCTTGATGCCCTTGTCAATGATCGTTTGCTGCACTTTTCGCGGCAGATGCAGCCAAGCCTCATTGGCTTCGTAAGGACTATTCAACAGCATTGTCGCGCCATCCACAGCCGCGTCGAGCACTGGATAGCGCTCAATAAAATTGAACTGATGAACCGCTATGAAGTTTGCCCGCTGAATCAGGTAGGTGCTCTTGATCGGCTGCGCTCCAAAGCGCAGGTGTGAAACAGTCATCGCTCCCGATTTCTTCGAGTCATAAACGAAGTATCCCTGCGCGTAGTTGGGTGTCTCCTCGCCAATGATCTTGATCGAGTTCTTGTTGGCGCTGACCGTCCCATCCGCCCCAAGTCCCCAAAACATCGCGCGCACTTGATCTTTGGGTTCGGTATCGAAGTTTGGATCGACCGGAAGCGAAGTAAACGTCACATCATCGACGATGCCGACACTGAAATGGTTCTTTGGCCGTTCTTCATTCAACTCGTCAAAGACGGCCTTGACCATCGCGGGCGTGAACTCTTTTGACGCCAGGCCGTAGCGACCTCCGACTACCCGCGGCCTTAGCGCAAAGTCGGTAGGGCAATTTGCGGCTTCTTCGGCAAGCGCGGTAATCACGTCCTGGTAGAGCGGCTCGCCGGCACTGCCTGGTTCTTTCGTTCGATCAAGCACGGCGATCGCCTTCACTGAACGTGGCAATGCTGCTACCAAACGCTCAACCGGGAACGGGCGATATAGACGCACTTTCAACAAACCAACCTTTTCACCGTTCGCGCGGAGCGCTCTCACAGTCTCTTCGGCCGTCTCACAGCCGGACCCCATCATGACCATTACTCGTTCGGCATCAGGCGCTCCGACATAATTGAAAAGGTGATATTGCCTGCCGGTGAGCGAAGCAAATCGGTTCATCTCTTGCTCGACGATCGCCGGCGTTTCCAGATAAAGCGAATTAGCTCTTTCGCGCGATTGGAAAAAGACGTCAGGGTTCTGGGCCGAGCCGCGCATGACGGGTCGATCGGGAGTCAACGCGCGTCCGCGATGTGCCTGAACCAGCAGGTCGTCTATCATCTCGCGGATGGTCTCTTCCGAGAGTCTTTCAATTTTCATCACTTCGTGCGAAGTGCGAAAGCCGTCAAAGACGTGCAGGAAAGGAACGCGCGAACGCAACGTGGCGGCTTGAGCAATCAATGCAAAATCCATCACTTCCTGCACCGAGTTGGCAAAGAGCATCGCCCACCCGGTCGAGCGCGTCGCCATTACGTCGCTGTGATCGCCAAAGATGGAAAGCGCATGGGTCGCCACCGATCGGGCGGCAATGTGAAAGACAGTGCTCGTCTGTTCGCCAGCAATCTTAAACATGTTTGGGATCATCAGCAGCAATCCCTGGCTTGACGTGAAGGTAGTTGTCAGGGAGCCGGTTTGCAGTGTGCCGTGAACCGCGCCGGCCGCGCCGCCTTCAGATTGCATCTCTCGCACCAGGGGTGTCATGCCCCAAATGTTCTTTTCATGCTGCGCGGCCCAGCCGTCCGCCGACTCACCCATCGCCGATGACGGCGTGATCGGATAGATCGCGATTACTTCGTTGGTCTTGAAAGCGATGTAGGCCGCGGCTTCGTTGCCGTCGATGGTAGTAGTGTCCTGCTTGATCATTTGATTTCCCACATAGCCCCTAAATGACGCCGCAGGCGATCTATTCTGCAGACCGCCTGCGGCTTTCGGAAGAGGTTCAATCGCGAACCTCTACTCTCTCCAGGCGATCAGTTGACCTTCACGTCAATCTGTTTCGCTCTTGCTTCCGCGCGTTTCGGTAGCGTCACTGTCAGCACGCCATGTTTGAATTCGGCGTTGATCTTCGTGGCGTCCACGAACATGGGAACACTGAAGGTCCGCATGAACTCGCCATAGTGGCGCTCGATGCGATGATAGTTGTCGCGATCGGTCTCCTCTTCAAACTTGCGCTCGCCTCGCAGAGTGAGCGCATTGTTCTCCATGGTCACCTTGACGTCTTCCCGCTTCACCTCCGGGAGTTCAAACTTGAGCACAAGTGCCTTGTCGGTCTCGAAGATGTCGCACCTCGGCGTCCATGGCTTCATCGGCCAGTAGTTCTCTTCCATCGGAAACATCGGCCGCAGCATGGTCAGGGGCTCCTCAAGCATGGGATTCATGTTGGTGAGCATACGAAATGGATCCATGATGAAGTTCTTCGATGGTGTCATGAGACTTTCCGGTGTCATTTGTCTATTCCTCCTTTCTTTTCAGAGTTCACACCCTGAACGAAGACTTCTTTGAAAATCCGCGCTCACCCAGGAAGAAGGATCAATCGATCTTTTGCCAGAACGATTTAGTGCGTTCTGTTTGGATCTGATTGATTTGGGTGCGTAGCCACTCTCTTACCAGGTTTTGCGCCCGCAATTCGTTGCCCTCGGACTCCAGCTCTTCGATGGTGTCACCTGCCTTATCCAGGGAGATGTAGTGACAGGGCACCTCCTCCGAGCGGTGTTCGGGCGCAACGAAATCGAGTAAGTGGCACTCACTGCACGGGTGAGCGCGGTAGGGATAACCGTAATTAAGACAAGATAGAGAATCCTGGAAGATGGATTTTGGCAACCACGGCGTGCGAACCGATCGACCATATCCGCCCTTTTCGATGAAGCTGAGTTCCTGTTGTAGAACTTCGACAATATCGCGACCGTCTTTAGTCATGGCAATCAAACCTCCAGTGCTTCTCTAGTCTGAGTCCCAGGCAGCTGCCGCTGCTTTGGTTCGCTCTATATGCGGCTCCCGAAACTCTGTAGAGAGCAACCAACATGCCGGAGATTGAATGGCGGATTTGCGCGAAAAGCAGGAGATTGGCGGCGTAAGCCTGAGAAAACTTGCTCACGGAGTTGCGTGAAACCCCGCAAGCGAACCTCCAAAGCCTCTGTCTGAATGATGCGACTTGCCCCCTCAGAGACGGGCGAAGTCCGTCTCTAAACCTTAGCCGGGAACATACCCTAAGCCCTGGGCTATGGCGCGAAGATTCTCAGAGGCAGTTAGTCGTTCTTTGAAAAGGCGGGCGGAAGCGTCGAGAAAATCGTAGGAGGTGAGGATGCCAACGAGCCGGTTGTCGTCCACAACGGGAAGGCACCCTACTTTGTGGCAGCGCATTAATTCCAACGCTTCCAGGGTTGGGGTGGTGGAAGAGACTGTGACCGGATCGGTCTTCATGATCCCGCGCACGGTAAGAGGACTGGTGTTCTGCGTCTGTGATGCGCGGTTCAGCAAACGCAGTAAGGCGCGATGAGTGATCAAGCCCACAAGCCGTCCTTCATTGTCTTCGACCGGAACATGACGGATGTGGCGCCAATCCATCACACTCGCGGCGAGATCAATGAGGTCATCGGGACGCAGCGTGAAAAGATCGGTGGTCATGAACTGCCCCACGGTTTGATAGCTCTGACACCAATCTGAATTATCCGTCGAGTCCATAATCGGCCACGTGTGCACCGGTTTACCCTCCTTTTGCCGCTGAAGCATCGCCGAAGTGAGCAGCCGATATGGCATGTCTTTGGGTCCGGGACCTTCGGTGGCAGAGAGAGACTTCAGCATCCACTGCGCGCCGGTTCGCCCACTTTGCACTCTTTCCTCGATAACGCCCAGGTACGTGTCTATATCCGACGTATCGACGCCGGCGCCTGCCAAACCTTGCCGCGCCAGCAACAGCAAGTGATCCCGAATCAATGACGAGGCCGAATAGCTTATCCCATCGATCCAGTTGAACTGAGCATTCAAACCATATCGCGCCGCGGCAAAGAAGTTCGTTTTTGCATCGTCAAAGCTCATCCGCTTGGAGATGTCACCGTACTCTCCTGGCAGAGACAACATCAGGCCGGCAAAGAAAGCTGCATTGGCAATCTCGTCAATGGCGGTTGGTCCAGACGGAAGCGCCCGGTTTTCGATCCTCAGGTGTGCCACCCCGTTGCTGACGCCGTAGCAGGCTCGATTCCACGGCCAGACAGTCCCGTTATGCATGCGTAGCGCGGAAAGCAAAGGTATCTCGCCGCGCGCCAGGACCTGCATCGGGTCCTCGTCAGGACGCGTGATCATGATCGGGCGAAAGCGCGCAATCTGATCGTGCAGCAACTCAATTACGGATTGCCTTAACCATTGCTCGCCAAAGCCCACGCGGGTTGGCTGGCTGCGCGCAAGCTGGGTCTGCGAACGGGCGTCGGCCGAATGCTGGAAGAGGGCGAGACGCGTCTCTTGCCATAATCGATGACCAAACAAGAGTGGAGAATTGACAGCAGCGGCCAGCACCGGAGCGGTGATCGCCTGAGCAATATTGTAGGTGGCCACGAACTCGGAAGGGTTCACTTGAAAGTGGACTTGAAAGCTGGTATTGCACGACTCCATCATCATGTTGTCGTGCGTGAGCTGCAGTTCATCCAACCCCTTGATGTGGATCGAGAAAGGTCCACCTCGTAGCTGTGCCACCGCACGGTTCAGCTCTTGATAGCGCGGCAGCGGCGTCAGATTCGCAAGGGTAAGATCTGAAACTCTCAGCGTCGGTAGGATTCCGGCGAGTAGTACATCGGCTCCGAACTCCAGCGCTGACAACTGCGCTTTCGCTAAGAGTTCCTTCAACTCTTCATGCATCAAGTGGAAGCAGCGCCCGGTCAATACAAGCGGCGTCAGGTTGGCCTCCAGATTGAATCGCGCCATCTCAGTCGTTAGCCGGTCATCGCCGGCACGCTCAAGAACTTCCATGGCGAGCGGCGCCGGCCGCAGGTTGCGATCGACGAGAAACATTTCCTGCTCAGCGCCAATACGGCGCACTCCGCTCTCAATGCGGCCCTGCTCCAACATGAACGCGAGCGCTCGCAAATCAGCCAGCAAAGCCTGCATGAACTCATGCAGCTTTTGCTGATCAAGCTCCTGTTCGACGTTATGCTCGCCCATAGTAACCGTTGTGTCTTAACCGGCATGGCAAGTTCGAGGCCACCTCGTGAACCAAACGCAACGAGAACGCTTTCCATGGATCTGCTTCACTTTCATCAGAGCATCGACCTATATCACGCTGCAAACTCTGCGCGATATTCCGAGACTGGCAAAACCAATTGCGAGATATCACGCAACGTTTTGTGGCTTAAACGTGATTGTCATTTTTTCCTCTCTACCTTCATCTATGTGTGCCGGCGGACAGACGGCAAATCTCCTGGGTTTTAGACTATTTCCGGGTGTCCCCTGGTTGATTTCGTCGGCGCCGAGCACCTGGCAGCGGAGGTTCCTTGTCACTTCATTTCTTTGAATGAAGCCGGCGAAACGATCGAGGATCTTGAGGCGCAGGATAATCAGGCAAAACTGGAAGCGACGCTCAAGCAGTGGATGCGATCCAGGATCCAGCAGATCGAGGAGCGCAGGGCCGGGTCCGCTCAGAAAACTTCGGGTTGATTCGTCGCAATAGCAAGGGGATCCACCACGTGCCGGCGGCCCATTCCCCACTCGTTTATGATCCGGATTCATTTTCGGCGGCAGCGCAGCTACGATAGCTACTTCCGCCGCGGGGAAGAAGACACAGATTGATGCGCCACAGCTCTCTTGCGCTGGTGGCACTCAAGTATCGCGCAACATCACTGTCTGTGCGCCAAATGTGGCGCGTCAACCAACTGTGCCGCCAACTTGTTGTGCGGGACGACTTACGTTTTTCGCGCCTTCGGGCACGCGACGAGCACCCTCAATCGTAGCGCCTTTACGGACAATTTCAGTTGCGCAACGCTCGACTGTGGCGGCGGGGGCGAGGTCGGCTGCACATTCACTTCTCATGATTGGAAAGTACTTGGCCTCCAGAGTTGTCTGCCGGCCGATCCAGGTCTCGATAACGTTATAGCGCAGGCCGGAAGTTCGTGGCCGGTCACGTCGCTTACGCTCGGCTCCGTGACCTACAGCGAGACAGATCTGTGCACCATCCTCAGCACACCGGCAGACGGCAATGGTCTAATTGCGCTTGCGCATCAGTTGATCGCCGCAAAGCTAAACCAGGCGAAGAACAGGATCATTAATGCTGTCACTGCTAGCTGTATCGTCGATGCCGGCGCGCTGATTGGCGCCACGGTGATTCCGCCTGTCGGAACTAGTTTCCAGCCTCCGAGCGCCACCGATGCATTGACAACATGCCTGGCCAATTACAAACGAAGGCGCTGTCGGGCCAGGTTACTGCGGGGAGCTCGACCCTGGACTTGAAGTGAATAGCTTTGCCCTGCGAGTACAGCCCAGGTCGCTTTCGCTCCTGCGATTCCTCACGTCGCAGAAGATCTCAATGTTTCACTTCCGCTATCGCCACTTTGTTCACGCCACTGCAAGCCAGGTAAAGCTTGTCATCAGGCGTGGCGACCATGTTGCGTACGACGCCGCCGCCTGAAGGAATGGGCCAGGACTGAAGCGACTTCGTTTTTGGATTGAAGGCAACAACTGTATTCGGCTTCACGCCCGATTCGCTGTACCAAACAGTGCCATCCGAAGTCGAGGTGATCCCATAGGGATGCGAATTTGGTCCGCCCGGCGATGCCCACTCCTCGACTTTGGCAGTCTTGGGATCCAGTCTGCCGATGAAGCCGCGCGCAAAGTCGCTGTAGTAGATCAAGCCGTCAGGATTGTTCGCGATTCTCCGTGGCCTCGCGCCCTGGTCCGGCAAAACAATTTCCGTGACGTTAAGCGTTTTCGGATCGATTCTCCCGATTTTGTTACTGCCAAATTCGCAAAAGTAAGCTGCGCTGTCTGGTCCTAAGATAATGCCATAAGGAAGGGCGTGTGGCGTTGGTACTTCCTTGAGCGCAATCTTGCCTGTCTTTGGATCGAGTTTGCCGACAAAGTTACCGTCCTGAGTCGTGAAGAAGATCATTCCCTCTCGATCAAATGCAAGGCTATGCGGATCGCGCGCGCGGGGATCGGGCATCGGGTATTCCGTTACGTCGCCTGTACGCGGATCGAGCTTGCCGATATATGCTTTGAAATTCGCCGTGAACCAAATGTTGCCGTCTTTATCAGCAGCGAGGCCATGTGGACCGGAACCGGGGGTTTTCAACGGATACTCCTTGATTTCACCGGACTTCGGATCTAACCGGCCCAATTTATTCGCTAATTGTCCCGTGTACCACAGCGCGCCATCCGGAGCGACTGCGGGATCATGCGGACGCGAATTCGGCGTCGGCACGTCGTATTCTCGGATGGTGACTTTCATGTCATTGGTCACTGGCCGGGATGCACAAAAAGCGAAGACTGGGAATAGAAAGAGAAACAGAACCAGAATCTTGTTCAGCATGACGACGTACCCTTCTTTTGTGAATTATCAGTCCACTCTTAGGGAAGCTTCAAGTCGCTTTTGAGTTGGCCGGGCCGGCTGCGGCAATTCAGCAGATTGTAGAGCCAGGATGATCAGGTAAGGTAATTGATACGTTTTAGGTAACAATATTGACCGCAAAGATCGATGGCAGTATCGTGTGGCTATTACACTCCGACAACCTAATTCAATTCGCCTGCTGGATGAGCAAGAGAGAAGCCTCTTATCCAGCGAGCAGCGAATCTATGATGTACGTAGAAAGCCAGGAGGGCCATGATGGAATCGAACAGCACGCGCCGTCAGTTTATCCGCACGTCCACGGTAGTAAGTGCAGGATTGTTGTTAGCTGGGTGCCGCGATGAAGTTGGGACAAACTTGCAGGCGAACGCGAGCAATGAATCGCCTGCGAAACCGGACGAGAATCAGATGGGAGGTGAAGTCACCGCCACTGAGGACTTGATGCGCGAGCATGGAGTCTTGAGACGCGCGTTGCTGGTCTATAGTGCGGCGGCGATCAAACTTCGAGGCAATCCCTCCGCTATTGCTCCTGATGCGCTTCAGAAAACGGCTAAGCTGTTCCGAGCATTCGGCGAGGAGTATCACGAGAAGAAACTCGAAGAAGCTTTCATCTTCCCGGCAGTCAAGAAGGCCGGCGGCGAAGCTGCGACTTACCCGGACATTCTTATCGCGCAGCACAATCGCGGGCGTGAGATCACGGATTACATCATTAGCGTGACACAGGGCGCGAAGTTAGGGCCAGGCAATGCTGAACCACTGGCAAAAAGTCTTGAGGCTTTCGTGCTCATGTATCGCAACCACGCCGCGAGAGAAGACACGATTATCTTTCCAGCCTGGAAAGAAACCATGACAGGGAAGCAGCTCGACGAGATGAACGACAGGTTTGAGGACATCGAACACCAGCAGTTCGGTGAGGACGGTTTCGAAGACGCTGTGAAACAGATCAGCGCGATCGAGAGCAGTCTCGGGGTTGCTGACATCGCTCAGTTCACCGCGCCGCCTCCACCAAAAGTCTTGTAGCGGCAAAACACGGCACAACGAAGTCCTGCGCAGGACCCAATAACAGCCTTCGCTGCATATGCCGAAGAATAATCCAAAGCAACTCACGCAGCAGGCCTTCCGATTTGTCCTCATCATCGGCATCGTAAATCTCTTCGCCGACATGGCATACGAAGGCGGGCGCAGCATCACCGGACCATTTCTCGGATCGCTCGGAGCCAGTGCTACCATCATCGGTTTCGTCGCCGGATTCGGGGAGCTGCTTGGTTACAGTCTCCGTTCTATCTCAGGTTATTTTGCAGACAAGACCCACCGCTATTGGATCGTCACCTTCCTGGGTTATCTCATCAATGTGCTTGTAGTCCCGGCGCTGGCCCTGGCCGGCAACTGGCCGCTCGCTGCCGTTTTGATTATAGCGGAGCGAACAGGTCGAGCGATTCGAAAGCCCGCCGTTGACGCGATGATCTCTTACGCCGGAAAGTCGATAGGTCGCGGCTGGGTATTCGGGCTGAACGAAGGCCTTGATCAGGCGGGAGCGGCTATCAGTCCATTAATCGTAGCGCTCGTTCTCTATACGAAGGGTGGATACCGGAAGGGATTTGCCGTGCTGCTCGTTCCCGCGCTGCTATGTCTGGCTACGCTGGTTATCGCGCGAATCTCGCATCCACGTCCATATGAGATGGAGAAAGAGCCGGCTGATTTCTCAGCGGCGAAGGGTTTCCCAAAAGCATTTTGGATTTATGTGGGAGCAGGAGCGCTGATCGCGGCGGGATTCGCCGATTTCTCTTTGATCGCATTTCACTTTCAGAAAGTCGCGAGCGTTGCTCAGATGAATATCCCTCTCTTCTATGCCGTAGCCATGGGAGCAGGAGCGTTGACCAATCTGTTGTTTGGACGTCTCTTTGATCGCATTGGCTTCCCGATAATCATCTTTGCTTTCTTCATCGGCGCATTGTTTGCGCCGCTTGTTTTTCTGGGCCAGTTCTGGCTCGCTTTGGTTGGCATGGGAGTCTGGGGCATTGGGATGGGCGCGCAGAACTCTTTACTCAAGGCAGTGCTGACAGGCGTCCTGGCAGTAGCAAAGCGAAGCACAGGATTCGGGCTCTTCTACACGGGCTATGGTGTCGCGTGGTTTCTGGGCAGCGCAACAATGGGATTCCTGTATGACAAATCCATCAGCGCTCTTATTGTCTTTTCCGTGGTTTCCCAGCTGGCCGCGCTACCAGTCTTCTTCTGGGGCAGAACAGAATCGAAGAGCGCCGCCTCATAGCTGGTGACCTTCGTTCACCTTATGAAATCTGATGCATGGTCGGGTTCTATAGTGAATTGAACACTTCTAAAAAAGTTCATACTTCCAAGGCTCGGTTAGCAAAAGGGGACCGTCCTCACTCGTTCCAGTTCCCATGGCACAACTTATGCAGCGATGAGCTTTGCTTACATCTCATGTGTAGCAAAAGAAGTCATTACGCGCTAAAGAAGTCCGGATAACGACTGGTCCAAAGTCACTTCTTTGGCAGACCGTGTAGAGAGACTGAGACATGCTGACCCGCCTTAATTGTCTGCTGGCGTTCGTGGGCTTTTGCGCAATTCTGTTCCTTGGTACAAACGCTGGCCTGGCCCAAGATTCAGTCGCCGCGCTTCAGAAGAGCCTTCGGGAACAGGCAACTTTGGCTGAGACCGATTTCGCTGCACTGCAGCAGGGCCAGACCGTGGTCAGGCTCATGCCGGTGAAGGATAAGAGAGAAGTGGCAGTCTTTGGGCTCGTCAGCCTCCAGGCCCCGGCCGACGTGTTTCTGCAATCCTACCGGGAGAGCATGACCCGCAAGAGCAATTCCGCGATCCTCGAGATTGGTAGTTTCAGCGCCGTGCCAACGCTTGAAGACTTGCAGAGCCTTACCTTTGAAGATCGCGACATCGATGACATGAAGGAATGCGTCGTTGGCGACTGCAAGCTGAAGCTGTCGGCTTCTATGATCAACCGCTTTCACAAAGAGATGGATTGGGAAGCGCCCGACTACCGGGTCCGGGCAAGTGAACTTCTCAAACGAATACTTTTGGATTACGTGCGCGATTACCTGGCGCGCGGAGACATGGCCCTCATTGAATACAATGACAAACCGAACGAGGTTCGCCTGGTTGAGGACCAGCGCGCTCTGATGGCTGCGCCAGGTTACCTTAACAATATTCTTCCTGAGTTTCCGCAACACCTGAAGGGATTTACAAAACCGGAGACATCCGTGGTGGAGGATGCGATTGTATGGTCGAAGTTCAAGTTTGGTCTAAAACCTGTCATTGCCATCAACCACATCATGGTCTTCAAACATGAGCAGGCCTCTGGCCCGCAAATCCTGGTTGCATCGAAACAGATTTACGCTAACCACTACTTTGATTCGTCACTCGCGCTGACGGCATTCGTGAATGTAACGGGTGAGAGTCCCGGATCCTATCTGATCTACGAGAATCGCTCGCGCACCGACGGACTGGAAGGCGCCTTCAGCAAGATAAAACGCGGCATCGTCGAGGGCAGAGCTGTTGCCAGCCTGAAGACTATTCTGGAAAAGTCAAAAGCGAACCTTAACGCGCGCGCACTTGGCGAGACCGAGCCTGCATTTCCTGCCGATGAAGGAGGGAACTGGAGGCGATGGAAGTTTGCCAGGGTTCACGTGTTCTTGTGGCTCTTCTTAATCACTGCGTCCCTTGTGTTGTTCACCCTAAGTAATTACAACCGCAAGGGCGCCATCAGCCGACGAGCGCAATACTAAGATCGGGACGATATCCAAGCTCGAATCGAAGTCACGGACACAGCCGACTTGCAATAAGCCAGTCAAAGCAAGTGCCAATCTGCTGAAGAGGCAGGGGGCGAACGCAATGGCTCAGCGACTAGGCGCGGCTCTCTAACGTCCACTCTTCACGTTTGCCCGAGTCTTCGTTCGCGGGCCTGTTGTTATCTTCTTTGCCGGCTTCCTGGTTGATTTCTTAGCCGACCTTTTGTCGGGGACGATTCTTTGTCGGCCTCCAGCACTTACGGCCCTGTGTTTTTTTCTTTTCTCGACTTTTCGGTGGGCCTCAGCAGCCACTCTCGCGATGCGTTTTACCTGATCTAGATTAGCCTTGTCAGCTTCATCGGTGAACGGCAACTCAGATTCCTCGGCCATCTCGCCTTGACTCTTCTGAAACTCAAATTCATTAAGATGGCCACCCTGAAGTTGATAATTCGGGATGTTTCGCTTTGGATCTTTCGGCATGTTCCTCTTTCCTCCCGATCGAATTCTTAACTTGACACTCGAAACGATCCCTCCTGACATTATTTCTTCTTTGACGAAGATTTCTTCTTCGGCACTTTACCGCCCGCCTTCCGAGCTTCTGACAGTCCAATCGCGATCGCTTGTTTCTTACTGGTTACTTTCTTGCCGGATCGGCCGCTCTTCAGGGTTCCTTTTTTTCGTTCATGCATCGCTTTCTCGACTTTCTCAGATGCCTTCTTGCCATACTTGGCCATGTCTCTCCCTCCTTCGAGTCGTTTGTATCGCCCTTAAGGGCGAGTAGGTTACCCCGATGCAAGTGAAAATATCCTGCGTTCGTTTGGTAAAGATTTACTCATCTTCACAGCGGCATTTAGAGAATCAGGCGGCTTGACGCCGCTTCCCATACAACTCGCGCAATTCTTCTTTAGCGACTTCCAGCCGGTTCCGCTGAGACTTGGAAAGCTTCTTTCCCGCGCGATTTATATAGAAAGTGAGCATTGACATCGCCGAGCGAAAAGGCTCGCTCTTGCGCCGCCGGCTGCGATCGGCAGAGCGTTTCAGCGACCGAGCGATACTGCGCGGATCATATCGCGCAAAGACGCCCTCATCCAGATCCAGAGCGTTGCTCCTTTCTGTTACTCGCCGAGACCATCGTTTACGCCCACCTGTTGCCATCCGGTCCTCCGCGAAAGTTACAAGAATCCGCATCGCCCCCGGGTTAGCGCCCCGCCTTCATCCTTTTCGGATTACTCGACGGCTGTTGAGACCTCAACGCCTCTTCCTCTTCCGCCGTGCCGATATTCTGCTCGGCGTGACCGGCTTGCAACACCTCAGCACGCTTGTGCAATTTGTTTGCCTGGCCGGACTGAGGGCTCTGCTTCTTGCCTTCTCCGGTCGGAGGTTGGTTAAGCTTGTGGCGGTTCTTATTCACTCCATTTTCTCCCTTGAAATCAGCTAAGCGACTAACTGCTCGACGAGATGTGCCAGAGACTTAGCTCTAACCTTTCGATGTTAATAAAATGCCCATCACGTCGCGGCCGAACTTTCAGCGAATAGATTTTGCACAGTCGAAGCGTCAGGATCTGGACGCGTACGTCTGCGTTCATTCTTCAGACCATCATCGAGTCCGACCAGGTGGCTGAATTCAGTGTTGGTTATACCTCGCGTCAGAAGCAACAGACCAGCCGCCCCCAGTCCCGCGCCTAAAGCGTCTCGTCGCGTCCCGCCATAGACCGCGAGCGACGCTCCGGTTGCGCCCGCTATGAAACGAGCTGCCGGCGACCAATTCTCCTGAAGAAACTCGAAGCGATGACCCTGTCGCTGGCGCCCTCCCTGGAGCGCAGGGTGATTGCCAGCCTCCTTGTGAATCTCAAGACTGTCAACAAGCTGATTGACGCCTTGAATCTCTTTCACGCACTTCAAAAGGCTGTCCACTTCGCCTTCGAGTATTGGGCCCTTCAGTGTTACGTTGCCATTTTCCGCTGCAACTTCGATAGCGCCTGGATGAGCTACTATTCGGCCAAGCTTGGAGCGCACCCGATCGACGAGAACCGCATCGTCTGTCTCATCTGCAGTGAATTTTGATTGGATGCTTGTAGCAATCCCGCGTGCGCGATTGCTTATGTCACGAACAGTAATCTCGATTCCTTCCCCAGTCTTCCTTGTAGCAGATGCGAACTTGTCGCCCAAAAGCGCGCGTCGTCTCTTTCCTCGATCAGGATCGAGCAGATACATCACGCCGGTTCCAAGTCCCAGTCCCGCGCCAAAAGCCAATCCTTTATTCATGGTTCTCCTTTCCTTCTTCTCCTTTCAACTTACGTGGAAGTCCAATCGTTTCTCGGACAAGTAGTATGCGGTTTTCATCGCAAACCAGATGCCAACTGAGCCCGCCATTTACGACACCAGAATTTCTACATGACCAGGCAACACAAATGGAAGCAACGGTGCGTGACAGTCGGTATGCATCTTGCCTGTTCATAACGATGAAACGGCCTTTAATCAGGCAAGGTAAGAAGGGGATGGTTTGACTAAGCCTGCCGCAACATGTTCGGCTTGCTTGCTCATTAACTAAGCCCTTTATGTCTGTGTGTTACTGGTACGGAATTGAATCCAAATGTTTCGATTTCATGCGAGTACCACAAAGTTATCCAAGTAAGAACACTTTTGAACTGGGAGATTGAAATGGCAGAGACGGGTCATACAGGCGCAGCACGGAGTCGGACGGAGCAAATTCCTTCCGGGCAAATCATACTGGAAGGTGAACTGAGCGTTCCGGTGGGCGCTAGCGGCGTCGTCCTGTTCGCCCACGGTTCAGGCAGCAGCCGTCACAGTCCGCGCAATCAGTTTGTGGCGCGAACTATTCGTGAGGCGGGCGTCGGCACGCTGCTTTTCGATTTGCTCACCCAGGAAGAAGAAGCGGTGGATATAACCACGCGACACCTGCGCTTCGACATCGGATTGCTGGCCGAGCGACTGGTTGACGCCACTAACTGGATCAAGAGCGAACCCGGGACCCGCCACTTGAGAGTTGGATACTTCGGTTCCAGTACCGGGGGGGGCGCCGCCCTGGTAGCCGCCGCCGAACTGGGTGAAGAGATTGGCGCGGTCGTCTCTCGTGGTGGCCGGCCGGATCTTGCTGGAGACGCACTATCGAAAGTTAAGTCGCCAACATTGCTGATAGTTGGCGGCCTGGACTATCCGGTGATCAGAATGAATGAAGGTGCGTACCGCCAGCTGGATTGTGAAAAAGAATTAAAAATTGTTCCTGGGGCCACGCATCTCTTTGAAGAACCCGGCACATTAGAAGAAGTAGCTCACCTGGCGGCTGAGTGGTTTCAGCGGCATCTGGTTGCAGATGCGGCTGCGTAGGAAGTTGCAACCAATGGTATTGAAGTTTGATTTGAATTCCTGGAGGTGAAGACCCATGAAAGTTAAAGACGTCATGACTGCCGATCCGGCATGTTGTATTTCAGAAACGGCATTACAAGAGGTTGCCCAGATGATGGTCGACCATGACTGTGGCGAGATCCCGGTTGTCGAGAACAAGGAAACCAAGCTGCCGATTGGTGTCATCACTGATCGCGATATCGTTTGTCGCACGGTTGCTCGGGGACTTAATCCGCTCGATTTAACGGTGGCAGATTGCATGAGCAAACCGTGCGTGACGGTTACGAGCGACATGTCCGTCCAGGCCTGCAGCAGGATTATGGAGGAGAATAAGATTCGCCGCGTGCCGGTAGTGGATGCCGATGGCTCTTGCTGTGGCATCGTGGCACTGGCGGACATCGCCCTGCACGCCGGCAAAGGCGTGACGGCCGAAGTTGTCAAGGAAGTATCAGAGCCAATCGCAGCAGCCTCGGCGGCTGGACAGTGACTAAGAGGCCACGTTCAGCGCCTTGGCATTTCAGTTCTTGCGGCTGGCGAGGAATGATTTCGCGGAACTGGGGGACGACTCGCCCTCAATCACGCAAGGTTCGAGTTCATGAATTAAGTAAGGAGGCAATCGTCATGGCACAAAAGGGAAAACGATCAAAGCGACAAGCTAAGAATGAAGGGCAAGAGACCCATCCCGGCAAACGCGAGCGAGCTGAGCAATCGAGTGCAAAGAAAGAGCCTGAAACGGGCATCGCTCGACGCGAACAGGGTTCACCCATTCGCGCGATTAGTCCGTTTTCAGTCATGCGCCGGTTTAGCGAAGAGATGGATCGGCTGTTTGGAGATTTTGGCCTGGGACGCGATATGACTTCTGCGTTCGGCCGCGATTTCAGCGCGCTTGCTGATCTGGAAGGTTTGATGTGGTCGCCGCAAGTCGAAGCTTTTGAACGGGACGGCAAGCTCATCGTACGCGCGGATCTACCGGGTCTTACTAAGGACGACATCAACGTGGACGTCACCGACGATGCGATCAAGATCCGCGGCGAGCGACGACAGGAAAAGGAAGAAAACGATGAAGGCTATTACCGCTCCGAGAGAAGCTATGGCAGCTTTTATCGTGAGATTCCATTACCCAACGGCGTAAACCGCGAGGAAGCCGACGCAACTTTTCGCAACGGCGTGCTTGAAATAACTATGCCCGCGCCTGCGCGACAACCCAGCAGCCGGCGGATCGAAATCGGCGCGGGCGCTGAAACGGAACAACAACCGCAGGCCAGAAGCAAGGCCGCGGGTAGATAAACCGTTCCAGGCTTAGGGAGAAAACGGTGATCTTTCGAGATCGCACCGATGCCGGACGACAGTTGGCAGCGCGGCTTAAACGTTACGCCAATCGGCGTGACGTGTTGGTGCTGGCGCTGCCACGCGGTGGCGTGCCTGTCGCTTACGAAGCGGCGAAAGAACTCAAGGCGCCGCTCGATGTTTTTCTGGTAAGGAAGCTTGGCGTTCCCGGTTACGAAGAACTCGCGATGGGGGCAATTGCGTCGGGTGGGGTGCGCGTTCTCAATAAAGATATCATTGATTACCTAAGGATTCCCGATGAAGTGATCGACGCTGTTGCCGCTCGTGAGCAACAGGAATTGGAAAGGCGCGAGCGGGCTTACCGGGACGACCATCCGCCGCCCGACGTGAAGGACCGCGTCGTGATCCTGATCGATGATGGACTGGCCACCGGTTCGACGATGCGCGCTGCCGCGGCATCTCTACGCCTGCAGAAGCCGCGGCGCATCGTGGTAGCTGTTCCGGTTTCGTCGCCGGAAACATGTGACGAGTTCCGCAGCGAAGTTGATGAGATCGTCTGTGCTTTCACGCCAGAGCATTTCCAGGGAGTAGGGCTTTGGTATGAGGATTTTTCACAGACTTCGGACGAGGAGGTCCGTCAGCTACTAGCGCGGACGCAACAGCAGCAACATGCTACGTCCGGAGCGCGCTAGGGCAAAGGTGTCGGCTGGAGGATCACGAGTATGCCGCAGACATCATCAAGTGTGGCTAATCTCATACGAGAGAATTCATACCCTCTCACGGGCGCAGGTTCTGATTACGACCCACTGATCCGACGGATCGGCGAAGCTCGCTTCGTCTTGATCGGCGAGGCTTCGCATGGCACTCACGAGTTCTATCGCGAGCGCGCCCAAATCACTAAACGGCTCATCCAGGAGAGAGGCTTTACTGCAGTGGCAGTCGAAGCCGACTGGCCGGACGCCTACCGTGTTAATCGCTACGTGCGGGGCACCACCTCAGATGCGGAAGCGATCAATTCACTAGCCGGCTTCAAACGGTTTCCTACCTGGATGTGGCGCAACGCGGACGTGCTCGACTTCATCGGTTGGTTGCGAGCCCATAACGAAGCCCTGCCAGGCAGCACAAACAGAGTTGGTTTTTACGGTCTCGATCTTTACAGCCTGCATGCCTCTATCGAAGCGGTGCTTGGCTACCTCGCTAAGGTGGATCCGGAGGCAGCAAAACGTGCCAGGTATCGATATTCCTGCTTCGATCATTTCGGTGAGAACACCCAGGCCTATGGCTATGCCGCCAGTTTCGATCTCACGGAGTCATGTAAAAACGAAGTGGTAACTCAGTTGGTTGAACTGCGAAGACGCGCTGCCGACTACGCGAGTCGTGATGGACGAGTTGCCGCGGACGATTTCTTTTTCGCCGAGCAGAATGCCCGGTTGGTAAAGAACGCGGAAGAATATTATCGCTCGATGTTCCGCGGGTCCGTGCCTTCCTGGAACCTCCGTGACCGCCACATGGCCGAGACGCTCGAATCACTCGTTGCTCATTTGGACGACCAGGATCAAGCGGGGTCCGCGGCGCGCCAGCCGCGCTGGGGGGCTCACCCGGCCAAAGTAGTGGTCTGGGAACACAACTCGCACCTGGGTGATGCGCGCGCGACGGAAATGGGTGAGCGAGGTGAACTTAATGTGGGCCAGTTGGTGCGCGAGCGGCATGGAAGCAATGTGGTGCTCATCGGCCTTTCGACGTACAGCGGTACAGTCACGGCAGCTTCGGATTGGGATGCGCCGGCGGAGCGCAAGCATGTGCGTCCGGCACTAAACGACAGCTACGAGGCACTCTTTCATGAGGTGGGCATTCCCCGCTTCCAAATTTCACTGCTTGAAGGAAGCCCTTTGGCGTCCGCGCTAAACGAACCGCGACTTGAGCGGGCCATCGGGGTCATTTATCGCCCGGAAACTGAGCGCCAGAGTCATTATTTTTATGCGCGACTGGCCGATCAGTTCGATGCCGTCTTGCATTTTGATCAGACACGAGCCGTTGAGCCTCTCGAGCGCACGCCCGAGTGGAATATGGAAGAAGTCGGCGAGCCGGCGGAGACATTTCCTTCGGGCTTGTAAGAGGAGGAACAATTATGCCAACCCAGGAAATTCCGCGCGATCAATGGACCACATTTCTCGACAGATTCAGCCGTCAGCATGAGGGGTGGCTGGCAACCCTGGAGGTTTTTGCCCCTGACATTGGCGCCCAGCAGGAGGCCCACGATCTGCCACTTGAGGGTATCACTGTCTCGTCGAAGGATAGCGCGCCTGAGACAATTGCGATCAGCATGGGCAAGACCCCGGAAGATCATGTAACGCACACGATCAGCGGGCCCAACCGCCTCTGGCTTGAACAAACATCACAGGGAGCGAACGCAGCATTGGAGATCGAGTCCGCGGACGAGATAAAAACGCTGCTCCGTTTTCGCTCCGCCCTGCCAGCCGACATGGTTGATGGAGTTGTTTTCGAACAGAGGGGCTAAGACAAGCGCGCGGTCAACTTTAGGTTTTGAAATGCCCGACAAACTTCACAGCTTGTCGTTGAATTGCTCAAACTCTGGTTAGTTTTGCGAGAGATACGACAAACTGAAGTTTATCGAACAACTGGATCTCATTAATGAGGAGCTGAACAGATGGCTAACATAACCGGTAGCAGCGCAGCGGCGCAAAAACGCGCCCAATCTGAAACAGTCGCCAAAGAAATATCCCGCGAGAACGCACCAACAAACGCAGTCGTTGAACACCTTCAGCGTCAGGTTGCCAACGCGTTTGTCCTCTATGCCAACTACAAACACTATCACTGGCAGTCGTATGGTCCACTTTTCCGCGACCTGCACCTGCTATTTGATGAGTTTGCAATTGCCGTACTGACTACTGTCGACGACTTCGCTGAGCGCGTGCGGATGATCGGACAGGACCCGATCTCCAGACCACAGGAAATCTTAAAGACCGCCAGCGTCAAAGTAGCTGAGCACGGTCAATCGATGCGTCAAATGATCGAGGAAGCCGACGCCAATCTCCTGGTTGTTATTAAAGAGATGCGTAACGGAGCTCGGACAGCGGACGAGCAGAATGATCCCGGCACGGTCGATCTATTTTCGCGGCACGTGCAAATTCATGAAAAGCATGAGTGGTGGCTGCGAGACATTCTTGAAAAGCGGGACGGGCTAGTCCTGTAATTTCGAGCAGCCAAAGATAAAAGTTGGAGGCTCCGTATTGTTAGGTCGGTATTTTGGCGACGACCAACAGACAGAGGCATTCCAACGCGGGTACGAACGTGGTCAGGCCCATCATCAGGACCTATTGGCAGATTTTCCCCCGGCGCCAAAAGGCGTTTCGAGCAGGGCACGAAACAATGGACCGTCTTAGCGCGAAATGATTGTGGAGCAGGAGGTGCATTATGCCTACGCGCGCACAGATGAGTGAATCAGCAGAACATGAAGGCGGTCACACAGAATTAATGCGTGCGGCTCTCGAAGGACAAACTGAGAGGGTGAAAGCATTGCTCGAGAGCGGAGCGGACGTGAATGCAAGAGACGATGAAGGCCGGACAGCTCTGATGTTTGCGGTTACCAACATGCACACTGATTCCGCAAAAGCATTGCTGGAACATGGGGCGGATGTGAATGTGAAAGCTAACGATGGTTCCACTGCGCTGCTGCTGGCGGCATCGGCTGGTGACAGTGAAATTGTCCGCGATTTGTTAAGCAAAGGCGCTGACGTATCGGCGAAATTCACCCAGACCGGAAAGACCGCCCTGATGCTTGCGAAAGAGAAGGGTTATACCGACGCCGTCCCATTACTCGAGGCTGCCGGCGCTAAGAATGTAATACCGGACTAAAACATTTTCAAGAAGGAGCGACCATGGAGACAGTAGCAGGAATTTTTGATTCGCGCGCAGCCGCAGAGCGTATTGTTCAGCAAATACATTCGCTGGGCATACCAAATGACCGAATCGCTCTGCTGACGCCCAACATGGGTAAGAAACAGGTGGAGCAAGACGTGCCTACTGCTGATACGGAAGCACCCGGAGAAGGCAAAGCGATGGGAGGAGTCGTTGGTGGCGCAATGGGCGTGGCCGGAGGGGCTTCGTTGGGAATGGCGACAGCAAGTTTGATTATTCCCGGAGTGGGGCCAGTCATTGCCGGAGGAATTCTGGGTGCGGCTATTCTGGGAGTGGGCGGGACCGCGACCGGCATGGCCGTGGGTGAAGCTTTGGATGAAGCACTGGCGGATGGTCTGCCGCATGACGAATTGTATGTGTATGAGCAGGCGCTGAGAAGAGGCCGATCGGTAGTCATCGCTTTTGCCGATGACGAAGAATCTGCTGAGCGCGTTAGAGAGGCGTTTGAAATTGCTCGAGCAGAGAGTATCGATGTGGCACGTGAGAATTGGTGGCGAGAATTACGTGCCGCTGAGGAAGCAGACTATAACTCTAATGGCAGGGACTTCCGGCAAGATGAAACAAATTACCGGCGTGGCTTTGAGGCAGCTCTCAATGCGAAGCTGCGCGGCAAACCCTACGAAGAGGTGACTTCAAATTTGAACGCACTTTACGGCGAAGCTGGCAGCGACGAAGCTTTCCGTCGCGGGTACGAGCGGGGACTGTATTATCAGAAAAGGCTGGTAGAGAAAACTTGAAAACCGGGCTGGTTCATATGCACGTGGAACTGATGAATGCTGACGCACCATATACGGTGATTCGCGATGCCATTCATATTCACCCGACTCTGGCCGAGGCGATTCAAAGCGCCGTCCAGTTGTTTAAGTGATACGGTCCTTCGCGACTTTTCAAAGGAATGGAAGCACAGATCAAGCTCGGCCGTATCTTCGGGGTGCGGGTGGGGCTGCACTACAGTTGGCTGATCATAGCGCTGCTGGTGACCCTCTCGCTGGTCGGGCAGTTCTCCACAGTTAATCCCAAATGGGGCCCCACCGTCATTTGGACGACAGCGATCATCACCAGCCTGCTGTTCTTCACCACTCTACTTCTCCACGAGCTGTCGCACGCCGCGGTGGCGCGATCACGCGGTTTGCCCGTGCGCTCGATCACTCTGTTTGCTCTTGGCGGTGTGGCCCAGATCGAGAAGGAAGCGTCGGACGCAAAGACCGAGTTCTGGATGGGAATCGTCGGTCCCATCACGAGCATTGTTATTGGCGCCCTCTGTCTAACTCTTGCCTGGTCGCTCGGTTGGTCACCGGCCAGGGAGCCAGGCACTCCGCCGATCGCGGTTCTTCA
This sequence comes from Pyrinomonadaceae bacterium, assembly GCA_036506395.1. GTDB lineage: Bacteria > Acidobacteriota > Blastocatellia > Pyrinomonadales > Pyrinomonadaceae > DASXRU01. Next base: position 3,703 of record DASXRU010000079.1, on the reverse strand, counting down.
GTGGCTGGGTTACATAAACATAGCCCTTGCTTTCTTCAATATGATTCCTGGCTTTCCCCTCGATGGTGGCCGCGTGTTGCGCGCCATTGTGTGGTGGATAACCGGGGATCCTGCACGTTCCACGCGCATCGCCGCGAGAGTTGGTCAGGTTGTCGCTTTTGCTTTTATCATTTGGGGTATTCTTCGCTTCTTTGGTGGGGGGAACTTCGGCGGGCTGTGGTTAACTCTAATCGGATGGTTCCTACTCGAGGCGGCGCGGGCCAGCTACGCGCAGGTGGAAGTGGCCGAGGGCCTTCGTGGCGTCAGAGTCAGTGATGTCATGACGCGCGACTGGCCAGTTGTTGATGGTGGCATGAATTTGCAGACTTTTGTGAACGAGCACTTGCTGAACACGGGACAACGCTGCTTCGTGGTCGAGGAGAACGGGCACGTGAGCGGATTAATCACGCCACACGAAGTAAAAACGGTCGAGCGCCCGCGATGGCAATCCAGTAGAGTGTCGGGGGTAATGCGTCCCTTGAAAAGCCTCCACACTGTTGCACCTCAAACATCCGTCACCAAAGCGCTGGAGGTGATGGGCCGGGAAGACCTGAACCAGTTGCCTGTTGTTCGAGATGGCCATCTCGAAGGAATAATTTCGCGCAGCCACATCCTGCGCCTGCTCCAGACCAGAGCGGAACTTCGACCATGAGTCGTATTCGATAACGAAGATTGCGGATGATCTATCACTTGGTCAAAAACAGCACGACATTTACGATAGACAATATGTGCTAAGGAGAAACGAAAGGAGCTAACATGCCGGAAGATGAAACATTAGAACGCGCTGAAGAGGATAAGCGCGAAGGGAAAGCTGCCAGCACGCAGGCGGGAGAGTTTGTGCGGGAAGAAATCGAGCACGTTCGCGAGGGCAAGCACGGGGCCCGGTCAGCGAAGCAGGCGATCGCGATCGGGCTGTCGAAAGCGCGCCGGGCCGGTGTCGATCTTCCGGCGCCCAGGAAGGGAAAGGCATCAAAGCAGACCCGAAAGCAGGCGGCGCGCGATCTTCGCAAAGGGAAGAGCGCTGCCAAAGGAAAGAAGTCGACCAAACGCTCGCGCGCCACCCTGGGTGCGCTCAAACGTGAGGGTCGAAGCGCTGCCTCCAAAACGGCGCTATCACGCCAGGCTCGCAGCGCGGCAGCAAAACGTTCGGCAGCTTCGCGTTCTCGCGCTGCGAAGAAGGCTGCTCAAACACGCAAGAAATAGGTTTTCCGAAGTGCGATGACAGACTCCGTTGAAGTTCAGATTCCGACAAATTCGTCGGAACCTGATCAGTCAGCAACAACTCTGAAATCAGGCTCGGCCCAGCCCGGGGATCAGGATCTGTCGGTCCCCGCGGTTGAGTTCCGCAATGTTCATTTCTCCTTTGAAGATGAAGAAGTTCTCGATGGAATAAGCTTCACCGTGATGAGGGGCGAGATCAAGATCATCCTCAGTGGTTCAGGGGGTGGCAAGTCCACAGTCCTTAAACTTATTCTCGGACTTCTGAAGCCGGATGAAGGACAGGTACTAATTGAAGGCGAAGACATCACCAGTTACGACGAATCGCAGTTAAAGCCTGTCCGCGACAAGATCGGAGTGGTCTTTCAGGAGGGCGCACTGTTTGATGCGCTCACGGTTTATGACAACGTCGGTTACCGCCTGCACGAGGAGGGCGTACCTGAGGAAGACATCGAAAAGGAAGTCAGTCTGTTACTACGCTTCGTCGATCTTGAAAAAGAATTGGATAAGCTGCCGAACGAATTATCCGGGGGCATGCAGAAACGAGTTAGCATCGCGCGTGCTCTGGTTGGGAATCCCAGGCTTGTTCTGTTTGACGAGCCCACTGTCGCCCTGGATCCGCCGACGGCTGCAACCATATCGGAGTTAATTATCAGGCTGCGCGATCTGGAAGACATCGCGTCCATCCTCGTTACGCATGAGATGGACACTGTCAAATACATTACCACTGCGTACGCAGCCATTTCTGAGAAGGGCGAGGTTACTGTCAAAGAGGAAGGAGATAAGTTCTGTCTCAGCAACACGAAGATCCTGATGCTGCGCGAGGGCCGCGTGATCTTTAGCGGCACCAATGAAGAATTCATTCAGTCACAAGACCCATACATTCAGAAGTTCATCAGCGGCACGGAAATGGAACCTAATCAGATGACACAATAAGATTCGTATTTAAGCGGAATACAACGACCACAGCTTGTCGGCCGGGGCGCCTCAGTGTTCGTTTGGTGTTAGATCGAACATGGAAATTCCAGCTCACCATCTAACGTTAAGAGAAGAGTTCAACGATTACTGCGACTCGTTGATGAATCCAACGAGCTGGGGCAAAGCCGAACCTGACCTGATCCATGAACTTTGAGGCAAAACTGTTATGAGACGAGAAATTGAATTAGTGAACGACGAACGGTTTGAGTCTGAGGATGCACGGACTACGAGTGACCCTTTGGCCCACTCGCACGCGGACGACGACATCATGGATGCGTATTCGCGCGCGGTGATCACGGCAGCGGAAAAGGTCAGCCCGTCGGTTGTGTATATAGAGGTCCAGCAACCTGTTAGGAGCAGAAGAGGAAACGCACCAGGATTGCCGCAGGAAGCCCGGGGCAGCGGCTCGGGTTTCATCTTCACACCCGACGGTTTCATTTTGACGAATAGTCACGTGGTGCACGGGGCTAAGAGAATTGAAGTAACTGTCTCAGATGGACACAAGTACCAGGCAGATTTGATCGGAGACGATCCCGACACTGACCTGGCAGTAATCAGAATCAACGCGCCGAACCTGGTACCGGCTTATCTGGGCGAGGCGCAAAAAATTCGGGTGGGGCAGTTGGTGGTGGCCATCGGCAATCCCTACGGCTTTCAGTACAGCGTGACTGCTGGAGTGGTAAGCGCGCTTGGGCGCTCGCTGCGCGCGCAGTCGGGCCGGTTGATGGACGCTGTGATTCAAACGGATGCCGCGCTCAATCCCGGCAATTCGGGTGGGCCACTGGTTAACTCTCGCGGAGAAGTGATCGGTGTCAACACGGCGATGATTCTGCCGGCCCAGGGGATCTGCTTTGCTACTTCCATTGATACTGCCAAGTTCGTTGCCGGCCGTCTAATTCGCGACGGCAAAGTCAGTCGCAGTTATATCGGCCTGGCTGGACAGAACGTTCCGCTCCCGCGCCGGATCGTCCGCTACTACAACCTTGCAGTTGAGAGCGGAATCTTTGTGGTGTCTTTCGAGGGGAACAGTCCGGCAAGGAATGCTGGAGTGCGCGAAGGGGACATCATTATTGCCTTTGACGATCACCCGACTGCCGGCATCGACGATCTTCATAAGCTGCTGTCAGAGGATCGCATCGGACATAAGTCATCTCTCGTAGTAATGAGAGGCACGGAGAAACTGATGCTCGAGGTGATTCCTGAGGAATCTCAGAACGGTATTGGCAAGTAAGTCAGAGGTCAGAGGTCAGAGGTCAGAAGCCGCGGTCGATTTCCGATTTCCGATTTCCGATCTCCGATCTCAGACCTCAGATCTCAGATCTCAGACCTCTGACTAACTCCCAATCGTTCCGCCGTCATCTTTTGTGATTACGATGCAAGCTGAACGTGGCCGGCCACCGCCGGGTCCATCCGGCCAGGAGCTAAAGCGCTTGGGAAGAGCCGGATCGTTGACACGCGTGGGCGCCTC
>DASXRU010000078.1:0-3736 GCA_036506395.1 Pyrinomonadaceae bacterium | reverse complement strand
GCCAGCAAACTAACAGTTTTGCGTTATATCAAATGACAGACAGTAATGTCTGTCCCACTATGGCAATCATCGGCATCGTCGCAGTAGATCGAAACGGCGCCATCGGCAAAGGCGGCCGCCTGCCGTGGCACTACTCTGCCGACATGAAGTTTTTCAAAGAGACGACGATGGGGAATACCGTGGTGATGGGCCGGCATACCTGGCTGACTCTGAAAGGGCCGCTCAAGGATCGACAGAACATTGTTCTCAGTCGCGAGAAGAATATTGCGACACAGGACTCGCTGATCGTTCTCAGCGATATCAAATCCGTGGTTGAATTCAGCCGTAATCATGAGGGACACCTGTTTGTGATTGGCGGCGCGCAAGTCTATGAATCGTTCCTTCCGTACATCGAAAGATGGTTTGTTACTGAGGTCCCCCTCGCAGTCGAAGGCGCAGACACATTCATGCCGGCAAATTATCTGGAAGGATTTGAGCTGTATGAGGTGCGCCAGCTGGATGAAGGCTTGCAGGTGAAGTTTTACGAAAGGGTGTAAAACGTCGAACAGGACAGAATGGAGCTCGAAAGAGCGGGGGCATGCCCCCTTCCTGACTGCAAGTAGATAGTGTTGGGTCAGACTTCCAACTTGATGAATCAAGTTAGGTCAGACTTCCAATTTGAAGAATCAAAGCTCTACCAGGAATACCTGCAGTCAGGAAGGGGGCATGCCCCCGCTGCTTTGTTTTCAGAATTAATCAAAAAACAGACAGGCAGGAATGCCTGTCCTACTTGACTGGCGCATCAAGGACATCGTGGCGCGTGATGATTCCAGTTATGCGCCCGTACTCCTCAACCAGCACCGCCTGATGGGATTGCAGCTTCTTTGTGACATCGTTGATGCCGGCGTCAACATCGACCGTGGGAAAACTCGCGTCCATCACTTCGCTTACCGGTGACTCCAGCAGCTCCCGATTCCTGAGAACTTTCGAAAGCACACGACTCTCGCGCAGCGCGCCGACCGACCGTCCGTCATCCAGCACCGGAATCTGTGTCACACTCATTTCGCTCATCATCGCCAGCGCGTCGGCAATTCGCGTGTCCGGGCCTACGGAAACCAGGTTCGCCGGCCCGTAGTTTCCCTTGGTTTCGCTGATTAGCCCGGCAGTGATCTTCTGCGGTTCGAGTAAACGCTTCTCTTTCATCCACTCGTCGGAGTGATGCTTGGTCAAATAGTGCTCGCCAGTATCACAAATGATGAAGACGACGACACCGTTTTCATCCAGGTCGCGTGCCACCCGCAAGGCGGCGCCAAGGTTCGTTCCCGAAGAACCTCCGCAAAATATTCCTTCCGTCCGCCCCAGTTGTCGCGAGAGTTCGAACGACTCGCGATCGGTGATGTTGATTACTTCATCGACATATTGAAGTTGGGCGTTTAGCGGCAGCACCTCCTGGCCAATGCCTTCGACGAGATACGGCGTTGTCTCCGGAATTTTTCCAGTGTCTTTGTAGGTCTTGTAGATTGAGCCGTAAGGGTCGGCGCCAATCACCCGAATGTTAGGATTCTTTTCCTTCAAAAACCGCCCTGTGCCCGAGATCGTGCCGCCGGTGCCAATGCCCGAAACGAAGTGGGTAATCTTGCCTTCCGTCTGTTCCCATATCTCCGGCCCGGTGGTGCGATAGTGCGCTTCCGGATTTGCCGGATGTGAATACTGGTCCGGATAAAACGAATTGGGTGTCTCGGCAGCGATTCGCCTCGCCGTCGATACGTAGTGATCCCGCGTGCCCGGCTTGGCGGAGACGGGAGTGATCACAACGTCGGCGCCCAGCGCTTTGAGGTAGCGTGATTTTTCTGCCGAAGCTTTGTCGGTCATCACGAAGATGCACTTGTAGCCCTTGACGGCCGCGGCCAGCGCCAGACCAATGCCGGTGTTGCCCGAAGTCGCTTCTACGATCGTGCCGCCTGGTTTCAGGATTCCCTCGCGCTCGGCAGCCTCAATCATGGAGATGCCGATGCGATCCTTCACGGAGAAACCGGGATTCAGATTCTCCATCTTTGCCAGCACAGTGGCCTTGACGCCTTTGGTCAATCGCGACAACTTCACCAACGGAGTGTGGCCGATTAATCCCAAAACATTTTCGTGGTAGTCCATAGACTCTTAGCCTTCAAAAGATCACCGCGCGCACAATCAACGAATCGAGTTCTTAAGATTATCCATCCTGATTTCAGTTTAGCAAGTGGGGCAGAAGGCGGTAGTGCCTTTATTTAGAGATCTGTCGTTTGGCCGTTGGGACGAACGATCCACGAACTACACGAAAGTTCACGAAGAAAACTTAGTGTTGCTTGGTGTTGCTTAGTGTGATTTAGTGGATCGTTCACTCATTCTTGAAGTTAGCTCAATACCAGAAGCCCATCTTTTAACAAACCCAGCGCATAAATCCCTCGCAATCATTTCTCCAGCAACTCGATGACCCAAACTGTTCCAGTGGCCCTGGCCGATGCTGCCCGGAAAGCCGTGCAGGAAAGCCTTATTCTGATCGGCATACGCTTGCATCCCAGGCGCCAGCGGAATTACGGCGATACCTTCTTTAACGCCGAATGTTCCGATGCGCCTGTCCGGATAGAAAAGGTCCTTCGCATCAACTCGTTTTAGAAAGCTCTCGCGCACTTGCTGGTTGGGATACACCTGGATGCCGTTGCTCAAAGTAACCACGACAAATTTCGCTCCATGGCTCTGGACCTCGTCGCGCATCATCACGATTAACCCTTCGGTCACCCGCCAGGCTTCTTGCCATACCGCATCTCGCGGCTCGCGATAGACCACGTTATCAACGCCCAGCTCATCTTCGGATGCCGGCGCCGGCGCCGCTGCGCCATCCATTTTGGGTTGAGTGGGCGCCGAGTTAGTTCGCCTCGATGCCAGCCAGATTTTTAGACCCCGCTGCGCCCCCTCGATTGCCTGGACCAGCCGCAAATGATCTTCAAACCAGCGACCCAGGCTGGCAATTGCCGAACGTCGCCATCGAAATGTCCCCGTTCTCTTAAACGAATCGTCCTCCACCAGTCTTGCATCCTGGTAGACAAAGTAGGGAACGCGATCTGTCTTTTTTAGCGAGCGAACATTGTCGCTGATGTCATTGTTGGTGGTGATCGCCAGCATCACCAGGTCTGGTGAATAGCTCCAAGCGCGCTCGCGCAACGTCAGGAGTTCCTGAGCAGTGCCATACCCGGACACTCCGAAGTTGATGACTTCAATCCTCTTCGCATCAAAGGCGCCACACTCCTGCAGCTTTCTTTCCATAACGGCCCAGAAAGAATCTTCCATCGCCACCGGGAATGCTTCCGGATAAGAATCGCCCACGACGGCGATGCGGAACGTGCCGACCGGCTTTGCTTTTGAGTGTTCGCGGTCGCGCAAGCCCTCGCTATTGATGCGGACATAGGCCTGGCCTTCTTTGCGATACCAGCCTTCCATTCCGGGCCGCAGCGTGTAACCAAGCGATTCATCAGGCTGGTAGAATTCCGGATAGGAAAACCCGGCGACGCGCAGCGCTATCTCCGCGATAAGAGCGCCCACAAGAATTCCGAAGAGAATGAGCAGAAGTTTTCCCGCGAGAGTTTTTAAGCGGCTGGGCTTCTTGACTGTCACGTGCGGTGCGTCTAGCGGTAGTGTCTAGATCTGGGAAGCGGGCGTTCAGAGTACCGACTTCAGTCGGGCTTTATGACTGAGAAGAACCCGACTAAAGTCGGTACTCTAA
>DASXRU010000077.1:0-25370 GCA_036506395.1 Pyrinomonadaceae bacterium | reverse complement strand
ATGTCCGGTGGCGCAAAGCGCATCGATGCGCATTCTTTTGACATCGATTTCGAAAACTCCGGCTGACTGGCTGGCGTTCACCACCAGCGCATGAGTGCCTTTTGCCTGGCCCAGCTCTTCAAGGTCAATGCGAAATCCATTTGAGAATTGAACATGACTGAGCGCTATCACCCCGGTCGCATCGGTCATGGCTTGCCTTACGTCATCCATTTGCAGTTCGCCGTTTACGGACTTGAGTAATTGAACCTCGATGCCGCGATGCATCCAGGGAATCGTCGTCACTGGAAATTCAAGGTCGCAGGAGATGACTTTGCCGCGGCCCTCCAGCGCATCGACGATGACGGTCATGCCTGAGGAGGTATTGGTGGTAAAAGCGATCTCTTCGGGCTCGGCATTAATTAGCGCCGCCACTCTTTTTCTAACCGCTTCCCGCTCTGCAAGCCAACGCGTCCAGTGCACGTCGCCGTCCCGCATCATCGTTTCGTAATAGTTCGAAGCGGCCTTGCATGAACCACGCGACACCGGCCCGGCCGCCGCGCTGTTGAGATAGGCGACATTTTCAGTTACGGGAAATTGCCGGCGAATTTCAGCCCAGTTGGTCATAGCGATGGCGAAGATTACACGATGGCCGCCTGAATCCGAAACTGCGAAAGGTCGAACCACCGCGAACCTGTCTTGCGACCGGGCTACAGTGTAGTTACACTGTAGGCGTGACACTGCTTCGTTTTGAATGGGATGCTCATAAGGCAGCCATTAATCTCCGAAAGCATGGTGTTTCGTTCGAAGAGGCAAAGACAGTCTTTCTGGATGAAGAGGCGTTATTGATTCCGGACGAAGAGCACTCAACGAAAGAAGATCGTTTCGTGATTATGGGCTTCAGCGTGCAACTTCGAATCCTGGTTGTTTGTCATTGCCACCGACAATCGGACCAAATAGTTCGTATCATTTCAGCTAGGAAGGCAAACAGAACAGAAAGGAAGCAGTACGAGCAACAGAGAACAAAATGAAGAAAAACTATGATTTCTCAAAAGCAGTGAAGAATCCCTATGCCAAACGTCTCAAGCGGCAACTTACAATCAGACTCGACCATGAAACGATCGAGTATTTTCAGAAAATGGCTGGGGAGCTTGCCATTCCATATCAAACCCTAATAAACATGTACCTGAGGGAATGTGCGGCTTCGGGGAAGCGTTTGCGCCTGCACTGGAAACCCGAGACCGGGAAACGCGCGGCATAGTTGGGCCAAAATGAAAGATGCCCTTGCAGACTACCTGGCTGCACTAGAGAAGGTTTATCCGCGAGCCAGAGGAACGACCCGAGTTGTCGCTAGACCGGATCATCGAGTAATTGTCAGCACTCCATTGCCTACACGGTCACGTGAGCGGATGCGGCTTTTTGATCACATGGCGGAGATAGGTACAAGACTGCTGCTTGAGAGCGGTGAGTACATTATTCTTTCAGGCCGATGACCCCACACAGCGAACGAAGATGAAGAAGGCACTATGAGTTTTCGAAGGCAGAAGAACCAGTCACTGGAGCGCATTCGCCAGCTTGGTTCTGAGCTTAATAATGCCGCGAGAAACTTGTCGGAATTGCACAAAAAGACTGGGCGGCACTTTCTTGGACGTGGAATGTATGATGAGGCAATCGCCGTATTTGAAGATGCGATCGCGGAGTATCGGGAAGACGAAGAGTACCGGGCCGAGAGAATTGCGGAAGCACGGCGAATCGCGAATGAACGGGAGTTCCAAGAATTCGACGCTCAGGTCAGTCAGGACCTTTCAGCGAGCAGCTACAACTACGGTGAATTGCAATACAATTTAGGAAAAGCTTACTTGAAGGCGGGCCGCGAGTTCGAGGCCCTCAATGCTTTCGAAGACGCTATGGAGGCGCAGCAAAATTCGGCCTTTACCGCTACGCGCTAGGATTGGTTGCGGCGTTTGTCGGTGATACGGACACAGCACTAGAACAAGTCGAGGCTCTTAAAATGCCATTCGTTTCACCCTTCCGGAACGAATTGATCGAGTTTCTCAATAAGTATTGTTTGACGGACACAGGGGTTTTGGAAGACGAAGAGACCCGTCAGTTATTGGCGAAAATGGTCGATACAAGGATTGAGGGCGCAGAACTGATGACGGCGATGGCATCAGAATTCGAGAGGGTAGCATCTGGCCATAACGAAGAATCTTAGCAGGTATTGATGCGCGTCAAGTTTAAGAGGTTGAATTGAATCCAATCTGGTTACGTTTAACCCCGGCCCTCAAACCACATCGTCGCTAAAGGCGGCAGTGTCAACACGGCTGAATACTCGAACCCTTGACTGGGTTCCTCTTCGGCGGTGATGCTCTTAACCACGCCCATCCCTTTGCCGCCATACGCTTCCGCATCAGTGTTCAGCAACTGCTTGAACTTCCCTGCCCGAGGCAGACCCAACCGATAGTTTTCAATGGTGACCGGAGAAAAGTTGCAGACGCACACAATCTCTTTTCCGGTCGCCGGCGAGATACGCCTGAACGAAATCAGGTTCTGAGCCGCGTTATCAACTTCGATCCAGGCAAAACCTTCCGCCTCGCCGTCGGCTTCCCACAGCGCCGGGTGCTTTAGATAAAGCTTGTTGATGTCGCGCAGCAAAGTCTGCACTCCCTTGTGCGCCGGCTCTTCGAGTAAGTGCCAATCCAGGCTTACCTTCTCGTTCCATTCGCGCCACTGGCCAAACTCGCCGCCCATGAAAAGCAACTTCTTCCCGGGATGCGCCCACATGTATGCGTAGAGCGCGCGCAAGTTGGCGAACTTCTGCTGCGTATCGCCGGGCATTTTGTTCAGCAGCGAACCTTTCATGTGCACAACTTCATCGTGCGAAAAAGGGAGAATGAAATTTTCGCTCCACGCATAAATCAAACCGAAGGTCAGCGCGTTGTGGTTCCCGCCCCGGAAGAGCGTATCGGTTTGAAAGTATTTGAGCGTGTCGTGCATCCAGCCCATGTTCCATTTGAAGTCAAAGCCCAACCCGCCTGCGTAAACCGGATGGCTCACCTGAGGCCACGCCGTTGATTCTTCCGCGATCATCATGGCGCCAGGATGCACGCGATGAGTTACCTCGTTCACCTCTTTGATAAATGAAATTGCTTCCAGATTTTCTCTGCCGCCGAACCGATTTGGCACCCACTCACCTTCTTTTCGACTGTAGTCGAGATACAGCATTGACGCGACCGCATCGACCCGCAGCCCGTCCAGGTGAAATTCATCCAGCCAGAAGAGCGCGTTGCCCAGGAGAAAGTTACGCACCTCGTTGCGGCCGTAGTTGAAAATATACGTGCCCCAGTCCGGATGTTCGCCCAGCCTGGGATCTAGATGCTCGTAGAGGGCCGTGCCGTCGAAACGTCCCAGTGCGAACGCGTCTTTGGGAAAATGCGCCGGCACCCAATCCATGATCACGCCAATGCCGCGCTGATGCAGATAGTCAATCAGGTAACGAAGATCATCCGGCGTGCCGTACCGGGACGACGGCGAATAATAAGCGCTGACCTGATAGCCCCAGGACGGCCCGTACGGATGTTCCTTTAGTGGCATGAACTCGACATGAGTGAAGCCCATCTCCCGAACATAATCGGCAAGGACCGGAGCCATCTCGCGATAGCTGAAGGCGCGATTATCTTCTTCAATCATCCGGCGCCACGAGCCGAAATGAACTTCATAGATGGAAAGCGGGGCGCGAAAGTGTTCCCGCTTCGCGCGCTTGCCCATCCAGCCTCGGTCGCGAAAGCGATACTTCGATTCATAAACGATCGATGAAGTGCCTGGCGGCACCTCTGTGTAGAACGCGTAAGGATCAGCTTTCATAAATGCGCGCCGGCCCGGCGATTTGATTTCATATTTATAAAGCTCGCCGGATTTGAGTCCGGGGATGAATAATTCCCAAATGCCCGAGTCACGCAGCCGGCGCATCTGGTGTTGGCTGCCGCTCCAGGCGTTGAAGTTGCCGACCACGCTCACCTTCTCCGCGCTTGGCGCCCAGACAGCAAAGGCGACGCCTTTTGTGCCTTCATGCGTGATGACGTGTGCGCCCAATTTGTCGTAGATACGCTCATGCCGGCCGGCGGCGAAGAGATACAGATCAAGCTCCCCCAGCGTAGGTGAAAATGAATCAGGCGAAGGCTTTGCGCTCTTCACGCCCTTGCTGACGCGCGGGCTACTGCCCCGCTTGCTTTTCTTCGCCTTACTGGTTGCTTTGCCGGAGGGCTTTTTCGTCATGTGCGTGCGCCCGCTAAGTTTTCTGGTGCCGCTTTGAAGGAAGGACTGGCGGGCTCGACCAACCGCTGATAAATATCCGACGCGCTTCCCATCTCCGGGCGATTGCTCTTTGCCTCCGCGAGAATCTCCAGGAATTGCGCGCGCGGCGAAGGCAGGCCAAGCTGGTCCATTAGCTCAATCGCTCGAGCCGCGTACCTCAGGATCTGGACGGGCTCAATCCCGGAAATGTCATTGAAGAACCAGCCACAGCTTGTGTACATCAAGAGCAGGTTGCGTTGTGTTTCCAGAAATAGCAGAGCTTTTAGTTCCTGCTCGCGAGTAAGAGAGCGCGGTGCATGATCGCGAAGAAACTCCTCGCGCGATTTTTCTTGATTGAGGACGAGCGTGATCGCATCGTCACGCACCACCCAGGGATCGATGAACAATTCACCGCGCGTCGCTTCGAAGTAAATCGCTGCTTCATCGCGCAAGAAGTCGAGCGCCTTTCTCAGCGGCTGACGCCAGGTTTGATGCCAACCGGATTCGCCGCCAGTGTGACAACCGCAATCGCGTATCCAACGGCTGACCCCATGGCTGCAACTCCATGATGTCCCTTCGCCGTCAGGCCCATTGCTGATCTCGACTTCGGCTGGGGGCGAATGCTGATCCAGATACTCGCCATAGTTGGTAACGCTGAAGCCGCGCGCGGGAGCCTCAATTTCAAGCGCGTGGGCCAGGCAGAGATCGCCAAACTTGTGGTGGTGGCCGTAACTTTCCCCATCCGTGGCCACATTAAGTAGGGAAAGGGAGCCGCCAGCCCGGGCAAACCGATCCACCAGCGTACTACTTGAAGCCAGTGCCTGTTCGAAGGCAATCGCCTGCGAGATTTCCGGGTCATAAAAAAACACTGCGATAGATCGACCTGAGCCATCGCGATGGAAATAGCGATAGGGAACGCCGGTGTCGATTGTATTGGGGTCGAGGTCTTGCCACTGGTTTTCGGGACAGACAGGAATGTCTGTCCTACAGGCTCGAATGCGTTCCGCCTGTTGTGGCGCAAGGATGACAAACCGCAACTCTTTATCGATCAGCAAACCCAGCACTTCGTCGTTACATGCCGTCTCCGGCAACCATATAGCCTCAGGTTCACGCTTGAACCGGTGGCGGAAATCAGCCAACCCCCAATCCACCTGGGTGCGCCGGTCGCGCTCATTACAGAGCGGCAGGATCGCGTGATTGTAGGCCTGCGCTATCGCGTTGCCATGCCCGTTGTGATTTCTGGCGCTTTCTTCATCTGCGGCAATGATGCGCGAATAAGTTTCCGGATGCTGCCGTTCCAGCCACCAAAGCAGCGTGGGACCAAAGTCGAAACTAATCTTTTGATAATTGTTGACGACTCGCTCCCTACCCGAATCCTCATCCACGATGTGAACAGCGGAGTTAGGCTGGTAGCATTCGGCATGAATGCGTTCGTTCCAGTCGTGAAATGGATGCGCGCCTGGCTCCCGATCGATAATGCCGGTCCACGGGTTCTCGCGAGGGGGTTGATAAAAATGGCCATGAATGATTAGAGGCTTCATTGATTAGTCAGACAAGATTTACCGGATTACAGGATACGACAGGGATACTACCGGCTCTTTTAGCGATCAGCCTATCGTACAGTCGGGAGGTTGCGACAGTTCTGGTCGATCTTGTGAATCGTGTTAATCGCGTCCTGGCCCCCTATCAAATGCCAGCCGCGCTGCGCCCAGCAATCCCGCATCATCACCGCATTCGGCGGGAACAATGCGTACTCGCCGTGCAGGCAACGGAAACGCGCGCTCCGCAACCTCTTTGTGCATGTGCTGCTCGAACAATTGCCATCCGTTGGCCACGCCGCCTCCGATCGCAATCATTTCCGGATTCAGCAAGTTGATCACATTTGCGATGCCAATGCCCAGGTAAGTCCCCATCCGTGCAAGTACTTCAAGCGCCAGCTTATCGCCCTTCAGGCCCGCTTCATAAACCTTCGCTGCGCTTAAAGCATCCTCGCGCAAGATTGATTGCGGATAGCGCGGCAACGCTTCACGCGTCATGCGCACAATCGCGGTCGCCGATGCAAAAACTTCCAGACAACCTGTGTTGCCACATTTGCACTTCACGCCACTATTCGGATCGACAGTCGTGTGTCCAATCTCTCCGGCTGACCCATCAGCGCCACGCCACAATTTGCCATCGAGGATGATTCCGCCACCCACACCGGTACCGAGCGTCATACATAAAATCGTGCGACAGCCGCGCCCGGCGCCCATCCACATTTCGCCAATCGCGGCCGCATTAGCGTCGTTCTCCAGGACGATGGGCCAGCCTAGTTCAGTTTCCAGTGCGGCCTTGAGCGGAAAGTTGTCCAGGCAACGAAGATTTGGAACTTGTATTACTACTTCATTGCTTGAATCGACTGTCCCGGGAACGACCACTGAAGCTGCCAGAATCGCCTTCTCGTTGGTCCTGCTTCGTGTTTCACACTCACGAGCGGTAACGACTAACGCGCGTACGATCTCGTCGGGGGTTTTGGCGGCGCTCGGAGTATCGTGTCGAACCCGAAAATGTATTTTGCCCTTTTCGTCGATGGTGGCCGCACGGAGATTGGTGCCGCCAAGATCAAAGGCGCAAACCAGGGAAGGCACGGCAGGTGACGCTTCATCGATCATGAGTTGTCCATCATTTGTTCAGGATCAGGATCGCGGCCCGCTCAGCCCGTTCGGTTCAGGTTTCAGATTCCGGACGTACATTACGATCAGCAAAAGGGTAGTTATCCTCAGGAATCGCAGCGATTTCAAGGCATGAAGTTGATTCTGTCAAGCTCATAATCCGCGCGACCGTAAACCTCGTTCGCCACTTCGCAAAATATCAATTCAACGATACCATCCGTTTGCTACGGCATAGTAACCGCTAATCACGGGCGGCGAATCATTAACTATGAAAATACTCGGCGGCATTCCTGGAGTGCTCCTTATACTCATAATTCTCTGGGACGCGTTTGAGACGGTTATTCTCCCGCGACGCGTCACCAGACGCATTCGTCTGACCAGTCTTTTTTACAGCTCAATCTGGGCGCCATGGTCGTTCATAGTTCGGCACATAACCGGAAAACGCCGGCAGGAAAAGTATCTTGGCCTTTTCGGGCCGCTGTCACTTCTGGTACTGCTGGGCATCTGGGTTTCCGGACTGGTCCTCGGTTACGCCCTTATGTTCTGGTCGGGAAGCGCAAGGCTACAAACGACGGCGGAGAGCGTCAACTTTTTGACCTATCTTTATCTGAGTGGCACAACCTTCTTCACACTCGGCTATGGCGACATCACTCCCGTGTTCCCACTCGGACGAACCCTGGCGGTGATTGAAGCCGCAAACGGCTTTGGTCTGTTGGCCATTGTCATCAGCTACCTGCCAATCTTGTACCAGGCGTTTTCGCGCCGGGAAGCCAGTATTTCCCTGCTCGACGCCCGCGCCGGTTCGCCATCGAGCGCCGTCGAGTTGCTAAGGCGGCATCGTGCTGAAGATACCTTCGACGACCTTAACCGTTTGCTAAGCGAGTGGGAGCGTTGGTCCGCGGAATTGCTGGAAAGCCATCTCTCTTATCCGGTGCTCTGCTATTTTCGTTCGCAGCACGACAATCAATCATGGATCGGAGCGTTGACCACAGTGCTCGACACATGCGCGTTGGTGATGGTGGGAGTTGACCACGCGCCCGTATGGCAGGCGCGAATGACCTTCGCGATGGCCCGGCATGCGGTCGTCGATATTGCCCAGGTCTTTAAGACCAAGCCCAGTGATGTTCAGTGCTGCGACACTCGACTGTCGTCCGCAGAGCTGACCCGGTTGCGACGAATTTTGGAAGAGAATGGAATTCGAATGAGTGATGGTCCGGAAACTGAGCAGCGTTTGCTGGAGCTGCGGTTGATGTACGAGCCTTACGTAGCTGCTCTCTCGGACTGGTTGATGATGCCACTGCCACCGTGGATTTTGCCCCCGGACGCGATTGATAATTGGAAGACCAGCGCGTGGGGAAGGATCCAATAAGCGGCATCGGCGGTGACAATGAACGATGTAAGGGCAAAACATTTTCCATAGCTCATTTTCCATTTCTCATTTCTTATTTAGTTTTTCTGACGCCGAGAATTTGTCCGTTCCACTAGAGCATGGACAAATCCCTTCATGGGGTCTGCTGAAATCAATGGCAAATGAGAAATGGAAAATGATATATGGAAAATCTGTTTAGCCGCTTCCTTTGTCTACGAACAGGATGAAACTTCACGGCTTCATTGGACTCGCCACAATCCTCGTTAGCGAAGTCCTTCTGTTCTCCGGGAACCAATTTGTCGGCGGATGGTTCACGCCTATTGTTTGGACCGGTTACATACTGTTCGTCGACGCCCTGGTATTCAAAGTGAAGGGGCGCTCGCTACTGGTCAACGATCGCGTTGAGCTTTTAGTGATCGTCATTATCTCCATCGCCTGCTGGTGGCTCTTTGAGTTTTACAACGCGCCGCGTTTCTGGCGCTCCGATCTTGAGCTGTGGTGGCACTATCACAACCTGACAGCAAATCCGTTTATTCGCCGCGTAGGATATGACTGGGCCTTTGCGACAATCTTTCCGGCGTTGTTTGAAACGGCAGAGCTATTTCAAGCGACAATATTCAGACGCGGACCAACAGTTTCAATTCGTTTCTCAAAATCAGTCCTGTACTCGTTGATTGTCTTCGGCGCGGCAGGCGCATTGTTGCCGCTGGTCGTCATATCTCGTTGGTTTGCCCCGCTGGTTTGGTTGTCATTCATCTTCCTGCTCGACCCCATCAATCACTTGCGCGGCCGGCCGTCCATTGCCGGCGATCTCGCCGGGGGAAAATCGGGCAGGTTGTTATCGCTGCTTGCCGGCGGCGCAGTTTGCGGCCTG
Source organism: Pyrinomonadaceae bacterium (assembly GCA_036506395.1). Taxonomy (GTDB): domain Bacteria; phylum Acidobacteriota; class Blastocatellia; order Pyrinomonadales; family Pyrinomonadaceae; genus DASXRU01. The sequence continues at coordinate 16,207 of DASXRU010000077.1, read as the reverse complement.
CTCTGGGAGTTTTGGAATTACTGGGCGCTTTCGAAGTGGACCTACACTGTTCCCTACTTCGGAAACGTGAAACTCTTTGAGATGCCGTTGCCCGGGTATCTTGGCTTTCCTGCTTTCGCGGTCGAGTGCTGGGCCATGTACGTATTTCTTCGCTCCTTCCTTGCTTCGCGCGAACGAGGTCTATTGCAACAAGAGTCAGGAATGTGGTTTGGTAGCACCAGCGTTAAGGGGCTGGAGTAACCGGTAGGGCCCTGATATTCAACGGCCGATATTCGCTTGACGCTACATCCATAAAGCAGCACCAATCTTTGTTGACAGTGTATTGGTCAGTGCATAGAATACGCGCCACTCAAGGAGGAACGTCAGAGTGGAAATAAAAATTCGCGTTAACAGAAAGAGCCCACAATCGCTAACGAAGCAGATCACGGATCAGTTAAATGATTTGATCGATCGGGGAGTAATGACCGCGGGTAGTCTGGTGCCGAGCGAACGTGCCCTGGCTAACACGCTCGGTGTGGCACGCAACGTCGTGCGCGGCAGCTACGAGTATCTTTCGCGTGGCGGCAAACTTGACAGTGCCGGCCGCCAGGGCCGAAGGGTGCGCGCGAAAACCTCCCGGAGTAAGGCGGGAGGATCGGCCGTAGCCAAGAAAGCCAAATCAAAGCGCGCAGCCGCGCGCAAGAAATCCGCAGCGCGCCCCGCGGCCAGGAAGCGCTAGAGTGGTTTCCCTCGCAAACCCCGGCAAACAACGTCCCTGTGACTTAACCAATCTCTCGCTTGCCGAGCAGCTTAACTAACCTGAAGCCGCTTCGTCGCCAAGCTGTAGAATCTCTCTGCGAATTGCGTTGCGCTCAGCCAGAAGTCGAATAAAGAACCTGCGGCGCATGACAAAGAGCGCTACCGCTAACACCCCTCCGGCGAATCGATCCAACTCCTCGAAAAAGCGAATGGCGACATAGCCACAAAGCGGCGCCAGGATCACGGCCGGGACTGCAAACTGCCAGGAAGTAAACTTCCAAAGCAGTAACCCCAGAACAATCCAGGTCAAGGGAAAAAGGAGCATCGCCGAGATGATCTTGATGGTGGAGATAACGTCCTCCGCATTCCGCGCCAACCTTCGCGACATGTAATCCCCAAAATAGTAAGCGGGATAATGAACCGCAATGCCGAATAGCGCAAAAGGCAGCAACAGCAGAAAACCTATCGTGCGCTTGAACAGGTGGGCGATTAACCCGATTGCCGAAGATGGAGGCGAAAGGGAACGAGGGTCGAGGCCCGCCTGTTCCAACTCCTGCTCAAAACGCGCGATGCGCGCTTCCAGCGCCGCCATGCGCTGTGGCGCGTGGGTCCGATGAAACGCATAGCCTTCGAGAAACTGCCGGCGCAGCTGCAGCTCGCGGGCAAGGCTTCGTTCATCCCTCTTTCCACCCTGGTCCGAGAAAAACATTCTTTCCGCTTTTTCGATCAAAGCGAGCGCTTCCTTGTGCTCCGCTTCCAGAATCACGTCGCGCAGCGCGCGCTCAATACGATCCGAAAGCACCCGTGCAGATCCACGCGGCGGATTGCCGGCACCATCCAACTGCACCGGCTCGACGTCAATTGGTTGACCGAAGTAAAGGAGCGCCGCGCTGCGAAACCTTGTCTTCGCCGTATAGAAGAGACCAGCGGGCACGATTTTCAGATTGAGCGAATCATCACCAGAAATAGTTCCCAGCGCAATACGCGCTGCACCTGTCTTCAGCGGTTTCAAGCGCGGCTCATCATGCGACACTCCTTCCGGACAAATGCCGAGGGTGCCCCCGCGGCTTAGGAGTTTGCGGGCCAGCACAAACGTTTCCCTGTTCTTTGCAGTGTCTTCTCCTTCATCCTGACTGCGGTAAACCGGTAAGGAGTCCAAAGCGCGCACTAGAAAGCCCAGCACTGGCATGCGAAACAGCGGCGCCTTTGCGAGGAACGAGACTCGACGGGGAGTAAGACAAAGCAGGAATACCGGATCGACGAGAGCGTTGGGATGATTCAGGACAAAGATTACCGGACTATCGCGCGGCACGTGTTCGAGCCCGGCCACTTCGATGCGGCGAAAATAGATGCGCAGGGCAAAACGCAGCAGCACGCAGATGACTCGCCGGATCACAGGTCTCTCCTCCCGCCGGGGTTTGTAGTCTTTCAAAAGAGGCGGCTGCGGCGCAACTATTTCTCTGGGTCGCCGAAGATATCAGTGGGTGGCAAGGATTGCAGGGGATCGAGAGTCAACACAGTCCGACCCTGAAGGAGTCCGATCATTGGACTGCTTCAGGGTCGTGATGTAAAGCCTTATGTCCGGCTTCTTCAAGTGCCTATGCCAGGTCACTCTTCCATGCGGGTCCAGCTTTACTGGTCCAGCCAAAAGTCCTGAAAATCTTCCTCAGCTCCCCTTCTCTTATTTACCCGCTTCATTTTCCGTGGCGGGGTTGGTTCCGCGGGTCCGATTGTCTTTGACGGCGGAGTTGTCTCCGGCGGCTTTGTTCCTTGCAATGTTGTTGTTGTTGTTGTTGTTGCGCCCGTCTTCGCTTTTCTTGTCTCCGGTACATCGATCAGCGTCCAGGTATAAGGAAGCCGATTGATGATCGCGACATAACTCTGCGCCCCATATTTATCCGGACCACCGGGAACCAGAAACAATTGGAACGATCCGAGAGCCGGGTGCTCCACGAGGTAAGTGCCTTGTGCTAGAGCAACGCTGCCGCCCACAAAAACCAACGAAAAGCATTCTCCCCCGGCGGACGTCCCTTTAACTGTCGGCTCCATGTCAGCGACTTGAACCAGGGTCACATCAACGCTCGAATATCCGGTATGAAGGCGAAAGATAGAATTCAGATATGATGAGAATGCTGACTTTGAGTAAGATGCCAGCAGATCTGATGGGTTCTGACTGGTGAGGCGATCGCCCGGAACGCCATTCCCTCCCTTTTGAATTTGTTGGCCGGACACAAGCAGCGCACTCTTCAGGGGAAGGGCTGCGGATAACGCAACCAGCGTCCCCGACCTTAAGAACTTTCTGCGTGTAATAGACATCTATTCTCCTCAAATATATGTTTAGTCAATATCGGCGAGCGGAGGCGGGTCCTGGCCGGGGCGAGGTAAAAGCCGCATAATTAAATCTCAGCCCACAGTTTATTGTTTTTTCAAAAACTTTTCAACACTTTAGACTGCAGGCTTGCCGGTTCAATTGAAGGTCTATGGCACAAAACCTCAGTTTACGCATGAGCTGCCACTTTAGCGTTCCAGTAAAAACAACTATCAGCTTGGCGCCAATCAACGGGTTCTTTGGCGCCAATCAACGGGTTCTGGAGAAGGTCGCGATTATGGGAATTCTCCGGCCGGTGTTCCAGCAGAGCTCAAGCTGTCTTCCTGAATCTTAGAAAAGCCTAAACTCCCAATTAATCCTCAAAGAGGCTTGTATTCTCAACTCGGATGTCGAAGGGCCCTGCCCGGCCATTCTAACACCGCCTGTACTAGAAAACGCCACAACACCAGGAGACCGGCCTCGATTTCGCCCCAACTGTGTCTTCCGCGCGGCGGTACCGTCAACTTGCGACCGTTACTGGTAAGGACGGAACATTTCCTGGTCTGCTTGACGGCAGGACGCGGGAAGACGAACGGGCGCAGGCGGGGGGCGAGAGCCAGAAGGAAGTATTTGTAAAGTGGCAGTTCGATTTGCAGCGGCCTGAATACGCCGCGCGATTTCCTGACGCTAACTAAGAAGTAGTACTAATCGACTTCAAAGTGACTGAAACACGTCAAGCGAGACGCCTGGTTGGGAACCCAGACTAAGGCCCGCACTGCATGAGGAAGGACGATAAGCAAAAGTATCATGCGTCCGCTCGCCATTCCATCTGGTAGTGCGATCCAGTCTCACCAATCTTTACGATACCAAGTCGTTCAAACAGGCCCAGCGCCGCGCTTGATCTGATCACCTGAGTACGAAAAGGCTTGCCCAACCGTGCTGCCTCTGTCAACAGTTCTCTAATCAGATAAGTCCCAATGCCGGAGTTTCGATATTGCGGCAGTAAGGCGATATCAACTACTCGAATCTCCTGGTCATTTCTTTCGACAACGATTCTCCCGATTGGCTGAGTGTCAAGTGTTATAATGCGATCTTCACCCTGCGGATAATTAGCTTTCAAGAAGCGCTGCTGCGCCGCGTACTGCGTCTCTAAAAAGTTTCGGACCCGCTCTGCATCCCAACCCATCTCGGTCAGGTCGTCGCCGCGGCTGCTCAGATAGACTTGGAACAGAAAAGCTTCGTCTTCCGGAACGGTCTCGCGCTGAGTCAGTTCTGTGATATCCCAGATCACCACGCCTCGCTCCGATCATCCCCAAAATTCTCAGTCCCGCGGAAGTTTAACCCAATCTGTGGAATCAGCGTAATCCGCGGATCCTGATCTTCTCGCGTGCGCGGAAAATCATTTGGTGCAATAATAGCCGCGCTTTCCCAGGACATTGCTGAAACTAACTCCAAGAGGATTCCTATGAAGCGCTTCGTCGTGTCTACATTTATCTTCATGGTTGCGCTCGCGTCGGTCGCGTTTGCGCAAGACAGTCGCCAGTTCACCATCAACGAGCTGTTGAAGGTGCGCCGCGTCGGAGATCCCCGAGTTTCTCCGAACGGCCAGCGAGTAGCCTTTACAATTGGCGATGTAAACTTTGACGCCAATAGAATCGTTACCCAAATCTACCTTACGCCGCTTGAAGGCGGCACCGTGAAACAACTTACGAGCGGCGATCGCTCGGCTTCGTCCCCTCGCTGGTCTCCTGACGGAAGGAAAATCGCGTACACCACCGGTGGCCAAATCTGGGTGATGGACAGCGACGGCGACAACAAAACTCAGGTCACCAAAATCTCTACCAGTGCAGCAGGACCGGTATGGTCCCCCGACGGTAAATGGATTGCCTTCACGTCTGAGGTCCATCCGGATTGCAACGATGACGATTGCAACATGAAGAAAGACGAGCTGGCAGACAAGAGCAAAGTTAAGGCCCACATTACGGAACGGCTCCTCTTCCGCCACTGGGACGAATGGCGCGACGTCAAACGCACGCATGTCTTTGTCATTTCGAGCAAAGGCGGCACGGCGAAGGATCTAACACCGGGAGATTTCGATTCTCCTCCTTACGCCGCGGCTACTGGAGTCGACTATGCATTCTCGCCTGATTCCAGAGAGCTGGCCTACGTTCGCAACCCGGACAAAGTCGAAGCGATTTCTACCAACAGCGATATCTACGTCCTGCCCGTGGGGGGCGGCCCGGCAAGAAACATTACCGCGAAAAACCGCGGCTATGACGTTGGTCCAATCTATACGCGAGATGGCAAGTCTATTATCTATCGCTCGCAAGCGACGGAAGGTTTCGAAGCCGATCGCTGGCGCCTGATGCTTTACAACCGCGTTACCGGCAGCAGCGTTGAACTCACCAAAGGCTTCGACCTGCAAGTTGAAGAGTTGGCCCTGGCGCCCGACGGCAATTCTATTTACTTCACTGCGGGTGAAAGAGGCCATCAACCTGTCTACAGAATTCCCACGTCTGAAGGCGTGCCAAAGAAGATAGTAGAGAACGTTTTCGCCACCAACCTGCAAATAATACCGGACGGAAGGTCTCTGGTTTTCGTGAATAGCTCGATGGCAATGCCGGCCGAGGTTTATCGCGCCAATGCCGACGGCAGCAGTCTAACGGCGCTAACGAGCGTAAACGGCGATCTAATGGCCCGCTTCGGTTTGAAGAAAGCCGAAGAAGTCGAATGGACCGGCGCGCTCAAAAAGATTCATGGGTTCGTCGTCAAACCGACAACCTTCGACGCTGGCAAAAAGTATCCGCTGGTGGTCCTGATTCATGGTGGTCCGCAAAGCGCGTGGAACGACAACTGGGGCTATCGTTGGAACCCGCAAGTGTTCGCGAATAACGGCTACATCGTTTTTGCCCCGAACCCCCGCGGGTCAACAGGCTACGGGCAGCAGTTTGTAAATGAGATAAGCGGCGACTGGGGTGGCAAAGCGTACACCGACATCATGAATGGTGTCGCAGATGTGGTTCGTCGAAATTCATTCATCGATAGAAATCGCATTGGAGCCGCCGGCGCCAGCTATGGTGGTTACATGATCAACTGGATCGAGGGCCACAACAACGATCCTCGTTTCCGATTCAAAGTGCTCGTTTCACACGACGGCGTCTACAACCTCGAGAGCATGTACGGGGCGACCGAAGAGCTCTGGTTCACCGATTGGGAATTCAAAGGAACTCCATGGACCAATGCCGCAATGTATCAACGCTGGTCGCCAAGCAACTTCGTCAAGAACTTCAAGACCCCGATACTCATCATTCATAGCGAACTCGATTACCGCGTGCCTTTTGGGGAAGGCCTGCAATTGTTCACGGCGGCGCAGCGTCTGGGTGTCGACTCAAAACTCCTGGTATTCCCCGATGAGGGCCACTGGGTACTCAAGCCGCAGAACTCCGAACTCTGGTACCACACCGTGCTGGGGTGGCTGGATAAATATCTGAAGTGAACCTGAAGCGCGAGGTTTCTCGCGAGAAGGAGAGCTGCAATGCCAGGTTGGGCCAAGGCGCTAATTATCATCGCGGTAGTAATTGTGCTGCTGGTAGTAGGAGTTGTTGCCGCTGGAGTCTTCTGGTGGTCGCGTAACAAGGACTCGCTTATTGCCAGAGGCAAGGAGGTGGTCGCGGAAGGCAAAGACTTTGGGCATAAGAGCGACAACCAGGGTTGCGTTGACGAATCAATCTCCCGTTACAAGAAAGAGCCTGGTTTCTCCAGCTCAATCGCAACAAGTATCTTCATGCAAACCTGCCTGCAAAACAGCCGTCCCACCCCGGGATTTTGTGATGACGTGCCAAAGCAAACGGAGTTCATGAAGAGTGCCCAGTGGCGCGTGGAGCAGTGTCAGCGGGTCGATCTTTCCAGAGACAGCTACTGCCAGCAACTCTTCTCGCCCGTGCAGAAATTCTGTGAAGAACGGACAGGATCGAGTAGCGAAGACAACTCCAACAGTCCTTGAAGTTCAGCCGCGGATTAACGCAGATCCTCGCAGATAAGGAGACTGAGTTTTTATACCTGGTCTCATCCGCGTAATTCCGCGTTTATCCGCGGCTTCATTTCTTCGTCAGGATGAACGTCGATCGCCTCTCTATTCGCCAGCGTCCGGGCGGCTTGCCGCTCATGCATCAACAGTGGGGCAAGCTCCTGTTTCTCCACTGGCGCATTGAAGAAGAGTTGTTGCGTCCGCTGGTCCCTACCACCCTGGAAATTGATACTTTCGACGGCTCCGCCTGGATCGCCGTTACACCCTTCACCATGTGGGGCATCAGGGCATCTTTTCTGCCACCCATTCCGGGCGCCAGCGCCTTTCATGAATTGAACGTGCGAACTTACGTGCACCTTGATGGAGTGCCCGGCGTCTGGTTCTTTTCACTGGATGCAGCGAACGCGCTGGCTGTTTGGGGTGCGCGGAACTTCTATCATCTGCCGTACTTCAGAGCGGAGATGAGTTTGGAGCAAAAGGGAAACGCAATTGAATACTCATCGAAGCGAATTGATTCGCCGGCGGAGCTTCGTGCGACCTGGAACATTGGCGAGCCGTTGCCGGAATCACAGCTCGGAACTCTACAGTTTTTTCTCACCGAGCGTTACTGCCTTTATGCAGCGCATCACGGCGAGCTCTACCGCGCGCGAATTTTTCATCCGCCCTGGTCGCTACAAGCCGCGACGCTCTCATCGCTTCAATCCACAATGATCGAATCGGCTGGTTTGCCTACGCCCGACGCCGAGCCATTGCTGCATTATTCAGAAGAGATTGGCGTCGACATCTGGCCGCTGAAAAAGATGGAGTAGCCCGCGGCCTTAGCAGCTCTCCATCACCGTTGCGGCTCCGCCGCCTGATGTGCGGTGGGGCTACGCCCCATCTTTCGGGGCATAGCCCAACGGTCTCGGAGCGCTAACGGAAGGCCGCAGGCCTTCCGCACATCAGGCGGCAAAGCCGCGGCGATCACTTCACTCGGCCCGCTCAAGCGGCGGCAAGACTGCACTGAAGTCATCCGCGAAGCGCCTGGCGTAGTTATCGAGCAACTCCGTAACTCGTGCTAGTTTTGGTGCCTTCACAATCAATCCGGCATGATGGCGTTTCTTAACTCGATAAACGATCTCGGGATCGTCATAAGACGAAGTGTCAGGCTGTTCCTGGCGCGCCAGCGAAAGTACTATGCCGGCGTGATTCTTGCGCGGCAGGCGCCTGCCTTTATCGCCGGACGTTTCGCGCCGGCCGCCAACTTCCATTCGCGCCCACGCGCGCCAGAGATTGATACCGGAAGCGGCCTCGAGCACGTCGGCGATATAGGCGCCGCCCACGCGCGCGGCGATTTCCAAAAAATAGAAACGTCCATTCGCATTACTCTTGATGAATTCAGCATGCGCAGCGCCTGTTTCCAAACCGAGCACCCTGATTAGTTTGCGGTTGGCCTCGAGCAATTGCTTTCGATCCTCCGAGCCGTACTCGATGGTGTGCGAGATATAAGCGCCGCCAAGGTGGGCCACTTCCATCGGCGGCCGGCCATAACGATTGACTCCGGCAAAACGGACCTTGCCATTATCAACGATGGAATCAACATGGAAGACTTCGCCGGGAATAAACTGGGCCAGCAAGTGATAAGAGGCTCTTTCACGCAGGATGGGGCGCGCGTTCATTTGCTCTACGATGTTCCAGACTTCTTCCGGCGTCTCCACCTTCCGAATCCCAATTGCCGAAACGTCCGAACGAGGCTTGACGATCCAGGGCGGCGGCACCCAATTCATGAATTCAGTTATTTCGTCCGGATTGATCAGGGGCACAAAATCGGGAACACTAATTCGGGCGTCCCTCGCGCCCAGCGCCATTACCAGCTTGTCGCGAAAAGCCGTTGCGGTGGCGCTGGTCATTCCGGGCAAGCGGAAGTGTTCCCGCACCAGCGCCGCTGTAATCACATCAAATTCCTCCAGCGCCACGACGCGATCAAGCTTCGCCTGGCGCGAAAGATGGGCAGCCAGATCGATAAAGAGCTCGGGCGGCGCGTCATTGGGTACCGCAACGAGATCGTCCAGGCTTTCGCGCGGCCAATCTTCGCCCAGCATCTTTTCTTTGGTGACCAGAGTGACACGGCATCCTCGGGCTTTGCACTCACGAAGGAAAGCGCCGCCCTTGAAGTATGTGGCGAAGCAAAGGATGTTGAGAGGTTTTGACTGCGATTCCGACACTGTTCCCTCTGCTGGGTTCGTTATGGGACCCTGGATTTCCAGCGACTATAAACCTTTTGCAGATGTGCGGTCACCTGATAAGGTATGCAGTCCGAAGTGGCACAGACTTCAGTCTGTGCCGTAACGCAAACTGTTAGTTTGCGTCCTGGTTGGTTTTAGCTCGCCCGCAAACTAACAGTTTGCGTTACACGAATCATGATCTTCCGCGGCCCATATCCTGAAGTAAATATTCCCGACGTTCCGCTGACTGAGTTTGTCCTGGAACACGCGCACGAAGTGCGCGATAAGCCCGCACTGATCGAAGGCCCAACTGGCCGAGTGATCACGTACGCCCAGTTTGCAGAATCGATACGCCGGGTAGCCGCAAGTCTGGCCGGGCGCGGTTTCGCAAAGGGCGATGTCTTTGGCATTCTCAGTCCCAACATTCCCGAATACGCAATCGCGTTTCATGCCGTAGCCATGCTGGGCGGAATCAACACCACCGTAAATCCGCTCTACACGGCGGAAGAAATCGCGCATCAGCTCAAGGACGCCGGGGCAAAATTTCTGGTCACCGTTCCCGAGTTTGCGGACAAGGTGCACGCCGCAACCAGGAAAGCAAACGTTCAGGAGCTTTTTGTTTTTGGAGAAGTCGAAGGCGCTACGCCTTTCGCGCGGTTAATGGAAAGCAATGGCGAACCTCCCGAAGTAAGGATCAATCCTCGCGAGGATCTGGTCGCGCTACCTTATTCGAGCGGCACCACCGGGCTACCGAAGGGTGTCATGCTCACTCACCACAACCTGGTCTCGAATCTTTGCCAGATGGAGGGGCTGGATTATTTTCATCGCGACGACAGGTTGATTGCCGTCTTGCCGCTGTTTCATATTTACGGCCTGGTTGTGATCCTGAACATGGGCCTGCGCCAGGGCGCAACCATTGTTATGATGCCGCGCTTTGATCTCGAGCAGTTCCTGCAAATCCTGGAGAAGTACAGCATCACGTTGGCTCACCTGGTTCCGCCTATTGTATTGGGCTTGACCAAGTGTTCGGAGGTTGATAATTACGATCTCTCGAAACTTAAAACGATTTTCTCCGGCGCTGCTCCACTGGGCGAATCGATTTCGCGCGCCTGCACGCAGCGGCTTGGCGTTGGCATTCGGCAGGGCTATGGCATGACAGAAACCAGTCCCGTTACGCACAGCACGCCGGCCGGCGATGCCTGGGTCAAACTGGGATCGGTTGGCCCCCCGGCGCCGAATACCGACTGCAAAATTCTGAATCCCGAAACCGGGGCGGAGTTGGGTGCTAACGAGGAAGGCGAGATCTGTGTTCGCGGTCCGCAGATCATGAAAGGTTACCTCAATAAGCCCGAAGCAACCGCGCATACGATCGACGTGGACAATTGGCTGCACACGGGCGACATCGGCTACGCAGATGACGAGGGCGATTTTTTCATCGTCGATCGCGTCAAGGAATTGATCAAATACAAGGGCTTCCAGGTCGCGCCCGCGGAACTCGAAGGCTTGCTCCTCTCGCATCCGGCGATTGCTGATGCCGCGGTAATTCCCTTGCCCCATGAAGAAGCCGGCGAAGTGCCGAAGGCTTTCATCGTGCTCAAGGGCGAAGCCACCGCTGAAGAGATCATGGCCTTTGTCGAGGGGCGTGTGGCGCCACACAAGAAGATTCGCGAGGTGCAGTTTATCGATAAGATTCCTAAGTCAGCATCCGGAAAGATCCTGCGCCGCGTCCTTGTGCAAGCTGAACGTGAAAAGGGAAAACAGAAAGGAGCGTAATCAATGCGATTCAACCGGCTCAAAACTCTGTTGCTGACTCTGTTGCCTGGCTTCACATTATTGGTTGCCGGCTTGCCTGCCGCTTTAGCACAGTCGGCTCCAGACTGGGAGACGCTAAAGCCTGCCGAAGAATTCACAGTTCTTATGCCCGCGGGCTCTACCAACGAGGCCGCTGAGTACTCGTATCATCAGCGGATCCTTAAAACTCACCTTTTCCTCTCGACTTCAAAGAGCGGACCCGTTATGGCAGTCGCCACGATGATTGGAATCAAGTCCAACCCCGCTCTGTATTCCGAGGCGCAGCGCCTGAACTCTTACGTCGATGCATTCAGGACCTGGTTTCCGCAAAAGATACGCGGGAAAGATGCCATCGGTAAATTGACTTTAGCGGGTGATAAAACACTGAACGGGCATGCAGGTCGGGAATACCGCGTCACGATTGCCGACCTCAATGGAACGGCCCAGGTCTTTGTCACCAGAAAACGCTTCTATGCGATCGTTGTCTTAAACACAAAGAAAGACGATGCGTTGCAGGAAAAGTTTCTGGGCTCGTTCGTGCTGCCGGAAAAGAGCGCCGAAGTGCAGGCAAACGTCGCCGCCAAACCTGAAAACCAGGAAGCGCCGGCGCCGCCCGCCGATGCCCAACCCTCCCCAGCTAAGCCTGGAGATCGGACGAGGCCGGATGCCGGCACCGGCGACACCGCCCCAAAGCCGGTGGAAACAACCGGCGGCGCCGACTCGCAATCTTCAAAAAAGGCCCCCATCTCCGGTGGCGTTCTAAATGGCAAGGCACTCAGCTTGCCGGCGCCTGAGTACCCTGCGATTGCACGAAGCGCTAAAGCGTCTGGGACGGTAACGGTGAAAGTCACGATTGATGAATACGGAAATGTTGCTGAGGCCAACGCCGTGTCTGGTCATCCGCTGCTTCGAGAGGCCGCGGTAGCTGCAGCCCGCGAGGCGAAGTTTTCGCCAACTCTCTTGATGGGCGAACCTATGAGGGTGGTCGGCGTGCTTACCTACAACTTCGTCCCATAGAGTGGCACAGACTTCAGTCTGCCTCCTCCAAACTAGAAAGGCAATCGTTAACTCCTGCTGGCGGGTAGCTAATTTGGAGCGCGGCGGCGGAGCGAAGCGGCGACGCCGCTCTGGATAGGCAAGTCGAGAGTAACAATCCAAAGCGCCGTCGCCGCTTCGCTCTGCCGGCGCACTCCAAAGGTTGAGCGCCTGATTACTTGCCGCAAGAAAGACAGTGCTGGTTCTAACTTGACGCTCCAATCCACACAGACTATCTTCGCTCGCGATTAATCATCCTTTGACGGAGGGCGATCGATGTCCGCCCAGTTTGTTATGACTTCGCCGGCATGGGCCATCCCCGACTATCTGGAGATCAAAAACGGACGCCTGATAATCAGCGGCGTTGAAGCAGTCTCTTTGATTGAGCAGTACGATTCGCCACTCTTCGTTTTTTCCGAGCCGCGCATTCGCGCAAACATCGCTCGCCTGCAGCGCGCCGCTGACACGGTGGAACGCCCGATCAAGTTCTGTTACGCCTCCAAGGCCAACTCCAACATGGCCGTGCTCAAAGCCGTGCGCGACGCCGGCATCGACATCGAAGTAAACAGCGGCGGCGAACTTTTCAAAGCCTTGCGCATCGGCTTTCGCCCGGACCAGATGATTTTCAACGGCACCAGCAAGTCCGACGAGGAAATCGACGACGCCGTGCGCGCGGGTATCTACTCAATCAACGTTGATTCGATTTATGAAATCGAGCTGGTTGAAGAGTCTGTTCGTCGTCTGCGCCGGCTGGATGCGAATATCCCGGCCGCCAGAATTGCTTTGCGCCTGGTGCCGGAGATTGGCACGCGCTCGCATCTCGGTTTGCAAACGGCTTTGCTGACTTCGAAGTTCGGCATCTCGTCTGCTGACGTGCTTCCCGCTTTTCGCCGCAGCTTGCAAAACCCGGATCTAGTCCATGTTTGCGGGATACACATTCACGTCGGCTCGCAAACGCCTGATGTTGAGCCGTTCGCCGCTGCTTTCAAGAGCATGTGGGAGCATCTTGTGACCATCCAGCGGGAGACAGGCCATACGCTGGAACATATCAACCTGGGCGGAGGCATTCCGGTCAATTACCTGCGCGACCCTTCGCAAGCCGATCAACTTCCCGAGCACGAAAGAGAAATGCTCGGAGCTGATCTGGAACCTTCTGTTGTGCTCAGAGAGGCCTTGCGGATAGCGCGCGAGTCGGCGCGCGAAGTTGATGCTGAACATCTGCTGGACCAGATAACGATACTGCTGGAACCGGGCCGAAGCGTGATTGCCGACGCCGGCACTTTGCTCACGACCGTGCGAAACATCAAGAGCCGTCCGGAAACAAGTGACGTGTGGCTCTTGACTGACGCAGGTTATAACCTGCTGCTCTCGATGAACAATTACAAGTGGTACTACCACCTGATTTCGGCCAGTTGCGCCGGCAGTCCACACGACGCCGAATACAAAGTGGCGGGGCCTTTGTGCGATTCGGGGGACGTGTATTTCGACATTGAGCGCGAAGGGCGCTTACCGGATTACCGCCGACTGCCGCGTGATGTGAAGCCCGGTGAAGTCCTGGCGCTTCTTAACGCCGGAGCTTATTCGTTGGCCCAGATGTTTCCCTACAATGGGCGCCCGCTGCCGGCGGCAGTGATGGTGCGGGAGGGTAATAACGCGGATCTGATTCGCAAACGCGATACCTACGAAGACCTGCTACACGGCGATATATGGTAATGCGCAAACTGCAAAGCACCCGCGCCATTGCCCGCCGGGAGTTTCTGAAAACCGCGGGAGTTGCGGCCATAGGAATCCCGCTTTTATCCGGACCATTTGTTCAGCGGCGAGCTTATTCGTGCATCGTCATTGGGGCAGGTCTCTCGGGACTGGCTGCGGCGCACGCGCTCAAGCAGGCGGGTTGGGAAGTGGCGATTATCGAGGCCCGAGAGCGAGTGGGAGGCCGGGTCCTTTCCTTCAGTTTCAAAGAAAGCCCGGGTCTTGTTTGCGAGCAGGGCGGTGAATGGGTGGGTGACAGTCACGAACGCATGAAAGCACTCTGTCACGATTTTGGAATTCCACTGAAGGATCATCGTTTTCAAGCGTCGCTGATGCGTGACGGCACAGTCAAACAACCAGGCCAGTGGGACTTCTCGCCGCGGGCGAAACAAAGCTTCGAAATGTTCAGGAAAAAGTATCACAGTTACACTGATAGAGACCGCTTGCGCCTGGATCAATATGACTGGTGGACCTGGCTCGAAGAGATTGGCTTCAGCGAAGACGATCTTCTCTTGCGTGATTTGCAGGACAGCACGGACTTCGGCGAAACGATTCGCATGGTTTCCGCCTACGCGGCGGCGGCAGAGTATTTTGAATCCAGCCCCGCCAACGAAATGGATTACAAGATGGAAGGCGGCAACTCGCGTCTGGTTCAGGCGCTGGCCACGCGGATCGGACAATCCGCTATCCACACGGGCGTTCCTGTTCAGAAGATCACACAACGAGGCGGGCGAGTAAACGTAACCGCGGGCGGCAGGAATTTCTCGGCGGATGCGTGCGTCTGCACCGTGCCCGCTCGCACGCTCGACAAGATAGTTTTCGATCCACCGCTCCCGTCGATGCAGCGAGCTGCTGCCGAAAAGCTTCAATACGCGCGCATCATCAAGAACTCGGTCCTCTTTGGCGAGCGCTTTTGGGGCCAGGAAGATTTTTCGCTCGTAAGCGATGTCACCTCTCATTATTATTTTCACAGCACAAAAGACCAGCCCGGGAGGCAGGGTATTCTTTGTAGTTATGCAATTGGTGAAAAAGCGGACGTGCTCGCCGCGCAAAACAGTCAGAGACGCCGTGACATCATCACTCGCGATCTCCTGCCGTTGGACCAGCGGGCACCGGAACTTGCGTTGAACCTTCAATCCTATGCCTGGCAGCGGGATATTTACACGCAGGGAGCTTATGCCTTTTATCGCCCCGGCCAATGGTTTACCTTGCGTCCAGTTTTGCAACGCCCGCACGGAAAAGTCCTGTTCGCCGGTGAGCACCTGGCTGACTGGCAGGGTTTTATGGAGGGCGCAGTAGTAACTGGCGAACTAGCGGCTAAGACTTTGGCAGGCAGAAGCCAAAGCAGACGAGCCGCTTGATCCAGCGGCGACTTGAAGTTCTTTTAGCCGCGTTCACGCGGCTTGCCCGAAGAGTTACTAGACCGGGCGTTTGACGCCCGGTTCACGACGCCCCAGAATTCCAAGCCCGTTTTAACGGGCTTCTCAGCCAGGCTTTAGCCGCAAGGCTAAAGCGGCGATGGTAAGCACGCTGGAAGCGCCCTGACGGCCGACGTGCTCGGCGGACCCGGCTCTAAAAAGCGCTGGGCTATTAACCCCGCGGGAAAGCCGTCTGAAGCCGGCTCCGAGGCCAGGAACCATCGTTAGATTTTCAGCTTCAGTACGTGGTACCTCTTCTATTCGGCACCTGTTGGTGAGGTTCAATGCGACATCCTGATCCGCCTCAACTAATCCGCGGTTTGAGTTTGATCGCCGCGATCTCGGTTGTCGTTGGCAACGTCATCGGCACTGGCGTCTTCCTGAAGGCGCGCGTGATGACCTGTAACGTCGGCACGCCCGGAAGGGTGCTGGGCGTTTATCTGGTTGCCGGTTTGCTATCGCTGGCGGGCGCACTCACCTACGCTGAGTTGGCCGCGATGATGCCAAAGGCCGGCGGCGAATACGTGTTCATGCGCGAGGCTTATGGCCGGCCCTGGGCGTTTCTATTTGGCTGGATGTCATTCTTTATCGGCAAGGCCGGCTCGCAAGCCGCGCTCGGTGTTCAGTTCGCATTATTCCTGAATATCATGATCGGCGGCCGGCTTGGCGGCGATTATTTTTCCGCCACGCTTTGGGGGTACTCTATTCCCTTCGGAAGCCTCCAACTGATCGCACTACTCTCGATTCTGTTAGTGACGCTAATTAATTGCGCTGCAGTGCAAGTGAGCGGCATCGTCGCAGCGATTCTTTCGGGAATCAAAGTGGGGCTCGTCCTGCTGGTTGGCATCGGCGCCTTTTTGCTTGCGCGCGGAGCTGACTGGTCCCACCTGGCAATGGTGAATTCCGGAGGCGCGTGCGAGGGCGTCGCTGACGC